>JBDKLO010000053.1:0-2645 GCA_039795615.1 Pseudomonadota bacterium
AATCAGGACATTGGTTGATTTGGAGGCCTCGGTAAAACCAAACGCGGAGGGAGCGCTACTTGAAAGCCGGCTTGTGACAGGATCGGCGCCATATTTAGCCCCATCCTGAAATTTGACGTAACTTGCCGTGGTGACATGAAAATCCCCTGGAACATCAATTTGAGCTCCATTTCCAAAAAGAACGCCATTGGGGTTTAAAAGATAGAAATTAGCCTTCCCCTCTGGGGTGACGCTAAGTGTTCCGTGAATGTGTGAGGCCTCATTTCCTGTGACCCTCGCAATGACGTTCTGTATGAATCCTGCCTTGTCTTCGGTAAACGTGACTTTCTGACCTGAGGCAATGTTGAATTCCGAGAAGCTGTGAAAAAGGTTTGTTCCTGCCGTGGACCCCATGGCCTGAGTCACGGTAACCATCTCAGGGGTATTCCCGCCCCCAGATAGCGTGTGGCTGGCGCCTAAATTTCCGGGCGCTCCGACCGTTCCATCCGTAACGATGCCACCGGCCGCAAATACGCCACTTGAGAGAGAGATTGCGAAACAAAAGAAAGAAAGGAGGGATCGTCCCCCAATCAGGTTCAATTTCGCGATCTGATGATTCATCGTGGCTTTCACCCGAATCAGCCCTCTTGGACGTTCAAAAACCGTGTAGCCAGAAGCCTTTGTTAGGCCACAACACCGTCACCTTTGCCCCGAACAGCATCTGGAACAAAACCCTTAGGGGGTCAGAAACTTCAGGCCCTCTATTCTCAGGGATCAGGGGTTTGCCGAGCCGCCTCTGGAACCGCCAGTGAGGGCAATGTTCGGTTGAGCACTTCGGCATAAGGCCCCGGTGTGACGGATATGGTGCCACGCCAGGGGTTATCGACTGCCAGGATCAGAAACACCATGACGGCAGTAAAAAAGGTGATGCAGTTCACCAAAAAAAGGTGCCCGCCATAGGACGGCATGTGAAAGAAAAAACTGACCAGGATGATGACCAGGGAACCCAAAACGATGGCGTACCAAAACACCACGGGAACGCCATCATGGGCGACGGAATCGATCCGAAGATCCCGAAGTTCCACCATCCGGTTGAAATGACTGACGGCCTCCTTGTAGAACTGGAGCTCAACGGGTCCCTCCGGTAAATAACTGACGAGATCGCGGTGAATAGCATCCAGAAGGTGGTAGCTTCCGGCGGGTACGTTACCCTCGTTATAGGCAGGAAACTCCTCGGTAATGATTTTACGAAGATAGTTGCGGACATCGCCCTGAAGGGCCGGTCCTTTGGGGTGATGAAGGATGGCCACATCCCGATAAAAGGCGGAAATGGACGCCGCTTCCGTGGCACTTAGGCTTCGGGCATCATCGTAGTTGTCCCAGTTGTCGACCGAAACCAGACCCAGCAGCAGCCCATAAAGAACGCCAATCGTCGAAAGCACACCACTGATGACGTTATTGGTGTCATCAGAGATTCTGAACTTCTCATGGATCCGACGGGCAAAAAGGAGAAAGAGCAGCGTCGAGATGAAACTGTAGAGGAGAATCAGCGCGCTACAGGACAGCCACAACGGCAACTTGTAGATCAATTGAAGCAGTGTGGGCATGGCGTGACCTAAAGGGAGTATCCTCGGATTCTAACAAACCCCATCGGATCCCCATGTCACACCTCCCACCCGACCCTCACCCCTTCGAGACCCTCACCCCTGATCTCATTGGTGATGCGCTGGAATCGGCCGGATGGCAGCCCGATGGTCGCATCATGGCCCTCAATAGCTATGAAAATCGGGTCTTTCAAGTGGGTCTTGAAGACGACGGATTTGCCATCGCCAAGTTCTACCGCCCGGGTCGATGGAGCGATGAAGCCATTCTGGAAGAGCATCAGTTCCTGAAGGATCTTGAGGAAGCCGAAATTCCAGTTGCGCCCATGCTGGAGGATGCTGAAGGAAGATCGCTCTTCTACTTTGCCGATTTTCGCTTTTCACTCTCACCACGCATCGGAGGACGCCCCCCCGAAACCGAGGATCTTGATACGCTGGAATCCCTTGGACGATTGGTCGCCCGTATCCATGCCGTCGGCAAGCTTCGCCCCTTCCATCACCGCCCCTCGATTGATCCCCTGAGCTATGGACATGTCCCAGGTCAAAGACTGCTTGAAGGCGGTTTCATTCCATCGAACCTGCTTACGGCCTATCACGAAGCCCTCGAAGCCGCCCTCACCTTGATCGATGACGCCTTTGCATCCACCGGACCCCTCGCCTCGATCAGGGTCCATGCCGATGCCTATCCTGGAAACATCCTTGCCACTCCTGAGGGGCCCCTGCTTCTGGATTTCGATGATGCCCGCATGGGCCCGAGGGTCCAGGATCTCTGGATGCTGGCTCAGGGCGATGATGCTGATCGTCGGATGGCCCTGATGACCTTGATCGAAGGCTATGACACCTTCGAGCATTTTGACCTTCGGGAACTTCGCCTGATGGAACCCCTTCGGACCCTGAGACTCATTCACTACACCGAATGGCTTTCGGCGCGAACACAGGATCCGGCCTTCCCTCGCGCGTTTCCCGATTTCGGAACGCCTTCCTACTGGGTCGAGCGAACCCATGAGCTTTTGAATCAGGCGGAGAGAATGGCAGAGCCCCCGGTCTCAATTCTTCCCTGACCTT
>JBDKLO010000054.1:0-4151 GCA_039795615.1 Pseudomonadota bacterium
TTTCTATGAATCTTCGCACCGGGTGCTCGAAACCTTGAAGGATCTGGCAACGGTCTTCCCTGATACCCGACGCCTGGTGATTGGCCGGGAACTCACCAAACGATTTGAAACGATTTGTGCAACGACGGTGGGGCTCGCCGCCGCGCTGGTGGAGGCCGATGCCGATATGCAGAAGGGGGAGTTTGTTGTGGTGGTCGAAGGGGATGACCCAAAAGACCGGGAAGAAGGCATTGGAGCGGAAGCCCTCAGGATCCTGACCATTTTGCTGAATGAGCTCTCCGTTCGCTCGGCGAGTCAGATGGCGGCCGAGATTACGGGAGAACGCCGTGAGACGCTGTACCGGGAGGCACTGCGTCTCACCAGCGAAAAGTAGAATCAATCAGTGTGCGGGCTGAGAGACGGGGGTGGGGCCCGGTGTCAGGTTTCGGCTGGCACGCTCGCTGTTTCTTAAGGGCTGCGCTGAGACCGGTTTACTGTCGGTATTGGTGCCCTGTGTTTCGGTTCCAAGACCCACCAGATTTTCCCAGCTGCCATATTTCACAAGGTCGGGATCACCCGCGGCAATCCGTTTTGCAACCTCTCCCCGAGCCAGATCGATGATTTCCTCGGGCGATTTTCCATCGACGAAGGGCAGGAATGCATCCGGGCCTTCCTTGGATTTGATGACTCCCAAGACCCCGTAAGAGGTTTCAAAGATGTGCTGCTGTTGGGTCGTCATGTAACGCTTCAGTTTTTTGACAGAGTTCGCGGCAGACCTTTGGCTCGAACCATCGATCCCGCGGGCATTCTGTGTAAAGGCGGACATGAAGTACATCACGGCCAGAAGGCCCATGGCCCAAAATACGTATTTCATAGCGTTACCACTGAGAATCGAAATGCTGGTAGAGAATGGCCGTCACTATAGGGTTCAGGGGGGATCCCCGTCAAAAACGGCACCCTTGGAATGCCTTTATGCATCCTCGCTCTCACTCTGACACTGGAATTGAGGATTGGTTCAGCGGCTGCTGCCGTACCCCATCGCGCGTCGGGCCAGAAGTCTTTTGGCAAAAGGGAGGCGGTCGAAGGTCAGAAGAGCGAGATTTCGGAGGGCGACCAGCGGTGGAAGCTCATTGGAGAAGATCCGGATCAGGCTATCGGTAAATCGAATCACCGTCGCAAGGTCACTTTTGCGGGCTGCAGCATACTGCGCCAGGAATCCTGCATCGCCAATGTCCTCACCCAATCGGTGGCGAGCCGCAATGCGTTCCGCCAGGACGGCGGCATCGCGAAGCCCAAGATTGAATCCCTGGCCTGCAACCGGGTGGATGGTGTGCATCGCGTTCCCAATCAGAATGACGCGGTCGTCGGTCATCTGTTCGGCTCGGATCAGCTTCAATGGGAAGCCTTGGGGTTTTCGGGCCAGCGTCAAGGTCCCGAGCCAGTGCCCAAAGGCGTCCTGAAGCTGAGCGACGAATTCGCTTTCGCCTTCCCTTAAAACGTCCTCGGCATCCTCGGAGTTCAGTGTCCAAACCACCGAACAGCGCTTGGGACCCAGCGGAAGGAGCGCCAAGGGGCCCGAGCGAGTAAAGCGTTCAAAGGCCGTACCCTGATGATCTTTTGAGGTCGTCACCTCCGTCACAACGGCCGTTTGTTGGTAGTCTTTGACGGCTTGTGGAATGCTCAGGAGAGAGCGGACGGTTGAGTTGCCGCCATCTGCGGCAACGACCAGACGCGCAGAAATCACCCGATCCTGATTTCCGGAGCGCAGCGAAACCAAAATACTCTCTGGCCCAGCCTTGAGGCTCAGAATCCGGGCCGGCTGAAAGGCGGTGATGGCCTTCTCTTCGGCCATGGCCTCTGCGATCGATTGTTCCAGTCCCCGGGCGACAACAACATGCCCCAGAGCATCCACCCCACGATCCTTAGCCTCCAATCGCGCCTTACCAAAGTGTCCTCGATCCGAAATATGAATTCGCCGGATCGGTGCGGCCTGATTTTCGACCGCCTCGAATACCCCGAGCCCGCGAAGGGCCTGGACGGTATTGCGCGAAAGGGCCAGCGCGCGATCGCCGGTGGCGGCTTGGGCACGCTCGGCATCCGTTTGTGCCTCGATGACGGCTATCTTGAGCGGCGTTCCCCGAAGAGCGAGTGCCAGACTTCCGCCCACAAGGCCCCCACCCACAATGATGAGATCAAAATCAGGGGTCATCGGAACGCAGCCATCAGGTGTTCAATGTCTTGGGCCCGCTTGGGAAGATCCCGGGTCAGAACCTCATAGCCCTCCGGGGTGACCAGAACGTCATCTTCGATCCGAATGCCAATGCCATGAAAGGCGGGATCGACGTCCGGACATCCGGGAGCGACATAAAGACCCGGCTCGACGGTCAGGACCATTCCGGCTTCCAGCGGACGCCAGGCGCCGTTGATCCGATAGGCGCCGACATCATGGACATCCATGCCCAGCCAGTGACCTGTCCGGTGCATATAGAACTTTCGATAGGCCTCTGAACGAATCAGAGAAGAGGGCTTGCCTTTAAGGAGCCCCAACCGGACCAAGCCCTGAGTGAGAACCCTGACGGCCGCGTCATGGGGTGCATTCCAGGGGGTACCCGGCCGGATGGTATCGATCGCGGCGAGCTGTGCATCGAGGACAACGTCATACAGCTGTCGTTGCGCCGGGCTGAACTTGCCATTAATGGGAAAGGTCCGGGTAATGTCGGAGGCGTAATTCTGGTATTCCGCACCGGCATCAATCAGAAGAAGATCGCCATCCTTGAGTTTCTGATCATTCTCGGTGTAGTGAAGGACACAGGCATTGTCCCCGCCGGCAACGATGCTGGGGTAGGCCAGATTTCGCATGCCGTTTCGGGCAAATTCATGCGCGAGTTCGGCCTCGATGTCGTATTCATAAAGGCCGGGTCGCGTGGTCCGCATGGCGCGAAGATGTCCCAAGACCGAGACGGCGGCCGCTTTTCGCATGACCCGAATTTCCTGGGGCGACTTGATCAGGCGCTGCTCATGGATCAGGGGCTCGATATCGGTAAAGGTTCCGGGAGGTACGGTTCCGGATCGGGCTTCATGACGGAGAGTTCGAACGGCGCCAAAGACGGCCTCATCGAGTTCGGCATCCTGCCCGATCGGAAAATAAACCTGATCGCAGTCGCGAAGGAGCCCTGGAAGCTCTGACTCCAGGGTCTCGATGGGGAAAGCAGCATCGGCACCATGATCGTCGATCGCGCCCTCAAGCCCTGCATGACGGCCCGTCCAGATGGCCTTCTCGGGATCGAAAGGACGGCAAAAGAGGAGAAAGGGTCCTTCTTTTCGACCCGGAATCAGAATCGCAACGGCTTCGGGCTCATGAAAGCCCGTGAGGTAGTGAAAATCACTGTGTTGCCTGAAGGGGTATTCGACATCGCGATTGCGGATGACGGCGGGTGCACTTGCGATGATCGCGATGCTGTTCTTTTTCATCGCCTTCATCAGGCGACGCCGTCTTTCCTTAAATTCTCGGGGAGAAAGATTTGCCATTTCAGTGTCGTCCTTCGGGCGTCATCGCATCGAGTTCGCTTTGGATGACTTGCACCCCCACACGAACATACTCGGTGAGTTCAGCATAAGCTTCTTCATCGGCGTCCTCGGCCGTCTGCACGTCCAAGCGGACAATTTCCAGAAAATCACGCAGGATTTCATTCGATTCACCCGGCCATTCGCTGGTTTCCCCCGAGTACCCGAGCCCCTGAAGGAAGCCATGGCACCATTCACCCAAGGCAAGGGCCCGACTATCCAGAGACTCCTGATCATCGGGAAGCAGAGGCTGGAAACTGAAGTCGGGATCCGTCAGTTGTCGACGGGTTTGACGGTAAAGGGCTTCAAAGGTTTCGCGGTCGTATTCCCCTTCCTGAGGGGTTTCGTCACCAAAAAAATCCTCAAGCCATTGGGCGGGGTCGGTGGCGGTATCCATGCAGAGCATGCCGGAGAGGTGACCGTGGACTTCCGCGGCACTCCCTGAAAGTTCACCCCGAATCATGAGGTCCTGGATGGTGTCGAAATCGAGATCAACGGACATGGGTTACCTTGTCGCCCTGAGCTGAATTCTTTATCCTAACACCCGTGATCCCCCACCCCAATCCCTATCCGCAAGAGACGTCATGAGCGAATCCTCCACGCCCGTT
>JBDKLO010000055.1:0-31252 GCA_039795615.1 Pseudomonadota bacterium
AGGGATCGCGGTCGGCGTCGAAGATGACGAAGGGGTTATGGTCGAACTGCCAGACCTGCAGCCACTCTTTGATTTCCATGAAGGTCCCGGTGCGTTTGGGTGCGGGGGCTAAGGACTAGCACCTCGGCGGTTGGAGCAATTTCCTTTATTTTTTGCTGGGGCCTTGGAAACCATTCCATGCCGACCCATGATTTTTTGCCTTCATTACGGCGGCGCCAAATATACCATACCTTGACCATCGCAAGTCCGGCAGAGCGATAGATGAGAGAGATTTTCGGCGCGGAGGGAAGCCCGAGGGCACTTTTGGACTCGGCTTGTGTCTATGTCAGAACACCGATAATCTTTGGGGTTTTACCGTGACGCTTTTCTCTTCTTTCATGCGTGATCCAGATCTGAAAAAGGACGTCGGGCCTGATCCGGCTGAACGTGACGATGAAGAGTTCATCGAGGCCAGCTGGAAACCGTTTTACTGGTTCCTTGGCACCTTCGTTGCCATGTTCGTTCTCGGTGAGTTGCTCATCGATTTTGGGCTTCATTTCTTCGAGTTTCTCTTCGAGGTGCTCGAAAAAATCTGGCTGGTTTTGATCGAAGCCCCGGAAGAATGGCTTGAAGACCAGTTGGCGGATTATCTAAAGCATCATTTTCCTCACGAAGCCGAACGCTACTCTGAAATCGCGACTGCTTTAGGTCTGACGCCCCTCAAGCTGGTCTTGCTGCTTATGGTCGGTCGCTTCACCTACCGGAAGCTGCGAGACGAACACTGGCCCAGGTTGCGGCGCTGGTTTCGGATACGGGTCAAGCAGGTTCATCTGGCTTGGGAAGCACTGACCCTCATTCAAAAAATTATTTCGGGCGCCGTTTTTCTCGCCCTGCTTATCATTCTGATCTAAAACACAAGCGTTCTGAGCTTTTGCCCCACGGAGCCCCTCAATGTCCCAGTACACCCAGGTTGACCTCACTCTTAAGAGCAATGTTTATTTTGACGGCAAGTGCGTCAGTCACACCATTCATCTTGAGGACGGCACCCGCAAGACGGTCGGCGTGATCTTTCCTTCGACCCTTCGCTTTACGACGGGGGCTCCGGAGATTATGGAAATCACCGGGGGCGTTTGCCGTGTGCGCTTGGAGGGTGAGACGGAGTGGCGTCAGTACGGGGCCGGTGAGCGATTTTCGGTCGCAGGCAATTCGGCTTTTGATATTGAAACGATCGAATTTCTGGACTACGTCTGCCACTTCGGTTGATTAGCCCTTGGGGCGGTCTTCCCGCTTGAGACCCTCGGACTTCTTCTTCCGTGTTGTCTTCTTCTCCGCCTTTGGCATTGCGGAAGAAGGCGTTGACTCTGGATGGGCCGCATCCGGCGTGGGTACGCCGGCATCTGCAGGTTTGGTTTTCTTGGCGGTCAGTCGCGATGCCTTCTCCACCTGCAATGCGTAGCTCTTTCGCCAGATGTCGACCCGTTCAAGGGCCGCGCTGATCTCCGCTCCGGGCAATTCAGCGGCCAGTTTGATCCGCGGCTGCTCCGCCTCCCGGTACCCCAGTTCACTGGCGATGGTGTACCAGACATAGGCCTCGGTTCGGCTCTGGGGAACGCCGTCCCCGGCGAGGTACATTTCACCCAGGGTCATCGCGGAGTGGGCATCGCCCTGATCGCCCGCCTTCTGGAACCACTCGGCCGCCCGGGTTCGGTTTTCATCCACCCCAAGTCCCACGTAATAAAGGACCCCGAGCTTGGCCTCCCCGATGGGGTTACTTTCCAGCGCCGCCTTTTCATACCAGGCACGGGCTTGGGCGTAATCCTGCGGGACCCCCAGGCCTCGCATGTAGAGATTGCCGAGGTTGACCGCGGCATTGGCGTTGCCACGCAAGGCGGACTCTTTAAATTCCCGGTAAGCGGTCGCCCAATCCTCCCGGGCAGCGGCATCAAGGCCCTGAGCGAGGTCCGCCCGGGTCAGGGTCGGAGTCAGGAGCGCGAGAAGCAGGGGAGACGTCATCCATTGAAAGCGTTTCACCAGGGAACCTCCAGAATGATCTTTCCAATGTGCAGGCTTGAGGTCATCAAGGCATGCGCCGACTCCGCCTCCTCCAGAGGGAACCGGGCCGCCAGGGTGGGTTGGATGAGACGCCCTTCAATCAGGGGCCATACCTCTCGCCGAAGATCTTGAGCCAGCGCGGATTTTTCGCTGAGGCTTCGCGAGCGGAGGGTCGATCCGGTCAGGGTGAGCCGCTTGGTCAGGATCGGCAGAAGATTGACCTCTGTCTTATAGCCGCCTTGCACTGCAATCAGGACCAGTCGGCCCTCCTCGCGCAAAAGTTCAAGGTGGATCCCGAGGAGGGGCCCCCCGACAAGATCGAGGATCACGTCGACCCCTTGATCTTGGGTCAGGTCGTTGATGCGGGATTTTAGATCCTCTGAACGATAATGGATCGGGATTGCGCCCTGCCGTTCAAGGGCCGAGCACTTCGCTTCACTGCCTGCGGTTGCGATCACTTGGGCGCCGAAGTGGCGGGCCAGGAGGATGGCCAGCATGCCGATTCCGCTGGTCCCGCCCTGAATCAGCAAGGTTTCGCCGGCGACCAGTCGGCCGCGGCGAAAAACATTGTCCCAGACGGTGAACAGGGCCTCCGGGAGGGCTGCGGCCTCGGCGTAGGAGAGATGCTGTGGTATTTCAAAGCAGAGTGCCGAAGGCGCAGTGACGTATTCCGCATAACCGCCGCCGCTGAGTAAAGCGCAAACCCGTGAACCCCTCGAGAGACTTGGGGTGTTGGCCCCAAGGCCGATCACCTCTCCCGCGACTTCAAGTCCAGGGAGGGGAGAGGCGCCCGGCGGGGGGGGGTAACGGCCTTGACGCTGTAAAAGGTCGCCGCGATTGACGCCAGCCGCCATCACCTTGATCAGGACTTCGCCGGCACCCGGCGTCGGGATGGGTTCTTCGATCAGTACGAGGCGTGATTGTGGCC
Organism: Pseudomonadota bacterium; assembly: GCA_039795615.1. Classification (GTDB taxonomy): domain Bacteria; phylum Pseudomonadota; class Gammaproteobacteria; order Methylococcales; family Methylococcaceae; genus UBA6136. The sequence goes on from JBDKLO010000055.1 coordinate 2,960, forward strand.
CCGGATTCAGGATTGCGACAGCCTTCACGGCGCGTTTCGGGGGCGAAGGATGGTGTTCTTGGGCGGGGATGCGGTATCGGCTTCCGGATAATCCAGCGTGAAGTGAAGGCCGCGGCTTTCCTTGCGTAACTGGGCAGAACGGATGATGAGCTCCGCCACAATGGCGAGATTGCGCAATTCCAGTAGATCGTTGGTCACGCGGAAGTTGCCGTAGTAGTCAGCGATTTCCTGCTTGAGAAGTCCCACGCGGTGCAACGCCCGCTCCAAACGCTTATCCGTCCGGACGATGCCGACATAATCCCACATGAAGCGTCGAATTTCGTCCCAATTGTGGGCGACGACGACTTCCTCGTCAGAATCCGTGACCTTCGACTCATCCCATTCGGGAAGTTCAGGAGGAAGGGGCCGTTCATCGAGATGGCCGAGAATCCATTCTCCCGCCCGCTTGGCAAAGACCAGACATTCCAGGAGGGAGTTGCTGGCCATGCGGTTGGCCCCGTGAAGTCCGGTAGAAGCTGCTTCACCAATAGCCAAAAGACCGGGAACGTTGGTGCAGGCATGATGGTCGGTCAGGATTCCGCCGCAGGTGTAGTGCGCTGCCGGCACCACTGGGATCGGCTGCCGCGTCATGTCAATTCCAAGCTCCAGGCAACGCGCATGAATGTTCGGGAAGTGATCACGAATGAAATCGGCCGGACGATGCGAGATGTCGAGGAAAACGCAGTCCTCGCCGAGTCGCTTCATCTCATGATCGATGGCGCGGGCGACGATGTCGCGCGGCGCAAGTTCGCCTCGGGGATCAAAGCGCTGCATGAAGGGGCTGCCATCGCGTAACAGGAGGCGGCCCCCTTCGCCGCGAACGGCCTCTGAGATCAGAAAGGAGCGGGCATGCGGGTGATAAAGGCAGGTCGGATGGAATTGGATGAATTCCATGTTGGCGACATTGGCGCCGGCACGCCAGGCCATCGCAATTCCGTCACCCGTCGCAATGTCGGGGTTGCTGGTGTAAAGATAGACCTTGCTGGCACCGCCAGAAGCCACCACGACGGTTCGAGCGCGAAAGGTCTCGATGCGTTGGGTCCGGCCATCTAGGACATAGGCGCCCACGACGCCCCTGTGGGGCTGACCGATTTTGGCACCGGTGATCAGGTCGACGGCATTACAGTATTCAAAAAGTGCAATGTTGGGGTGCTGGCGTGCATGTTGTTCGAGCGAGGTCTCGATCGCGCGGCCCGTGGCGTCGGCGGCATGCACGACGCGGCGATGGGTATGGCCGCCTTCTCGCGTTAAATGCAGCTGATGCTGGCCTTGATCTGAGGCGACTTCGGTGAAGGGAACGCCGTGGTCGAGCAGCCAATCGATGCAGTCTTTCCCTTGCGAGACCACCAGCCGCACGATGTCGGGATCACAGAGCCCCGCGCCAGCGGTCAGCGTGTCCTCGATGTGCGATTCGATCGAGTCTTCCTCATCGAGGACGGCGGAAATCCCGCCTTGGGCATAAAGGGTATTGGATTCGGCCAGTGCGGTCTTGGAGAGGACGGCCACCCGGGCCTGATCGGCTACCCTCAACGCAAGGCTCAGCCCGGCCGCACCACTGCCGATGATCAGGACATCGAAGCAGGTGGCGTGGCGTGGAAGATCGTTCTGCGCTGAACCCTTAGGCATGATGGGAAGGATGCTACTGCAAAACCGAGGGCCAAGGAACGCTCAGGAAAAATTTTCAAGACATGGGATAATTTTGAAACTTTACGTGTCGAACCACTGGATTCATGAGATGAGTCTGGCATACTCGGCTCGTTTAAGAGTGGGGTCATGTCGTCTGCCGGGTTGTTTTCCGGTGGGGGAATGTCCTGTCGTACTACAACTATTCGGCGTCCGCCTCGCTCAAGCGAGTCCGTTGGGGCTGAAAATAAGGAAAATGAGCCCCCGATGGGTGAAGAGCTCGATGAGGAGTTAGTCAGGCGCGTACAGCGTGGTGACAAGAAAGCGTTCGACGCGCTGGTCATAAAGTACCAGCACAAGATTGCCCAATTGATCAACCGCTACGTCAAGGATCACCATGAAGCCATGGACGTGGCACAGGAGACCTTTATCAAGGCCTACCGGGCCTTGCCGGGGTTCAGGGGTGAGAGTGCCTTCTATACGTGGCTGTACCGAATCGCCATTAACACGGCGAAGAATCATCTCTCGATGAGAAGTCGCCGACCCAGCGATGATGAAATAGATATTGAAGATGCGGAACAATTTGAGGGTGGAACGCGTCTAAGGTCTTACGAGACTCCTGAAAGTCACCTTTTGACCGACGAAATCGCGGCGGTTATTCAGGATGCACTGCAAAACCTCCCGGAGGAATTGCGGTCGGCCATTACGCTCAGAGAGTTCGATGGCCTCAGTTATGACGAAATTGCGCAGGTGATGGGGTGCCCGGTCGGCACTGTCCGCTCGCGCATCTTTCGGGCCCGTGAGGCCATTGATAAGCGACTTGAACCACTTTTACGGTAGAGACCCATGAATACTGAACACGCCTCTGAAAAGCTGAGCGCTCTTCTGGATGATGCGCTGGATGCCAAGGACGGATTGACCGTACTTGAAGACCTTCGCGCGGATCGTGAACTTCGCGCTAAATTCCACCGTTACCAGGCGGTGCGGTCCGTGCTCCGCTCTGAAGGGGGTGCCCTCCCGGATATCGACTTCAGTGCCCGGGTTCGTGCGGCGATCGATCAGGAACCGGTCGTCCTTTCGCCTCGCGTCGTACGTCACGAATTCCGTGAAAGAGTCGCGACCTTTGCGCTGGCGGCATCCATGGCGGCTTTGGCCATCATGGTCGTTCGCTCGGTCAATCATTACTCCCCCGACAAGGCGAGCGAGATGTTGGCCAGCGTGAATCTTTCAACGCCCGCCGTTCACGCTTCGATGGAGCCTGATCTTCGCGAATACCTCAATATGCACAATGAATCGGCCTACCTTTCAGGTTCGCAGGGACTGATGCCGTCGGTTCGACTGGTCAGTGGCAATCAAGGACGTTGATAAGGAGATTTGACCGCGTTATGCGAAACCTGTGTCCGGCATCCTTTACGTTTATTTTCGCGATTTTTTATGCCGGCACCATCGGTGCATTGGAGAGCCAGAGCCAAACGGGCATTGATTGGCTCAAATCCATGCACCGTGCGGTCAGCGACCTCAACTATCAGGCCAATGTCTCCTATATCAAGGACCAGCAGGTCGACAGTTTTAAGCTCTTCCATGCACGAATCGAGGGTGTAGAGCGCGAACGTCTGGTCTCGATGAACAGCCCGCTTCGGGAGGTCGTTAGGACCGGAAGTAACATCAGCCGCTATGCTCAGGAGACGCAGCAGGTGATCGTTGAGACGCGGCCGTCGGAGCATTCGCTGCTATTGTCGCTCCCTGACGATTTGAGCGCTTTGGAACGGGTCTATCATGTGAATCTGATGGGCCGCGAATATATTGCCGGTCTCCAGACGCAGGTCGTCGCTCTTGAGCCCCGCGACGGTTTTCGCTACAGCCGGATTCTCTGGATCGATGTGGCCACTCGTCTGCCGCTCAAGCTCGATGTGATCAACGAAGAAGGGCAGTCGGTTGAGCAGGTGGTTTTCACTTCCATCAATACCCGTGACCCGGTTCCTCCGCGTGAACTTGAGCCGGTGATGAAAAATCAGCATTCCATCACGCAGATCAGCCACCGTGAATCGCTGCCGGTCAGGGATCTGCGCTGGACGTTGGCGCATGTTCCTGAGGGCTTCCAGATTGTCGCCTACAGTACCTTGCGAAAGCCGCCCTCGACGGTACCGGTTGAGCAGATTCTCCTCAGTGACGGCTTTTCTGCCGTTTCCGTCTATATCGAGCCTCGTGAGGGTCGGCAACCTTCCGGTCCCCGCCGGATGGGCGCTGTGAACGTTGATGCCATCGATTTTCAGGGTCATCTCATCACCGTGATGGGCGAAGTCCCGTTGAAGACCGTCGAGCTGATCGCCAAAGGACTGGGCGAAAAGGCAAAACCCTGATTTTCTGCGTTTCTCCCCGCGGGATCCTGAGTCGTGATCCCTTGAATGTGCCCGATCTCTCCAAAAAGGCTTGGCGATACGAGCCTTTGTCCCACGAATTCATTATCATTGTCGACTTGACCGTCGATTGGAGTCCCCGATGCCCCATGTCCGCCGAGCGTTAGTTCTCGCTCCTTTCCTGCTGTTCTTTTGTCAGCTGGCCCTTGCGCAATTGCCCGATTTCACCGGGCTGGTGGAAAGGAACAATGCGGCCGTGGTCAATATCAGTACGACCCAGAAGGTCGCGGCTCAGCCGCATGGCCAGATGCAAGCTCCCGAAGGCCTGGAGCTTCCTGAAGGGGTGCCCTTTGATGATCTCCTTCGGCGCTACTTTGGTGAGGGTGGCCCCCAGATACCCGGAATGCCGGGAATGCCTCAGGCACCCGGTGGTGGAGAGCCGCCGGCTGAATCCATGTCGCTCGGATCCGGTTTCATTATTTCCAGCGATGGCTATGTGATCACAAACCATCATGTGGTGAAGGATGCGGAGGAGGTCGTCGTCCGCTTGCAGGATCGCCGCGAACTGGTGGCCAAGATCATCGGTTCTGACAAACGCAGCGATATCGCTCTTCTGAAGTTGGAGGCCAAGGACCTTCCGGTGGTCAAGCTCGGATCCTCGGACTCACTCAAGGTGGGCGAATGGGTCCTGGCCATTGGATCGCCCTTCGGCTTTGATCACTCGGCCACGGCGGGGATCGTCAGCGCTAAGGGTCGCAGTCTCCCCAGCGATAATTACGTGCCCTTCATCCAGACCGATGTGGCCATCAACCCCGGCAACTCCGGTGGCCCCCTGTTCAATCTTGAGGGCGAGGTGGTTGGGGTGAATTCCCAGATCTATAGCCGCACCGGCGGTTTCATGGGCCTTTCTTTTGCCATTCCCGTCGATGTCGCCATGAGCGTGGTTGAACAGCTGAAGGTCGGGGGCAAGGTGTCCCGGGGTTGGCTGGGTGTCCAGATTCAGGATGTCACGCGCGAATTGGCCGAGTCCTTCGGGATGAAGAAGCCTCAAGGTGCATTGGTAGCCCGCGTCTTGCCGAACAGTCCGGCTCAGGCTGCAGGGCTTCAACCGGGAGACATCATCGAAGCCTTCAATGATCGCGACATCCCGATTTCAAGTGCCCTTCCGCCCATGGTCGGTGCCACCAAGATTGGTGAAACGGCGACCCTTCGGGTGGTGCGTCAGGGTAAAAGTCAGAATATCCAGATCAAGATTGGCATGCTGCCCGATGAAGATCAGCTGGCGCAGAAGGATCCAAAGGCCGAGGCCCAAGGGGGTCTTCTGCCCCGTATCAATCTTCAGGCGGCCACACCCACGGATGCGCAAAGGGCTCAGCTGGAACTCCCGAAGACGGGCGGGGCGCTGGTCACGGGCGTCAAGCCGGGTCCGGCGGCAGATGCCGGGATTCATCCCGGCGACGTCATTCTGAGTATCCAGGATCAGCCGATTCGCGATGCCAAACACCTTGAAGAGGTGGTTAAGACCCTGCCCAAGGACAAGTCAGTGGCACTGCTGGTTCACCGTCGCGGGGGCTCGCAGTTCCTGGCACTGAAACTCAAGGATTGATTGTGGCTGAACAAGACAACATTCGAAATTTCTCGATCATCGCGCACATCGATCACGGCAAGTCGACTCTGGCGGACCGATTCATTCAGACCTGTGGCGGATTGTCCGAACGGGAAATGTCGGCGCAGGTCCTCGATTCGATGGATATCGAGCGTGAGCGCGGGATCACGATCAAGGCCCAGAGCGTGACGCTCTCTTACAAGGCCAAGAATGGTCAGACCTATCAGCTCAACCTGATCGATACGCCCGGTCACGTCGATTTCTCCTATGAGGTATCGCGCTCTCTGGCGGCGTGTGAAGGGGCGTTGCTGGTGGTGGATGCGGCTCAGGGCGTTGAGGCGCAGAGTGTGGCGAACTGCTACACCGCCATCGAACAGGGCCTCGAGGTGATCCCGGTCCTGAACAAGATTGACCTCCCCTCAGCGGAACCCGAGCGGGTCTGCACCGAGATCGAGGAGATCATTGGTGTGCCTGCGGATGAAGCCCTCAAGATCAGTGCCAAGACAGGTCTTGGGGTGGATGACCTTCTGGAACAGCTGGTAGAGAAGGTGCCGGCTCCGAAGGGAGATCCTAATGCCCCCCTTCAGGCCTTGATTATCGACTCCTGGTTCGACAACTATCTTGGGGTGGTTTCGCTGGTCCGCGTTGTCAACGGCTCGATTCATCGCAAACAGAAAGTCGTGTTGATGTCGACCGGCAAGAGTCATCTGGTCGAAAAGCTGGGGGTCTTTACGCCCAAATCACTGAATAAGGAAGTTCTCCAGACCGGCGAAGTCGGCTTTGTGATCGCTGGCATAAAGGATATTTTTGGGGCGCCGGTCGGCGATACGATCACGGCAACCGATGTTCCCTGCAGTGAAGCCCTGCCGGGATTCCAGAAAGTCCAGCCCCGAGTCTTTGCTGGCCTCTATCCGGTCGAATCCGATGACTATGAAGACCTTCGGGAGGCTTTGAATAAGCTCTCCCTCAATGATGCGGCACTCCAGTACGAGCCGGAGAGCTCTCAGGCGCTCGGATTCGGGTTTCGTATCGGCTTCCTTGGGATGCTCCACATGGAAATCATCCAGGAGCGATTGGAGCGGGAATATGATCTTGATCTCATTACAACGGCGCCGACCGTGGTTTATGAGGTGCTCAAGACCGACGACACGACCGTGGCCATCGATAATCCCTCGGAATTACCTTTGCCGAATGAAATTGTCGAAATCCGTGAACCGATTATCGAGGCCAACATTCTGGTGCCGCAGGATTATCTCGGGAATGTCCTCAGCCTTTGCATTGAAAAGCGCGGCGTTCAAAAGCGGATGCAGTTCATGGGTGGGCAGGTCTCGGTCAGCTTTGAGCTGCCCTTGAGTGAGGTGGTTCTGGATTTCTTTGACCGACTGAAATCGGTCAGTCGGGGTTTTGCCTCCTTTGATTACGAGTTCCTGCGCTTTCAGACCGCGCCTTTGGTCAGACTCGATATCCTCATTAATGCTGAAAAGGTGGATGCCCTGTCATTGATTGTCCACCGGGACATCAGCCAGTCCCGCGGTCGGGATCTGGTTGAAAAGATGAAAGACCTGATTCCGCGCCAAATGTATGAAGTGGCTATTCAGGCTGCGATCGGATCCAAGATTATTGCAAGGTCTTCGGTGAAGGCTATGCGAAAGAACGTTCTCGCCAAGTGCTACGGGGGTGACATCACCCGAAAGAAAAAGCTTCTGGAGAAGCAGAAGGCGGGTAAGAAACGGATGAAGCAGGTCGGTAAAATTGACATTCCGCAGGAAGCCTTCCTCGCGGTGCTTCGCGTCAGCAAGGATTCCTGATGGACTACGATTTTTCTTTTTTTCTGGTCGTTGCGACCTTTGTGACCGGGGTGACCTCGGGGCTTTACTGGCTTGCTGTGGAGCGGGTCCGCGGTCGTGTGCCGGTGGATCAGTTGCCGGTGCTGGTGGAGTATGCCCGTTCGTTTTTTCCGGTCGTCTTCATCGTTCTGGTGCTGCGCTCCTTCTTGTTTGAGCCTTTCCGGATTCCCTCAGGATCCATGATGCCGACCTTGCTGGTGGGGGACTTCATCCTCGTCAACAAGTTTGCCTACGGGGTGAGGCTCCCGGTCCTCAATACCAAGATCATCGAGAACGGTGCGCCAAAGCGTGGGGATATCGTGGTGTTCCGCTTTCCGAAGGATCCTACGGTGGATTACATCAAGCGGGTGATCGGGCTTCCAGGTGACCGGATTGGCTATTACCACAAGCAGGTTTTCATCAATGGGGTTCCGATGGCGCAAACCTCGGAGGGTCGATACGCCGGAGGCACTCAGGGTGAATCGATGACCGGTGAAGCGCTGCTGACCGAAGACCTTCAGACGCTCCACCACCAGATCCTGGTCCGTTCGGAAGACCCTGCGGCAAGGGAAGGCGAGTTTGTGGTGCCTGAAGGACAGTATTTTGTGATGGGCGACAATCGCGATAACAGCAACGATAGTCGTTTTTGGGGTGCGGTCCCCGAAGGCAATCTCGTCGGTCGCGCCTTCTTTATCTGGATGAGTTGGGACTCCGGAAAACCGGGAATCGCGTTCAGTCGCATTGGCACGATTCTCGATTGACGCCTTGTCCTCCGCACGACCCTCCAATTTGATCCAGGATCCGGACAAGCTGCTCCGGAAGCTGGGGCTTCATTTCCGGAATCCGGCGCTGATTCGTCAGGCGTTGACGCATCGAAGCGCCCACGCCGACAACAATGAGCGGCTTGAGTTTTTAGGGGATTCCGTTCTGGGATTCGTGATTGCCGAGCGCCTGTATCAAAAGTTTGGCGATGCGGATGAAGGCGTCTTGAGCCGTTTAAGGGCCACGCTGGTCAATCAGACGGCTCTCGCCAATATCGCCCGCAAGCTCAACTTGGGCGACTACCTGATTCTGGGGTCGGGCGAGCTGAAAAGTGGGGGCTATCGGCGAGATTCCATTCTGTCGGATGCCATGGAGGCCCTGATCGGCGCGCTCTTGGTCGATCAAGGGATGGACGCCTGCAGGGTCTGGATTCTCGCGCTCTTCGATGAATACATTGAAGGCTTATCCGTTCGGGACTGGAAAAAGGATCCCAAAACGCGGCTTCAAGAGGCCATGCAAGCCCGCGGTCTTGATTTGCCGGGTTACACTCTGAAATCGGTGATTGGGCAACCGCATGACCAGCATTTTCTGGTGGAATGCCGAATTGCCGTCTTTGAGGAGGCCTCTGAGGGGAAGGGGTCTTCACGCAAACGGGCCGAGCAGGCCGCCGCCGAAACCATGCTGGAGCGATTAACCGCGGAGTTGGGCATCAAATCCTAATTCATACTGGCGTCATTTTTGCTTGATATAAAGGGCAAAACACCACGCGCCAGTCAACACAGGCATCGGCGCTTAAGCTTTATGTGCAACTTTTGATTCAGGGGGAGTCATCAAATGCATCAACGCACCAATTTTGTGCTTTCACCTCAGCGTTCTTCTGCAGGACGCTCCGGCTACATGCTGGGATTCGCGGTTGTGGGACTGGCCATGGCCTCTACCTTCTGGCCTGGCGTGGGATCCTCTTCGCTGATCCCGTCCCGCACGGCCAAGAGTGTTTCCTGGTACTCGGGAAATCTGGATGAGGCCCGCATCATGGTCCGTGCCTGCCTGGCCGCAGATGATGCGGCGAAAATGCCCAGTTCCGAAGATTGCCGGAACTCGCTGCGCGCCATCAGCACCAGCTTCATCTCACCTCGTTGAGGCTTTCCGGTTGAGGCGAATGCCTCGGGCCGGTGCGTGAATTGACACAGAGCGGGGCACCCAAGGGTCCCCGCGTGCTATGCTGTTCAACGCCCGTGCCCCCGGGTGTTGCGTGCGGGGTGCTCAAAGTCTCATTCAGCCCCAGCGCCATGAAATCCGGTTATGTAGCCATTGTTGGCCGACCCAATGTCGGAAAGTCCACCCTACTGAATCATCTGCTCGGTCAGAAGATCAGCATTACCTCGCGTCGTCCGCAAACGACCCGGCATCGAATCCATGGGATCAAGACGACGTCCGAAGGGCAGGCCATCTTCGTGGATACTCCGGGGATCCACGCCAACGAAAAAAGGGCGATGAACCGGTACCTGAACCGCGCTGCGGGGACGGCCTTCAGTGACGTCGATGTCATTCTCTGGGTGATCGATAAGCCCGAATTCCATGCCGAGGATGAGCTGGTTCTCCGGCGCATCCGGCAGGCGAATCTTCCCGTGATTCTCGCCATCAATAAGATTGATCGCATGGAAGACAAGGAGATTTTGCTGCCCTTCCTGCAGGCCGCAGAAGATGAATTTTCGTTTGCTGCCATGATTCCGCTTTCTGCGCTCCGGGGTTTGAATCTCGAGGAACTTGAGACCACGCTGTTCCAGTACCTTCCTGAGGGCGACCTGATTTTCCCTGAAGATCAGGTGACCGATCGCTCGATGCGATTTATGGCCTCGGAGATCATCCGGGAAAAGCTCCTTCGCTCCCTGGGTCAAGAGGTACCTCATGCGCTGACGGTGGAGATCGAGGAATACAAGGTCGAGGACGGACTGACGCGAATCCGGGCCCTGATCCTGGTTGAACGAAGCGGCCAGAAGGCGATCGTGATCGGGAAGGGCGGCGAGGTCCTGAAAAAGGTCGGCGAAAGATCCCGGCTGGATCTGGAGAAGCTGATCGACGGCAAAGTATTCCTGCAGCTCTGGGTCAAGGTCAAGGAAGGCTGGTCGGATGATGAACGGGCACTACGAAGTCTCGGCTACACCGATTGACGAGGGCATTGCCGCGTCTGTGACTTCGCCGGCCTCACTGGATGAGGCCATTGTTCTCCATACCCGGGCCTATCGGGAAACCAGCGCCCTTGTGGATCTTCTGACCCGAAACCTCGGGCGGGTCCGTGTTCTTGCAAAAGGTGTTCGGCGAGGTCGCCAGCCTTCGGGGGATCTCACTCCTTTTTCAAGAATTCGATACACGCTGAGCGGTCGCGGCGAACTTCGCCTCCTTACCACCATTGAAGGCGTCCCGGGATGGCAGAGGCTGGAAGGCGAGGGCCTTTACTGCGGCTTTTATGTCGCGGAACTCCTGATGCGGCTTTTGCCTCTAGAGGATGCCCACCCTGAGCTTTACGAGGAGATTCTCTCGGTTCTCCGTCATTTGGGGGAGGGGGTTCGCCCCGATCGCCTGTTGCGGCGATTCGAGCGGGCGCTCCTTGAAGAGCTTGGGTATGGATTAAGCCTTTGGGAAGACACCTTGGGAAATCCCATCGAGGCGGCAGCGTTCTATCTTTACCAGCCTGAGCTTGGGGCGCAAAGGCTGAATGATCCGCAGGGCGGGATTCCAGGCTCTGCCCTCATTGCGCTGGCCACAGGAGATTTTGAGGAGGAGCGGGACCTCGCCTTTGCCAAGAAGCTGATGCGTGGCATCCTCGATCGTCATCTTGAAGGCCGCCCGCTGAAAAGCCGTGAACTATTCCAAACATTTTCCAGGAGGAATGTCTGATGGCCGTCGTGCTCGCTCCCATCCACCTTGGGGTCAATGTGGATCACATCGCCACCGTTCGTCAGGCGAGGGGTACCTTGTACCCGCAGGTGATCCACGCAGCTCTCGTGGCAGAACAGGCTGGTGCCCGGGGGATTACAGCGCACCTTCGAGAGGATCGTCGCCACATCCAGGACAGGGACATCGCTCTTTTGCGCGAACTCCTTAAAACGCGTCTCAACCTTGAGATGGCGGTCACCGACGAAATGGTTTCGATCGCCGAAAAAACGCGGCCCCAGGCCTGTTGCCTGGTCCCGGAAAAGCGTGAAGAGCTGACCACCGAGGGAGGGCTTGATGTCGCCAGCAATCTCAGTCGGGTGCGTGAAGCCACGCAACGGCTCACGGATGCCGGAATCGAGGTCTCCCTGTTCATTGATGCCGATGCGCGGCAGATTGAGGCCGCTGTTGAGGCCGGCGCTCCGGTGATTGAACTCCACACCGGTCATTATGCGGACCTTCCCGAGGGGCCTGGTCTTGAGGCGGAACTGGAGCGAATCCGGTCAGCCGCAGCGCGTGCCCAAACCCTGGGACTCATCGTCAATGCTGGTCACGGCCTCAATTATCACAATGTGGCCCCCATCGCCCGGATTCCAGAGATCCATGAGTTGAATATCGGGCATGCCATCATTGCGAGGGCCCTTTTTTCAGGGTTGGACCTCGCGGTCAGGGACATGAAAGCCCTGATGGAAAATGCGCGGGCTTCCGATGCGAGGGGTTGATTGACCCTGACGCATCGTTCTGACATAGTTTATGGCCCCCTATATTAGTTTTAGAGGAGTTTGCGGGTTGCCTTTCCGGTAATCTGCACCGCCCGGCATGCCTAATCCACGACATGGAGAGCAGGACGCAGCGCAGCCGTCCGGACAGCCTTTGTCCGGGCGCCCGGGTTGGCTTGTGCCTGTTTCAGGGCCAGGCCTCTTCTTGGTGGGCCTGATTCTTCTCGCAGGCCTTTTCACGCTGTTTTACCAACTGCAGGGAGAACTTGACCTCCTTGAGTCCCAGTTAATGACTGAGGCGGGTGGCGAGCGGATGAAATCCATGGGGGAGCAAATGGTGCTTCTTCAAAATCGGCTCCACGGCCTGATGGCCGATTCGGTCGAAATCCGGCTGAAAGCACTGGAGCGGACGATGGCCAATGGCACCGTGACACCCGAGGTGATCCAGCAGTTCGAGGTGCTCCAGAACGACATTCGATCACTGGAAACCTATGCCCAGGGCCCGAACGCGCCCAATCTGGACCAGGCGATTCCTGATCATCCCCGCTACTCGGCCATGCCAGGGGCTGCCTCCCCTACGCTGAGCAAGGCGGACATGTTTCGGGAGATTTCAAGGCTCAGGACCTTGCTCTATCTTTGTCTGACGGGGCTGGTCGCGACCGGCGGGGTTCTCCTTGGCCGTTACTGGCTGGCTTCCCAGCGGCCACCACAACTTCCCCATACCCGCAGTGCCCGCCCACCCTTGCTGACGCGCCGGCGCTAAGGCCGGAACCTGAGTCGTGAATTCTCATCGCTTTTGCGTCGCCCCAATGCTTGATTGGACCGACCGCCATTGTCGGTTTTTCCATCGGCTCCTGTCGCAAAAGACCCTCCTTTACAGCGAAATGGTGACCACCGGTGCCATCCTTCATGGGGATCGGGAACGGTTGTTGGGATTCAACCCGATAGAAAAGCCGCTGGTGCTCCAGATTGGGGGCTCCGATCCCTCAGATCTGGCCGCTTCTTCCCGAATCGGTCAGGACTATGGCTATGACGAAATCAACCTCAACGTCGGATGCCCGAGCGATCGGGTACAAAAAGGGCGCTTTGGCGCTTGTCTGATGCTGGAGCCTCAGACCGTGGCCGAGGGCATCCGGGCGATGCGGGAGGCTGTGACGATTCCGGTCACCGTCAAAACCCGGCTTGGGGTCGATGAACACGACTCCTACGAGGAGTTGGTGGCATTCATTGGGGAGGTTGCCGAAGCCGGGTGCAAAACCTTCATCATCCATGCCCGAAAAGCCTGGCTCAAGGGCTTGTCACCCCGGGAAAACCGGGAGGTGCCCCCCCTGCGCTACGACATGGCCGCACGTCTTAAAGCCGATTTTCCGGACCTTGCCTTTATTCTGAACGGTGGCATCGAGACCCTCGATCACGCGATCGATCATTTGAACCAATTTGAGGGTGTGATGTTAGGGCGGGCGGCTTACCACGACCCTTACCTTCTGGCCGATGTCGATCGGCGGGTGTTTGGTGTGGATCGTGATCCCCCGAGTCGGGAAGCGGTGGTTGAAACCATGTTGCCCTATATCGAAGCGGCCGTGGCTGAGGGGCAGCGACTTCACGGGATCACCCGTCACATGTTGGGACTTTTTCACGGTCAGCATGGCGGTCGGATCTGGCGGCGGCGATTGGGTGAGGCGGCCATCCGTCCCGATGCCGGAGCCGGCGATGTGCTTGAAATTCTGGCGTCCCGACGTCCTTCGCCCCGAGAGGCAGAAGCAGGACTCGGGGTATAATTACCGTTTATCGATCGAATGACACCACCATGCAAGATTCCGAGATGGAAGACCTTTTTCGCCGCCTGATTAGCGGTGTGGGCGAGGACGTGACTCGAGAGGGTCTCCTGGATACTCCGAAACGGGCCGCCAAGGCTTTCAAGTTCCTGAATAACGGCTATGAGAAGAATCTGGATGAGGTCCTCAATGGGGCCATCTTCGAGTCGGATACCCGCGACATGGTGATCGTGAAGGATATCGAGCTTTATTCTCTCTGCGAGCATCACCTCTTGCCCTTCATCGGCAAGTGCCATGTGGCGTATATCCCTTCGGACAAGGTGATCGGGCTTTCCAAGGTCGCTCGTATCGTTGATATGTATGCTCGACGTCTCCAGATTCAGGAGCGCCTGACCAACCAGATTGCAACCGCACTCCAAACGGCCATCAATCCGACCGGTGTGGCCGTGGTGATCGAATGCAAGCATCTGTGCATGATGATGCGTGGCGTCGAGAAGCAGAATTCAGTGATGACGACCTCAGCCATGCTGGGTTTGTTCAGGAAGGAGATCAGCACCCGCTCTGAATTCCTGAACTTGATCAATCGCCGCTAATGACGCGTTGGGGTGGATCCAGAGGACGAAGGTCCCTTCAGGGTCTCAACTAGGTTCGCGACGTGGCTACGAGAACGCGCAAGAACAGGGGGAAAAAGGCTCGACCTTCGCTCCTCAGGTCCCTGCTGTCCCCCTTCTTTTGGCTTTTTGTCACGGTTACCCCGTTCCTGATCGCGGGTCTTGGGGCCTACGTGGCCCTGGAAGACCGGATCGTCCGCGAACAATTTGAAGGCAAGCGCTGGGCTTTACCCGCCCGTGTCTACGCAGGACCCGTCGAACTCTTTGTCGGGGCGGCCTACGATGCCCCGGGCTTTGAATGGTTCCTGAGCCAGCTCAAGTACCGAAAAGATCCTCAGCTCTCGACGCAGGGAACCTTTGTCCGTCTCGGCGAAGAAATGGTCTTCAAGACCCGGGAATTCCAGTTCCCGGACAAGACCGAACCGGCTCGGGAACTCAGGATCCAGTTTGCCGATGGCCAGGTCATTCTGCTGGAGGACATGGCCTCAGGCCAGGCCGTCGACCTCCTGCGTCTGGAACCCCCGCAGATCGGAAGCTTCTATCCGGCGCGTCGGGAAGATCGGGTGCTCATTCGTCTCGATCAGGCTCCCGATACCCTCCTCAAAGCGCTCTTCGCCAGCGAAGACCATAATTTTTACGCCCATCACGGGGTCTCGCTGAGAGGGATGATCCGTGCCGTTTTCGTCAATCTTCGGGCGGGTGGGATTGTCCAGGGTGGCAGTACGCTGACCCAGCAGCTGGTCAAGAACTTCTTCCTGTCCTCGGAAAGAACCTGGTGGCGAAAGATCAACGAGATCGTCATGGCGATGATTCTCGATGCCCGCTATACCAAGGAGGAGATCCTTGAGGCCTACCTGAATGAAATCTATCTCGGGCAGGATGGCTCCCGCGCGATTCATGGATTCGGTCTGGCCAGTCAGTATTACTTCGGGCGTTCCATTGAAGAGCTGGAGCTCCACCATATCGCTGTTCTGGTCGCGCTCGTCCGCGGCCCCTCCTACTATGATCCCTATACCGCGCCGGATCGGACCCTGAAGCGTCGGGACCTCATTCTCGATGAAATGCGGGACCAGGGCTTCATCGATGCCGCCCGTGTGGAGGAGGCGAAAAAATACCCTCTGGATGTGGTCAAGGACCCGCATCAGTCGGTCAGTCGTTATCCCGCCTTCATGGATCTGGTGAAGCGCCAGCTGGAGAAGGAATACCGCCCGGAGGATCTGACTTCGGAAGGGCTTCGAATCTTCACGACCCTGGATGTCAGTGTGCAGCATCGGTTGCAACAGGCGATCGATGAACAACTGCCCAAGATGGACAAGCGACCGGGGAAATCGCCTTTGGAGGTCGCCGGCATCTTCACGCGTAAAGGCACCGCAGAGATTGCCGCACTGGTCGGGGGGCGAAAGGAGGAGGGCGTGGGCTTCAATCGAGCCCTTGATGCCACCCGACAAATCGGCTCTCTCTATAAGCCCGTGGTGTATCTGACGGCGCTGGAAGAAGATCCGGAGAAATACACCCTCTCGACACCGCTCACGGACAGCCCGGTTCAGGTCAAGACGCCAGGGAGTGTCTGGCTGCCGAAAAACTATGACGGCAAGGAACACGGCACCATTCCCTTTTTCAGTGCCCTTGCGCACTCCTATAACCTTGCGACCGTTCATCTCGGGATGGATCTTGGGGTCGCGCACACGGCGCAGACCCTCAAGAAACTGGGGGTCAACCGGCAGGTCGAGCTCGTGCCTTCGCTTCTCCTCGGTGCGGCCGCGTTGACGCCGATGGAGGTAGCACAGATGTATCAGACCCTCGCAAGCGATGGCTTTCTGACACCGCTTCGAGCCATTCAGGCGGTCATTTCGCCCGAAGGCAAGACGCTCCAGCGCTACGGCATTGAAGTGCGTCAGACCCTCGAGCCTGAAGCCGTTTGCCTCCTGAATTCAGCGCTCAAAGAAGTGTTCCATCAAGGCACTGCAAGGCCAGCATTCAGTCAGATGCCGCAGAGTCTTGAACCTGCGGGCAAGACGGGAACGACCAATGAACTTCGGGACAGCTGGTTCGCGGGTTTTACCGGGGATTACCTGGGCGTGGTCTGGGTCGGTCGGGATGACAACCAGCCGGCAGGCCTCACCGGTGCCCAAGGGGCCCTGAAGCTTTGGGCCGGGACCATGGCGGCCATCAGTCGGGAGCCTTTGGATGTGGATCTTCCGGACAATGTTCGGATGCTGTGGGTCGATCCGGTTCGCGGAGCCCGATCCGGCAAGGGGTGTCCTGGCGCCATCCAGCTCCCGTTTGTGAAAGGGACGCGTCCGGAACAGAGCTCGGGTTGTGGGGGCGAGGATGAGGCGCAAGATGAGTCGCCCTAACGCCATGCCTCCTCTGTCTCGAATTCCGACCGCCTTTTTTGTTTTTTCTCTCGCATTACTTCTCTACGTATTGACGCTGGCGCCAACGATTGGGTGGGGCGACAGTGCGGATTTGGCTTTGCGGATGAAAGCCGATGTGGAGGGAATCTATTACGGGAGATCAAGAAGCTACCTTCTCTACAGGACCGTAGGGCATTTATTTCAGACGATTCCGCTAGGGGACATCGGGTGGCGCACCAATTTGATGGCGGCGTTTTTTGGCGCGGGTTCGGTTGCCTTGGTTTATGTGATTTCACTGCGCTTGGCGCTTGGAAAGGCCGCCGCACTGGCAGCGGCCATCAGTTTGGCGGTGGGTCATTCTTTTTGGTTCATGTCGGTGACCGCAGAGGTCTACACCTTCAATATTTTCATCATCCTGATGGCGTTATGGATGTATCTGGACTGGCTGGAGAATCGGAGCCCCGTTTTTTTTCTGCTGCTCATGGTCTTTGTCGGGTTGGCGGCCTCCCATCACGTGACGGGGTGGTTTCTTTCAGGCTGTTTCCTTTTGGCCGTGTTGATCGATAGAAAAAGGCCCTCCCTGCTCCTCTTGATTCTGGGGTTGATGCTTTTATGGCTGGGATCCGTTTTTTATTGGCTGCGGCTTCGGGATGCCCTGGATTTGGGCATTCCAGTCCCCCGGGCCTATGGTTTCTCCCAGTACAAAAACCAGTTTCACAGCTACTCTTTATGGAAGTCGGTTCTGGATTTTCTGATCCAGTTTTTGTACAACTTTCCTTTGGCTGCTTTTTTCATTGGGATTTTTGGCGTTTTTTCATCCTATGCGGGCGGACAATTGCGAAGGCTTGCGCCACTGGTGTTGTTTTCCTTCATCATCATTGCGGGTGGCATCTCCTCATCCATCCCCGACAAATTCAATGTCTACGTCTTGGTATGGCCCTTGTTTTCGCTCTTCGTCGGCATCGGATTTTTTTATGCCATGGAAAAATTCTCCAGGGTAAAGGCCTACAGACAGACCCTTCTGAGTCTCCTCTTGGCAGGGCCGATCCTTGTTTATGGATCTTGCGTCCTTGCATCGCATGCTCTCGGAATTGATCTTACCGGGGCAAGGACAGCTCCTTACAGGGACAATGCGACGTACTTCTTGTGGCCACCGAAGAATGGCGATTATGGTCCCCGAATTTACGCCGAGAAGGCCCTGGCAGCAGCAACCCAAGGCTCCGTGATCCTGGCGGACTACACCTTGTGGAGACCCCTCCGATACAAACAGATCGTCGAGGAGGAGAGAAAGGATGTGGAGATTCTCCTCGTTGAGAACGTCATCGAAGAGGGCGGCGTTGTTGGGTATCTGGACAGCCTTTCCGGAAAAAAAACCGTGTATCTGGCAACCAATACACCGAAGTCCTACTATCAGCTGGATCGGGTCCTTGAGAAATATCGGCTCGCGCAGAACGGCGATCTGTATGAGATTTTGCCCAAATAACCCTTTAACCGTCGTTTTCATGCAGGTGAACACGCCATGTCCCATGTGAATCCCCCCCGTTCGGTCCTGATCACCGGCTGCTCCTCGGGGATCGGTCGCTGCACGGCGGACATGCTGAAGGCGCGCGGTTACCGGGTATTTGCAACGGCACGTCGACCCGAGGATGTCGCTGCACTTCATGACGCTGGATTTGATGCGGTGCGACTCGACTTGAGCCAATCCGACTCGATCCGAGCGGCGGTGGAAGAGGTCCTTGCGAAGACGGGTGGAACGCTTTACGGCTTATTCAATAATGGGGCCTATGGTCAGCCCGGAGCGGTCGAAGACCTGAGCCTCGAGGCCTTGAAAGCCCAGTTTGAGACCAATTTTTTCGGGACCCACGAGCTCACCCGCCTGATTATTCCGGTCATGCGGCGTCAGGGTTACGGGCGAATCATCCAGAACAGCTCGGTTCTGGGGTTCGCGGCGATGAAATTTCGTGGGGCCTACAATGCCAGCAAATTTGCTTTGGAAGGCCTGACCGATACCCTGAGGCTCGAACTCAAGGGGAGCGGCGTCGAGGTGAGCCTGATTGAACCCGGTCCCATCGAGAGCCGCTTCCGTGACAATGCCCTCAAACAGTATCAGGCGCATGTGGATCCGGCCGGAAGCCCGCATGAGGCCACCTATGCCAGTCTGGTCGCCCGACTGGTCAAAGTCGGGCCTGCGGCACCCTTCACCGAAGGCCCTGAATCCGTGGGTCGTCGGGTGATCCATGCCCTTGAGGCGCGTCGCCCCAAGGTTCGCTACCATGTGACCTTTCCGACCGTTCTTTTCGCAGCGCTGAAACGGATTCTTTCCGATCGTGCGATGGATTGGGTGCTGGGCAAGATCAACTGACAGAAAAAGGCACGTATGTCATCGGTTCCATCGCCAGAAACCTCCAAGGCGCCAAGGCATCTCGCCCTTTTTGTTTCCTTCTCGGGGACCGGCGGAGTCGAGCGGGTGACCTTGAATCTGCTTCAGGGACTCTCGGGGGAGCCGGATGTTCGGGTCGATCTGCTTCTGGTGGTTGCTCGCCGGGGCACGCCGCCGGTGATCCCCTGGCCTAATATTCGGGTAATCAATCTGGGGGTCCGCCATTCCCAAATGGCCATTCCGGCGCTGATCCGCTACCTTCGAAATGAACGTCCGGATGTCCTGATGGTGGCCAAGGACCGCGCCATTCGAACCGCCATCCTGGCGCATCGACTGGCTGGCGTGAAAACCCGGCTGGTCGGTCAGCTGCACATGAACATGCAGGGTTTCCTCAAGAACAAGTCCTGGTGGACCCGCTGGACGCGCCTTGCGCCGATGCGTGGACTGTTTCCCTCGCTGGACAAGATTATTGGGGTTTCGGAAGGGGTGGCGCAGGATACCCTCGAGATCACCGGGGTGCCCCGGGATCGTGTGATCGCCATTCGAAACCCCGTGATCACCCCCGAGCTTCAGGTCATGGCTCAGGAAGAGGTCCGTCATCCCTGGTTTAATGAGGCCATTCCGGTCATTTTGGGGGCGGGAAGGCTGACCCCGGAAAAAGACTTTCCGACGCTGATTCGCGCCTTTGCAAGACTCCGTCAGGAGCGAGTGGCGCGATTGATCATCATTGGAGAGGGTCCGCTCGAAACGGATCTTCGTGAACTCACCCGAACGTTGGGTATCGAGGCCGATGTCGATTTCCCTGGGTTCACCCCCAACCCCTTTGCCTATATGCAGCGGGCAGCCCTCTTTGTGATGTCCTCAGCCTGGGAGGGGTCGGGGAACGTTCTGGTTGAAGCTCTGGCGTTGGGAACCCCTTCCGTTTCGACCGACTGTCCCTTTGGGCCCCGAGAGACCTTGGCGGATGGTCGTTACGGTGCTTTGGTTCCGGTGGGGGATGATGCCGCTCTGGCCGAGGCCATGGTCTCGACCCTCAAAAATCCTTTGCCTCCAGAAACCCTGAAAGAGGCCGTTCATGAATTTGAGATAGGCTTCAGTGCCCGGCGTTACCTCGACGTCCTTTTCGAAGGAGGAGCCGCGTGAGCGGGGTCCAGCCGAGTGAAGCCCGACAGCCGGGGCCTTCGATCCGCATCATCGAGCTGGGTGTCCTGAGTCTTTTTCTATCCCTCCTTTTTGCGCGAGGGACATTCCGTGAGGCGCTGGGTCTCCTCACGGTGGGTGTGGTGCTCAAGGCCATCGGAGCTGAGCGTCCCTTGAATCTGCCCCGGTCTCTTCGATGGGCGCTGGGTCTTTTGGTCTGGTTCTGGTCGATGGGCCTCCTCGCAAATCATGGCCAGTTCTGGCAGAGCGGGAATCCGCTCCTCTGGGTGGCACTGGTCCTCATTGGCGTCTTCCAGATTCCACCCCGCCTTTTTTCCCGGATCGCCTGGCGGGATCTCCTGATGCCCCTGCTCGTGCTCTTTGTCGTTGCCAACGGCATTGCAGATTACGTCTATGAGGGCATGATCTATATCGGAAAGGGGCGTCCAGGGCTTTTCAGCAATATCCATTACCTCTCCGAATATGTCGTTCTGACGGCGCCCGCACTGATTTTAGGGGTCATCAGAGGGCGAGGCTGGCTCCGGGTGCTTTTCCTCGCGGCGCTTGTCGGTGATCTCACGCTCCTGGTGGTCTCAAAGTCCAGGCCCGGGTTCCTGGCGGCCGTAGCCTCTGCCGTCATTCTGATTCCGCTGGTGGCTCCGATGGCAAGAATTTGGATCATCAGTGCCTTGGGTCTGATTTTAGGGACGCTCTATTTTGGAGACATCGGCCAGTTCTCGGAGCGCGTGGATGATCTCTTCCTGAATCTTCGCGAGGATGAGCGGGCCGAGATCTGGATGATTGTTTTCGAAATGTTTGTCACCAATACCCAGATGCAATGGTTATTCGGTCATGGTCTTGGGCAATTTCTGATGGATTTCCATAGCCTTGGCGTCGAGCAGCAGTTCCGTCTCTACGTGGCTCCCCATAATTTTTTGCTGGAGATTCTCTACAGTCATGGACTGCTGGGACTTTTGGCCTTTTCGGGGGTAATCGTGGCGCTCTATTTCTTTTTGATCAGGGCCATGCAACCCTGGACGGAGGGGGGCGCTCGGCTGGAAGGCTATGTGCTGGTCTCGACGCTCACCGCCTCATTGACGCATGGGGTCTTTACCATTCCCTTCTTCTC
The DNA here is from genome assembly GCA_039795615.1 of Pseudomonadota bacterium. Taxonomy (GTDB): domain Bacteria; phylum Pseudomonadota; class Gammaproteobacteria; order Methylococcales; family Methylococcaceae; genus UBA6136. Next base: position 24,218 of record JBDKLO010000055.1, read on the forward strand.
CAGAGATTTTCTGCTGCCCTTTGGGGTCGTTGTCAGTCTGGTGCTGCTCTATATCGAACGGGGTCGAAAGGCCTCTTCTTCCGGACCTTGATGTCATGCCATTTCAACCGCCAGTCACGCTGATTATTCCCAATTACAACGGCGCCAAACTCCTCAGGGAGAACCTTCCAACGGTCCTGACGGCACTTTCGGCTTATGCCGGCGGCGGACAGCTGATTGTGGTGGATGACGGCTCTAAGGACGAGAGCCTTGAGGTTCTGAAGACCGAATTTTCGGACATTGAATGCGTGATCCATCCAGAAAATCGTGGCTTTTCGGAAGCGATCCACTCGGGCGTAAAGGCCGCGACCAACGAGGTCCTGATTCTTCTCAATTCTGACGTCCAGCCCGAGCCTGATTTTATTGCGCCACTGGTTGCCCGTCTCCAGCAGGCGGATGTCTTTGCGGTTCAGTCGGCCATCCGGGTGGATCAGCCCGAGCCGCATCCCTATTGTCTCAGCCGATATGTTTTTCGCCTCGGTGCCCTGAAGCGTTTGCCCACCCCGGATCTGGGGCGTGAGGGCTGGATGTGCCTCTATGCTTCCGGAGGATCCATGGCGGTGAGTCGGTCAAAGTTTCTGGCGCTGGGAGGATTTTTGCCGCTCCTCAAGCCCTTTTACTGGGAAGACTTTGACCTCGGTCTCAGGGCCTGGCGCCGCGGATGGGAAACCTGGCTTGAACCCCGAAGCCTGGTGTTGCATCAGGAAAAAGGCTCCATTCGGGATCACGTCAAGAAGCGAAAGATTCGCTGGGCGTTGCAGCGGAACAAGCTTCTGGCGGAGTGGATTCATTATCCCTGTCTGAGTCTTCTGGTCACTGCTCCCCCCCGAATCCTGATTCGTCTCCTCTTGAGGCTCATCTCGGGCGATGTGGGCTATGTCTCGGCGCTCGTGAGTGCGCTTTCAAAATTCCCGGAGGTGCTGAAGATCCGCCGGGAGATCTCCACCACCGCAACCATGGGTTTTCGTGCCGTCCTTCGAACCATCGAGGATGAAAATGCAGGGCATACCGAACTCGACCGCAAGGGCTCTCGAGGCTGCTGTGGCGTTTGAAATTCGAAAAGCCCGGGAGAGCGATCGACCGGAGATCATCGGATTGATTCGGGATGTCTTCGGTGATGAGGTGGCCGATCGCGCCGATGCCCGCTGGGCCTGGCAATGGCATCAAGATCCCAAGCTCGAGGGCTCGGGCTATCAGGGGATGGTCGCGGTGTGGGAGGGGCAGCTCATTGCGAGCATGGCGACCATTCCCTCGGGACTTTTTGTCGACGGGCAGCTCCTGCCTGACGCGGTCTGGTTTGCCGATGCGCTGGCCCACTGGAGTCGTGTTCGAAAAGCCCTTCGCAGTCTGAGAAAGGCAGGTTCCGAAGATGCCGGCGTCGATCTTTCCTCCGGTCTGGTGGGAGCGATCCTGAATCATCCGGAATGCCCGCCTCACCATTTAGGCAAGCACCTGACCGATCCCATGCTGGTGGTGGCCTATAAGGTCGGGACGGTTGATCAGCCTGGAACAGGGAGCTGGGCCCGGATGGTCTCCCTGAAAGCCTTGCTGGCCCGCCATGTGGGACGCCCTCTGGGCTGGCTGCTTGGGACCATCGCGGATCTTTTTCTGCCGGCCATCCCTGGATCATCGCGGCCTGTTGAGACGCTGAAGGGCCCCTTCGACGCCCGATTCGACCGCTTGTTTGAGGATGCGCTGGTCCATCATCACGCCATTACCCGGCGAGATGCGGCGGTCCTGAACTGGCGCTACCGGCAGAATCCCGATACGGACTATGACGTCCTGACACTCTCCGAGGGCAAGGTTCTCAAAGGGTATCTCGTCATGGGGCGCTTTGAACGACATGGTCAGCCCCGGGCCCATGTTCTGGATCTTCTGGCCGAAAAAGATGATCCGAGCGTGTTGAAGAGCCTTCTCTCTGAATGCCTCAGGCGCCTTCGCGACGAGGGCGTGACCCGGCTTGAATGCTATACCGGTTCAACGGCGGTCAAGGAGGTCCTCGAGGCGCTTGGATTCAGGCAACGACTGCATCGGGGTCAAGCCATGCCTACGGTGGTCCGGAGGATCGACGTGCCTGAGCTCTATGTCACCCGGGGAGATGGCGATGGGGGCTAAGATCTCCGCTTTGTGGGGTCGGCTTCGGACGGCGCTTTTTTCTAAGCGTTCCAAAAAAAAGTGCGAGGAAGAAGCTTCGCGGCAATGGTTCCTCCTCTGTGGTCCGCGCCCCGAAGATCTCAGCGAAGCGCCAGATCCTCTTCGCCTTGAAGCGCTCATTCCTCCCAAAGATCGATTCTGGGCGGACCCATTCCTTTGGTCGTCGAACGGTCAGCAGCATCTTTTTTTTGAGGAATACCCCTACGCCGAAGGGCGAGGGCGCATCAGCGTGATGGCGATCGATCCGAGGGGTAAGGCACTGAGTGCACCTCAGACGGTTCTCATCGAGCCTCACCACCTTTCTTATCCCTATCTTTTTGAGGTGGATGGGGCGCTCTACATGGTCCCCGAGCAGAAGGCGGCGCGGCGCGTCGATGTCTATCGCTGTGTGGAGTACCCCACTCAGTTCGAGCGGGTAGGAACCTGGTTTAAAGGCGTTCGCATGGTCGATGTGACCGTGTTCGAACATGAGGGCAGGTGGTGGCTCTTTTGTGCGGTCAAGGAAAAGGGACTTCGTTACGATGAGAGCCTCTGCGCCTACTACACGGATCATCCCCTGAAAGGCCGCTGGATGCCGCATCCTCTCAATCCCCTGGTCCGCGATTTTCGTCGAGGAAGGCCGGGGGGCAGGATCTTCCGAGACGCATCGGGGCGGCTCGTGAGGCCATCTCAGGACTGTCGTCCTCACTATGGGGCAGGCCTCAATCTGTCCGAGATCGAAGTGCTGACCCCGGAAAACTATCGTGAACGGCCCCTCTGGCATTTAACCGGCCAGGACGCCGGCGGCTGGCGTGGCCTCCATCATCTGGATGTTCATGGAGGGCTCATCGTCATGGATGCCGAGAGAAACCTCATGGATTCCGGCGCGCTTTAGCCTGGAAAAGTCCCTGCATCTTGCCGGTATTTGGGGGGAATGGGACAATGGACAGCTTGGTTGATGGGTGGCCAGCGCCTTGCCCAGACACCCGAACCGAATTCGAACTCATCTTTGCGAGGCCCAAATGAACAAGCCCTGGATTGCTCCTTCCATCCTTTCTGCCGATTTCGCCCGTTTGGGTGAGGAAGTCGTGAACGTCCTGACGGCGGGCGCGGATGTGGTCCACTTTGACGTGATGGACAATCACTATGTGCCCAACCTGACCATTGGTCCTCTGGTCTGTGAGGCGCTGCGCAAGCATGGCGTCACCGCGCCCATCGACGTGCATCTGATGGTGAAGCCGGTCGACCGCATCATTCCTGATTTCGCCAAGGCGGGTGCGACTTACATCACCTTCCATCCGGAAGCCTCAGAACACATCGATCGCACCATCGGACTGATCCGTGAAGCGGGTTGCAAACCGGGTCTTGTGTTCAATCCGGCGACGCCGATCGACGTCCTCGAATACACCCTGGACAACATTGACATGGTTCTTTTGATGTCGGTTAACCCCGGCTTCGGAGGCCAGAAGTTCATTCCGTATGTCCTCGAAAAAGCACGTCATGTCCGTCAGATCATCGACGCCTCAGGCCGTGACATCCGCCTTGAAATCGATGGCGGCGTTGGACCTGCCAACATTCGTGAGATTCGTGAAGCCGGGGTCGACACCTTTGTTGCCGGTTCCGCAGTCTTCGGTGCGGCGAATGCAGCCGACCCGAATCACTATGACACCATCATCAAGAAACTGCGTGACGAACTGGCCCTGGCGGCACCGTTCGACGCCCAGGAGAGCGGCGGATGTTGCGGCGGCGGCCATCACTAGTCCTGTTTGACCTCGACGGCACGCTGGTCGACAGCGCGCCGGATCTGGCCTCGGCCGTTGACCGAATGCTGCTGGCCCTGGGCCGCGAACCCGCGGGTGAGGCCCAGGTCAGAGGCTGGATTGGGCGCGGCCAACCGATGCTGATCAAGCGTGCCTTGACCGGTGCGCTTTGGCCTGAGGATATCCCCGAGGATTTTGAACGCGCGCATGAACTCTATGTGGAGTTCTATGGCGAGATGCTCGCGGAGAAAAGCCGGCTTTATCCTGGTGTTCTTGACTGTCTGGATGCCCTTCGCACCCTCTGTATTCCGATGGCCTGTGTGACAAACAAGGACTCCCGCTTCACGGCGAGGGTGCTCGAAAGTCTCGGGATCCTCGAATACTTTGATGTCCTGGCCTCGGGGGATGAATTTTCAAGGCCCAAGCCGGATCCCGACGCCTTATTGGATACGGCCCGTCGACTCGGGGTAGCGCCGGAAGAGGTGGTGATGGTCGGCGACTCCTCGGCCGATGCGAAAGCCGCCCGTGCAGCGGGCATGATGCTGGTCATGGTGCCTTACGGCTATCATGGGGGGGAGGCCGTCGAATCCTTCCTGCCGGATCTGGTGCTTTCGGACTTGAATGAACTTCCACGGTGGATTGAAGCGGCTGAATCGACCGCGCTCCATTGATCTCAAACGGATCTTTTTGAAGAACACCCATGACGCCTCAGGAATTTGATCACTACGCGCAAGAGGGCTACAACCGGATTCCGGTGTGGCGTGAGGTGCTTGCGGACCTCGATACCCCCTTGAGCGCCTATCTCAAACTTGCCAACCGGCCGTATGGGTATCTTTTTGAATCGGTGCATGGCGGTGAACAGTGGGGCCGTTACTCGATCATTGGCTTGCCCTCCCGAAGGATCCTCAAGGTTCGTGGTTCAGTCATTGAGCTGGAGTCCGACGGGGCCGTGATCGAACGCCTGACCGTCGAGGATCCCCTCGACTGGATCCGAACCTTCTCGGAAGGCTTCAAGGTCCCAACCATTGAGGGACTCCCGCGGTTTACCGGGGGGCTCGTCGGGTATTTTGGCTACGAGACCATTCACTACATTGAGCCCCGGCTTAAAAGTGAAAAGCCGGATCCTTTGGGCGTGCCTGACATTCTGTTGATGGTGTCCGAAGACGTTCTGGTTTTCGATAATCTCAAAGGTCGCCTGCTCGTCATCACCCATGCGGATCCTTCAGAATCGGATGCGCAAAGCCGAGCCGAAGCCCGTCTGGATGATTTGATCCGAAAGCTCCGGGAAACCCGTCTACCCGAGGTCCACCGAGCTTCGGGCCGGGAAGTGGATGAATCGGAATTTGTTTCGGGTTTCACCCAGGTCGGATTTGAACGGGCGGTGGGCAAGGTCAAGGAGTACATCGTCGATGGCGATGTGATGCAGGTCGTTCTTTCCCAGCGGATGTCCATTCCGTTTGAAGCTCCGGCCCTCGATCTTTATCGAGCGCTTCGTTCCCTGAATCCCTCGCCCTACATGTTCCATCTGGATCTTGGCGATTTTCAGATCGTGGGCTCGTCGCCTGAAATTCTGGTCCGGCTTGAGGATGACACCGTCACGGTGCGCCCCATTGCGGGAACCCGCCGTCGGGGTCGGACCCCGGAAGAAGATTTGGCCCTGGAGCGCGATCTTTTGGCGGATCCCAAGGAAATTGCAGAACATTTGATGCTGATTGATCTGGGCCGCAATGATGCAGGTCGTGTCGCCGAGACGGGCACCGTCAAGGTGACCGACAAGATGATCATTGAACGTTACTCCCATGTCATGCACATCGTATCGAACGTCACCGGAAGGCTACTGGCCGACAAGGATGCCTTCGATGTGCTTCGGGCCACATTCCCCGCAGGGACGGTGAGTGGGGCTCCGAAGATTCGGGCGATGGAAATCATTGACGAGCTTGAACCTGTCAAGCGGGGCGTCTATTCGGGGGCGGTCGGTTACATCGGTTGGTCTGGAAACCTCGACACGGCCATCGCGATTCGAACGGCTGTCATCAAGGAGGGCACCCTTCACATCCAGGCGGGCGCAGGGGTCGTTTATGACTCCATTCCGCTCAATGAATGGGAGGAAACTCTCAACAAGGGAAGAGCGGTTTTTCGTGCCGTTGCCCTTGCCGAAAAGGGGCTAGACCTCAGCTAACCTACTACCCCATAAAGACTTTTGTGGGGCATTGATCACGTCAATCCCAGACTTCCAATTTATGAATTGGACTTAAGTGTCGGGTCAAATTGAAATATTCCGCAACGTATCGACACCTCTACGCGGGTATGAGGGTTCTTACGGATACAGGATCGAATCTCATTTATCGATCCTGTTCGTTTAAATAACGTTCGGAGTATTGACGATGAGAAAACTTGCTTCTTGTGCTGGTCTTGCGATGCTGGCTCTTTCTGGCAACCTGTGGGCGGCCTGTTCTGACATCAACTGGACTGCCCTAAACAACGCGGTCTCTGCAGCGGCTGCAGCCGGTGGCGCAACCGGTGGCTATGGCCTCAACATGTGGGCCACGGTGGTGGATGAAACCGGCGCTGTCTGCTGGGTGACCACCAACGGAACCCCGGGCGCCAGCGCAGGCAACAGTGAATGGCTGGGTAGCCGCGTGATTTCCGCTCAGAAGGCCAATACGGCGAATGCCTTCAGCCTTGATGGCTATGCGATCTCAACCGCTAACCTTTACAGCGCGGTTCAGCCCGGCGGTAGCCTCTATGGTCTTCAGGCCAGCAATCCCGTTGACGCGACGGTCGCCTATGCCGGTAGCCCTGCCAAATACGGCACGATCAATGATCCTCTGCGTGGCAAGAAAGTGGGTGGCGTCAACGTCTTCGGCGGCGGTCTGGCCCTCTATGCCAATGGCAAGAAAGTCGGCGCACTTGGGGTCTCAGGGGATACCTCCTGCCGTGACCACGCCTTCGCTTGGCGCATTCGTGCGAACCTCGGCTTGCAGCCGGCTGGCGTAGGCATCACCACGGTCAACCTGGATGCGGCCGGGACCAAGCAGACGCCTCTGGCGGGTGCTACCGTGGGTGATGAGATGATTCTGGGGACGCCTAACGGCCCGTCCAG
>JBDKLO010000056.1:0-14374 GCA_039795615.1 Pseudomonadota bacterium
GCCTTTTGTACGGCGTCCATGCTTAATGCGCGGATGGCGTTCGCAAGTTCTCGGCGCGACGGCATGTTGCTCTCCTTCTAAGATTGTTAATGAATTCGGAACGGACAATTATCCATCAGGATGCACTATTTTGTCACGATCCATATCACCATAGCGTGTTAGGCGCGACAACAGTACCTGATCCTGAGTCTGGGCGAGGAACCTGAGGCATCCTCCCAGTGGAATTGGGCTGGACACTCTACGGGGAGACTCGTATAAGGAGAAGTAAGACTTACTTACCTGAATGATAAATTCAGGCTTATGGATCAAGAGAAATGGCCATGAACATCACCCTGAGACAGCTCCAGGTTTTCGAGCGCGTCGCTCGAAGACTGAGCTTTACCCGAGCTGCCGAAGAACTTTACCTGACTCAGCCGGCCGTCTCGATGCAGATCCGCCAACTGGAGGAGGCTATCGGGCTTCCCTTGTTCGAGCGCCTTGGAAAAAAGATTTATCTGACTCAGGCCGGGGAGGAGCTTTACCAGCTGAGCCGATCGATTGCCCATCAACTCGATGAAGCAGAAGCACTGATCGAGGAGATGAAGGGGACTGAGGCGGGTCGACTGAAGGTCTCGGTCGCCAACACGGTCCATTACTTCGCCATTCGCCTGCTGGGGGAATTTTGTCGCCGTCACCCCAAGGTGCGCGTCAGCTTCAAGGTCACCAACCGGAAGGGTCTTCTTCAAAATCTGGAAGACAATGAGGCTGATCTTCTCTTGATGGGGCAACCCCCAGATCAACAAGACCTTGAAACCGAGTCCTTCCTGATTAATCCCCTGGTCATCATTGCCCCCAGCGACCATCCTCTGGCTGGGCGAAAAAACATTCCCTTATCAGAACTTGGTCACGAAAATTTCATCATGCGTGAAATCGGATCAGGGACACGAAACTCCGTGGAGCGATTCCTGGGGGAAAGAGGCGTTCACCTGACGGTCAGCATGGAAATGAACACCAATACGGCGATCAAACAGGGCGTTGAGGAAGGCTTAGGACTCGGCATCGTCTCCATCCATACGCTGGATCGAGAACTGGAAAGCGGAAGATTGACCATCTTGGATGTCGAGGCGTTCCCCATCATCCGACAATGGTTCATGGTGCATCGGGCGGGGAAACGGCTTTCAGCCATTGCCACGGAGTTTGCCGACTTTGTGCGCAACGAGGCCCAGCACTTTGTCCGTCAGGACCTCATTGAATCAGCGCTGGGACGCCGACTGGACGATCTTGTCGAGCGTTAGGCTAAATCTCGTCTGAAACACGAAGATTATCGATCAAACGAGTTTTCCCCAGTCGCGCTGCGGCCAGAATTATCAGTGCGCTCGCATGGTCCTCTGGATGGGGTGGGGCCAGATCCGAACTGCGCCGCACCGCGACATAATCGACCTTGAACCCCTGGGCTTCCAAGGCACTGGAAGCGGAGGCTTCAATCTCCATAATCAGCCGATTGCCCGACATCAGCGCCTTCACCGAAGACTTGAGCGTCGCATAGAGAAAAGCTGCACTCTTGCGTTCGGTGGCGTTCAGGTAGGCATTTCTTGAGCTCATAGCCAGCCCGTCAGACTCTCTCACGGTGGGGATCCCGTGAATTGTCAGCGGGAGATTCAGATCAGCGACCATTCGGCGAATGACGGTCAATTGCTGGTAGTCCTTTTCACCAAAGATGGCGATATCGGCGGTGACCATGTTGAAAAGCTTGAGGACGACGGTTGCGACCCCTCGAAAATGGCCGGGCCGAAACGCACCGCAAAGCTCCTCAGAAAGACCCGGCACCTCGACCCAGGTCAGGGATCCCAGGCCATGAGGATAGACCTCCAGGACTTCAGGAATAAAAAGGAGATCAGCCCCAGCCTGAGACAAGGCGGCAATATCCGCTTCGGGTGTCCTTGGATAGCTGTCGTAATCCTCCCCCGGCCCAAACTGCGTCGGATTGACGAAGACGGTGACAACCACTCGCTCGGCCAAACGCCTCGCCTCCCTGACCAACTGAAGATGCCCCGGGTGCAGGTTCCCCATCGTGGGGACAACGGCTATCTTTTCTCCCGCCATCCTGAACGCCGCCGTTTCCCGGCGGAGCTCCGATAGCCTTTGAATCTGTTTCATGATCGCACTGGATCAGCCAAAGGCATGTTCAGGCCTTGGAAAATTCCGGGTCCTGACAGCCTCAACGTAACAGCCCAAGGCATCAGAAATCGACGTTGCCCCCTCAAGAAAGTCTTTGCAGAACTTGGGGCATTTGGAAGAGAGACCCAGCATATCCGTCAGGACGAGGACCTGCCCATCACAACCAAGTCCCGCGCCGATTCCAATCGTTGGAATCGAAATGGACTGGGTAATTCTCTCGGCCAGCCCCGCGGGGATACATTCCAGAATCAGGACAGCCGCGCCCGCCTCTTCCAGATGCTTTGCATCCTCCATCAAGGCTTCGGCGCTCGCGGAATCCCGCCCCTGAACGGTGTACCCCCCAAGCCGAAGAACCGATTGCGGGAGCAGCCCTAGATGCCCTGCCACCGGCACACCCTCCCGGGTGAGCGCGCGAACGACATCAAGCCGCGAATCACCGCCCTCAAGCTTCACGATGTGGGCTTCCCCTTCGCGCAGGAGCCTCCCTGCGCTAGCGAGTGCATCCGCAGGCGTTGCATAGCTCATGAAGGGGAGATCGACCATGCGAATCGCCCGTCGACTTCCCCGCGCAACAGCGGCTGCGTGGTAGACCATGTGATCCAGCGTCACAGGGAGCGTGGTGCCATGCCCCTGAATCACCATACCCAGAGAGTCACCCACCAGGATGACATCAATGCCGGCATCATCCATCGCTCTAGCAAAGGTCGCATCATAGGCTGTCAGGGCAACGATCGGCTTCCCATCCCGCTTCATTTTCTTAAGATCGGGCACCACCAGCGCTCGACGATTGGGAGTCATAGAACCAGAACCTCAATACCATTGTGAGGACATTGCTCGGCCAGTTCACGGATACGCCCCACACCTGGAACGTCGAGATCTGGAAGAATTTCGGCGAGAGGGTGTAACACGAACTCTCGAACGGCAAGTCCCGGATGAGGCACGGTAAGCCTTGGGTGCTGAATCACCTGATTTCCGAAGACCAGAAGATCAAGGTCAAGGGTCCGAGGGCCCCAGCGCTCACCGATTCGTACCCGCCCCTCCAGAGCCTCAATGGCCTGAAGGCGATCCAGAAGCGCCAAAGGCTCAAGGTCCGTCTCGATCGCCATGACCGCATTCACGTAATCCGGTTGATCCTGCGGGCCCATGGGGCGACTTCTGTAGAGACTTGAAAAAGCGACTTCACGAATCCCTTCGCTACCGGCCAGCGCCTTCCGGGCACGCCGAACCCGATCTGCAGGGGCATCGAGATTGCCGCCGAGACCGATCACGCAGAGCGCTGACGCCCCCTCAGGGGGTAGGGGCATTGTTGTTCGGCTTACGGCGCGTGCGCCGCTTGCGGGTCCGATTTCGGGATGAATGGCGATTCCCACCCCCGGTTCGGATCATGGATTTCTGTTCCGCCTCATCGGCCGACTGGAATCGAGTCCACCAGTCGGCAAGCGCCGGATCCGCTTCGCCCGTTTCTGCCCGGAGCAACAAAAAGTCATAGGCTGCCCGGAATTTTGGATGCGTCAGCAACCTAAACGCCCGACCGCCCTGAGTCATCTCAAAACGGGGCTGCATGGCCCAGACTTCGCGTGCCGGGAGTGCGATGCTTTTGGGAATCGCGATCCATTTAAGCTGGCGGCGGATCACCTCATCGCCTGCATCCTGATAGGCCAGAATCGAATTTTGTCCGCTCTCGATCAGCTTGCTGGCGCGAAGGCGAACAGGCTCCCAAAGCAACGCTGCAAAGAGGAAATAGGGCGTGACCGGCTTGTGATCGCTGATGCGCTCGTCCGTCCGCTCGAGTGACTTTGCGAGAAAGGTCAGCGGATGCCCCTCAGGAATCCGGCCCAACGCCTTGTCGGTATCGGGAAACAATGCCCCAAACAATCCGAAATGACGAAGCTGTTCAAAGGTTTGGACACCATAGCCTGACAGCATCAACTTGATGATTTCATCAAAAAGACGTGCCGGAGGAATCTCCTGCAAAAGGTGGGCGAGTCTCGGAATGGGCTCAGCGGAGTCCGGATGGATCGTAAATCCGAGTTTGACGGCAAAACGAACCGCGCGAAGCATTCGGACCGGATCTTCCCGATACCGTTTCTCCGGGTTTCCGATCAGCCGCATCATTCCGGCCCGATGATCATCCATGCCGCCGACATAGTCGACGACAGAGAAGTCCTTGATATTGTAGTAGAGGGCATTGACCGAGAAGTCGCGCCGGAAGGCGTCTTCCTCGATGCACCCGAATACGTTATCCCTGAGGATTCGGCCATTATGCGTCACCCGCTCGGCATGCTCGGCTTCAGCCTCAAGCGCCCGGAAGGTTGCTACTTCAATAATTTCCTGTCCGAAGTGGACATGGGCCAGGCGAAAACGCCGTCCAATCAGGCGACAGTTCCTAAAGACCTGCCGAACTTCCTCGGGACTTGCATCCGTGACGACATCGAAATCTTTGGGTTCACGGCCCAGGAGAAGATCTCTGACACAGCCACCGACCAAATAGGCCTGATAGCCCTCTTTCTTGAGGCGATAGAGCACCTTCAGCGCATTTTCGCTGATCAAGGTCCTCGAGATGTTGTGCTCGGAACGCGTGTAGACCCGCGGGAGACCTTCGTCCCCTAAAACCGGCGCCTCTGCCACGGGTTTGGAGGGGGTCTGGGTCGAATGGGATCCGAAGAGCCGCTTGATGATGCTGAGAATAGCCAGATTCTCTCGATGATACGTTAAGGGAATAAAACGAGTATTCGGACGATTCTAGCCTACAGGAATCATGGCATGCAAAAGCACGCGGCTGCCCAGGTCAAGGTAATTCCCGCTATCATTGCGCATTCACCATCCCAAGGATCACTACCATGCAGATTGAAAACCAGAAGGTCGTCTCCATTCACTATACCCTGACGAATGAGGAAGGCCAGATTCTGGATAGCTCAGAAAATCAGGAACCCCTTGCGTACATTCATGGCCACGGCAACATCATTCCAGGTCTTGAGAACGCGCTGGCTGGGCTGAGTAAAGGGGAAAAGCTCAAGGTCACTGTTGCCCCGGCCGATGGTTATGGCGAGAGAGATGACAGCATGGTTCAGGCCGTCCCGCGCAGTGCGTTTCAGGGCGTGGATGACATCAAGCCCGGCATGCAGTTTCAGGCACAGTCCCCGGAAGGCATTCAGCTGGTGACCGTGGTTTCCGTCGAAGGGGACGAAGTCACACTGGACGGAAACCACCCGATGGCTGGCATCACCCTGATCTTTGATGTCGAAATTGCCGACGTCCGGGATGCAACGGCTGAAGAACTGGATCATGGCCACGTGCACGGTCCGGGCGGCCATCACCACTAAGCCTTAAGGCGCGCTGGCGGATGGAGCGAGATGCGCCCAAAGATCGTGCTCGTCCGCCTCCTCGATGATGACTTCGACGCGGTCACCCACCTTGAGGTGGGTGGCCCCATCAATGAAAACCTGCCCGTCAATATCCGGGGCGTCATATCGGGTCCGACCCACGGCCCCCTCCTCGACCACTTCATCAATCACCACGGTCTCTTTCTGGCCGACGCGCGCCTCCAAGCGGGACGCACTGATTTCCTCCTGAAACGCCATCAGCCTGGCCAGTCGCTCTTCCTTGATCTCTTCAGGAACCGCCCCCGGTAATTCATTGGCCTTGGCCCCTTCCACGGGTGAGTAGGCAAAACAGCCCACCCGATCGAGTTGCGCCTGATCAAGGAAGTCCAAAAGCTCCTCGAAATCCTCATCGGTCTCCCCGGGAAAACCGGCAATGAAGGTGCTTCGAATCGTCAGATCCGGGCAGATCTCCCGCCATTTTCGGATCCGGGCCAAAATATTGGAAGTATCCCCAGGCCGCTTCATGGCCTTGAGAATATGTTCACTGGCGTGCTGGAAGGGTATGTCAAGGTAAGGCAGGATCAGCCCTTCCGCCATCAACGGGATGACCTCATCGACATGAGGGTAGGGGTAAACGTAATGGAGACGGACCCATGCATCCAGCCCGCCGAGCGCCTGTGCGAGTTCGTAGAAGCGCGTTTTGACAGGCCGACCATTCCAGAAGTCCGTCCGGTAACGACGATCCACGCCGTAGGCACTGGTGTCCTGCGAGACGACCAAAAGCTCCTTGACGCCGGCCGAGACCAACCGCTCTGCCTCCTGCAATACCTCGCCCACCGGACGACTGACAAGATCTCCGCGAAGCGAGGGAATGATGCAAAACGTGCACCGATGGTTACAGCCCTCTGAAATCTTGAGATACGCATAATGACGGGGCGTCAGCTTGATGCCTTCCGGCGGCACCAAATCAATGAAAGGATCATGTGCCGGTGGCAAATGCTCATGCACCGCCTCCACCACCGCCTCATAGGCATGGGCCCCCGTAATCTTTAGGACTTGAGGATGTCGCGCCCGAATCTCCTCCTCACGCGCCCCCAGGCAGCCGGTCACGATGACCTTGCCATTCTCCCGCAGGGCCTCTCCAATCGCGTCGAGGGATTCCTCAACCGCGGCGTCGATAAATCCGCAGGTATTCACCACGACCAAGTCCGCATCGCGATAGGTCGGCACGAGATCGTAGCCTTCAGACCTGAGCTTCGTCATGATCTGTTCGCTGTCGACGAGCGCCTTGGGACACCCCAGACTGATGAAACCGATACGGGATGATTGCGTCATGGCATAAGACCGATGGGAAAACGAGACATTGTAGGGGATTCCCCGCGCTAAGGCGCCTCAGCGATGAAGATCGCACGACGAGGCGCCGGTAAGCCCTCAATGGTTTGATTCTGATCCAGAGGATCCAGAAAATCCGAAAGCGAATTGAACCGCATCCAATCCGTCGATCGCTGCTCCCCGGGAGTCGTCGGCGTCACATCGACAAGGCGGACGTTCTTAAATCCCATCCGAACCAGCCAAGCCTCAAGCGATGGGCAACTGGGAATAAACCAGACATTTCGCATCTGTGCGTAGCGGTCTCGAGGCACCAGAACCTCCCCCTCCCTGCCCTCAATCACCAAAGTCTCAAGGACCAACTCGCCCCCCGAGCGGAGAAGCCCACGCAACTCCAGAAGATGGTCCAAGGGGGATCGTCGGTGATAGAGAATGCCCATCGAGAAGACGGTGTCAAAAACACCTAGACCTGAGGGGAGATCATCTATCCCGACGGGAAGAACATCAACGGGTTCGTCCGGGAGGAAATGGCGCAGGACCTGAAACTGGATCACACTGAGCAAGGTCGGATCAATGCCGATAACCCGGGCTGCGCCCGCGCCCCGCATCCGCCAGCAGTGATATCCACTGCCACAACCGACATCCAGCACCGTGCGACCCTGAAGGGGTGCGATCGCGTGGGCCAACCGATCCCACTTCAAATCCGAGCGCCACTCCGTGTCGATGTGAATTCCGAAGAGATCAAAAGGCCCTTTTCGCCAGGGATGAAGCTCCCGCAAAAGTTCCTCAAAGGCAGACAAAACCGAAGAATCGGTCTTCCCCTGAAGCGTCACAGCGGCCTGATTGAGGTCACATACGATCTCCGGCACCACCGGCAATGCGCTCAGGATCGATTGCCAGCGTGGCCAGTCCCCGTGCCGTGCATCTGAGAAAGCCGCCGGAATCTGTTCGCGCAAAAGAGCCCCCCACCCCTTAAAACGAGGCGCATCCAGCACATGCAGCAATGATGCATAGTCCATTGCCTCTTGATTTCGCCCAAACGCGCTCAAATGTCCCCCCAAGCTGCCATCTCGCCTCCCTTGCACCCAAGAAACCCTACTCTGCGTGTTAGAATTTTGCCCTCTCCGGACCCAACGACCTGGTTCACGCGACGCTATTTTCCCATTCATTGACCCCGCTGCCACGGAGGCACCCCATGAATACCCCCAACATTGATGCCGTCAAAGCCTACCTGATGGATCTTCAGGACCGGATCTGCCAAGGCCTTGAAGCCGAAGAACCGGTTGCGCGCTTTGAAGAGGATCAGTGGAGCTACGCCAGCGGGATTGGCGGTGGCCGCACCCGGGTGATTCGCGGTGGCCAGGTTCTGGAGCAGGGTGGTGTCAACTTCTCCCACGTGATCGGGCAGACCTTGCCGGCTTCAGCCACGGCGCATCGTCAGGATCTTGCCGGAAGAAGCTTTCAGGCTGTGGGCGTTTCGCTGGTCATCCACCCGCAAAATCCCTATGTTCCAACCTCGCATGCCAACGTGCGCTTCTTCATGGCGGAAAAGGAGGGCGAGCCACCGGTTTGGTGGTTTGGCGGCGGTTTTGACCTGACCCCCTATTATCCTTTCGAGGAAGATGCGATTGCTTGGCACCGAACGGCCCGGGAGGCCTGCCTTCCCTTTGGAGAGGACGTTTACCCGAAATATAAGCGCTGGTGCGATGAGTACTTCTTCCTCAAGCACCGCAACGAAACCCGTGGGGTGGGCGGACTTTTCTTTGATGATCTCAACGAGTGGGGCTTCGACAGAAGTTTTGAGTTCCTTCGAAGCGTCGGGGATCACTATCTCAAGGCTTATCTGCCCATTGTACAGGCCCGCAAGAGTCACCCTTTTGGCGAGCGGGAGCGTGAATTTCAGCTCTATCGCCGAGGCCGCTACGTCGAGTTCAACTTGGTCTTTGACCGGGGAACGCTTTTTGGTTTGCAGTCGGGCGGACGCACCGAGTCGATTCTGATGTCACTGCCACCAGTCGCTCATTGGCGCTATAACTGGCAACCGGAAGCGGGAAGCCCTGAGGAAGTTCTTTACAAAGACTACCTCAGGGCGAGGGACTGGCTATAAGCCTTCCTTTTTGGCGCCCTCGGGATTTGCCAGCGCGCTGGCATTTCTCTCGGCGAGGCTCGCGATGAGCTGGTCAATAGACTGACCCTGCTCGATCTGGTCATTGAAGGTGGTCCGATAGTTCTGAAGGAGGCTCACACCTTCGATCAGGATGTCGTAAACCTTCCATTCGGCTCCATCCTGAATCATCCGGTAATTGACCGCAACGGGCTTTCCGCCACTTTGGAGGATTTCGGTCTTGACCATGACTTTCTTGTCATTACCGTCACCTTCCAAGGGAAGATAGTTGATCTTCCAGTCCGAATATTCGGTAAAGGCGGTGGTATAGGTTCGCACTAATAAAAGCCGGAATTCTTTCTTGAATCGATCCCGCTGATCTTGGGTCGCCGTCTTAAAGTTCTTGCCCAAGACCAACATGGAAACGCGATCAAAGTCGACATGCGGGTTAATGATCTGATCCACCAGAGTCGTCGCCTTGGCAAAATTCCCTTTGTATTCAGGCTTCTGGAGCGAAACCTGAAGCTGGTTTGCCGTCAGTTGGATGACCTGCTGGGGAGCATCCAGGGGATCAGCGGCCAGAACCGTTCCGGAGAACGCGAGCAGAAGAATGACGGAAAGGAACGAGCTGATCGTCCTCGGTAACGAGATCATCGATTTCATGGGTACTTCACTCCAGACAGGGTGTATCTTTCTATCATAACCCTCTCGTCTCGAATAAACTACGCGCCTTCCCTGACGGTATCCAACATGCACGAATTCACGCCCAAGCGGACCCGCCCCCGAAGGATGCGCCGTGATGATTTTTCACGACGATTGATGCGGGAAACCCATCTGACGCCCTCGGACTTCATCTATCCCCTCTTCGTTCTTGAAGGTCAGGGACGAAGGGAGGCCGTCAGTTCGATGCCTGGGGTTGATCGGATGAGCATCGATCGGGTGGTTGAAACCTGTCACACCGCTCAGGCACTGGGTATCCCTGCCGTGGCTCTTTTTCCTGTGACCCCTCCGGAACAAAAGAGTCTAGATGCCCGAGAAGCCTTTAATCCTGAGGGCCTTGCGCAAAGAGCCATCCGTGCCATCAAGGCGGAATTACCCGGACTTGGGGTCATTTCGGACGTCGCCCTGGATCCATTTACGACGCACGGTCAGGATGGCCTGATTGATGAGAGCGGCTATGTCATGAACGATGAGACCGTCGCCGTTCTGGTTCGTCAGGCTCTCAGTCACGCTGAAGCCGGGGCTGATATCGTCGCCCCCTCGGACATGATGGATGGCCGGATTGGCGCCATCCGGGATGCACTGGAAGAAGGCGGCCACATCAACACCCGGATTCTCGCTTATGCCGCCAAATACGCGTCTGCATTCTATGGCCCCTTCCGCGATGCCGTAGGATCCGCAGCGAACCTTGGGGCTGCCGACAAATACAGTTACCAAATGGATCCGGCCAACGGACGTGAAGCGCTGCTCGAGGCTTCACTGGACATCGACGAAGGGGCCGACATGATCATGGTGAAGCCAGGGCTTCCCTACCTCGACGTGATTCGACTCCTCAAAGACCAGCTCGGTGTTCCGACCTTCGCCTATCAGGTCAGCGGGGAGTACGCCATGCTGAAGGCGGCTGCTCTTGCCGGATGGCTGGATGAGCGCAAGACCGTGCTGGAATCCCTCCTTGCCATGAAACGCGCAGGTGCCGATGCCATTCTGACCTATGCCGCACTCGATGCAGCCCGCTGGCTCAAGGAAAGCGGAGAAAGCTGAAAGCATGGATCGCTACGCGGTTTTTGGGCACCCGATCAGCCATAGCCGATCCCCGGACATCCACGCTCGCTTTGCTGCACAAACACGGCAAGCCATGGAATACCGGGCCATGGATGTGCCTGCCGAAAGGTTTGAAACCTCGCTGAAGGACTTCATCGAGGCGGGAGGACGCGGCCTGAATTGCACGGTTCCCCTGAAAGAATTGGCTTTTAGGGCCTGTACTTCGCTCTCCGATCGCGCGCGACGCAGTGGCGCGGTGAATACGCTTAAGATTTTGGCGAATGGCGAACTGTGGGGCGAGAACACCGATGGTATCGGCCTCCTTCGTGACCTCACGACCAATCTGGGACTCTCACTCAAGGAAAAACGCATTCTGATCCTGGGGGCCGGAGGGGCAACACGGGGCATCGTCGAGCCCATTCTTGATGCGAATCCACAAACCCTCTGGATTGCCAATCGAACCGTCGAACGGGCTCAGCAACTCGCGGATGACTTTAAAGCCCTCGGGGATCTCCACGCGACGGGTTTGAATCAACTGGCGGGAAGAACGTTCGATCTGATACTGAACGCGACTTCCGCCAGCCTGAGTGGCGCGCTCCCCCCGCTCCCAGAGGGATTGCTTGCTGCAGGAGGGAGCTGTTACGACCTCGCCTATGGTAAAGAACCGACCCCCTTCGTACTTTGGGGGAAAAATCAGGGCGCAAGCATCAGTGCCGATGGCATCGGCATGCTCGTCGAACAGGCCGCCGAAGCGTTCCTCATTTGGCGTGGAGTTTTCCCCGAAACCGTGCCCGTCATCGAAGCATTGGCCGGAGGGGCCAGAATTCGCTAGATCGCAGCCTGATGCTGCGTTTTGAGCCGAACGTAGCCGTCCTTGGAGTAGGTGAGATAGGCCACCTCCTCCTCCTTGAGCGGGCGGGAGAGGCGCGCGGGGCTACCCACATAGAGATAGCCACTCTCCAGGCGCTTTCCTGGAGGAACCAGGGCGCCGGCACCGACCATCACCCGATCTTCGATAACCGCGCCATCCATGATGATCGCGCCGATGCCGATCAGACAAAGATCACCGATGGTACAGCCGTGGAGCACCGCCTTGTGGCCCACCGTCACACCGTTGCCGACCTTCAAAGGGTAGCCCTCGGGATTGGAGGCGCTGCGATGGGTCACGTGAAGAACCGCCCCATCCTGAATGTTGGTTTCCTCACCGATGGCGATCGAATTCACGTCGCCACGAATGACGACGCCGGGCCAGATGGAGACGTTCGCGGCCAGAGAAACATCGCCGATGACCACGGCACTCGGGTCAACGAAGACACTGTCTTCGATACGAGGGGAAACCCCATTAAAGGGTCGAAGCGCCATCAATGCTCCCCTCGTGAGGCCTTTTCTGCAATTCCAGAGAGGCCAAATCGACGCTCAAGCTCTGCGAGCACCTGCTCTGACGAAAGCCCCTGATGGGCGAGAAGCACCATGCTGTGGAACCAAAGATCAGCCACTTCATAGATGATTTTGTCGGGATCCCCGTCTTTGGCAGCCATCACGGTTTCGGTGGCTTCTTCACCAATTTTCTTGAGAATGGCATCGAGCCCTTTGGCATAGAGCTTGGCCACGTAGGATGCATCGGGACTTTCGGCCTTGCGGGCCTCGAGAACCTTGCCGAGTTCGCTGAGCACATCCATCAGCCACCTCCATAAATCGATTGTGGATCCTTGACCACAGGCTCCGTGACTTCCCAGCGCCCATTCCGAAGGGTCCTGAAGAAACAGTGATGACGACCGGTATGACAGGCAATGCCCCCAGCCTGCTCGACTTCAAGAAGGATGACATCCTCGTCACAGTCCAGTCGGATCTCAATGACCCGCTGGCGGTGTCCTGACTCCTCGCCTTTGCGCCAGAGTTTTTTACGGGATCTGGACCAGTAAACCGCTCGGCCCTCCTCAACCGTCAGACGCAGCGCTTCCTGGTTCATCCAGGCCACCATCAGGATCACGCCGGTTCGGGTCTCCTGAGCGATGACAGGAATCAAACCATCCTCATTAAAGCGAACGGCTTCCAGCCAGTCGCTCACAAGCGCACCTCAATCCCGCGCGTCTTGAGATGCTCCTTGGCTTCGCGCACGGAGTATTCGGCGAAATGAAAGATACTGGCAGCAAGCACAGCGTCCGCCTTGCCCTGGATAATTCCATCGGCCAAATGATCGAGGTTACCCACGCCTCCTGAAGCAATCACGGGAACGTGCACCGCCTCACTGACGGCTTTGGTCAGGGCGAGATCAAATCCGACCTTGGTGCCGTCCCGATCCATGCTGGTCAGGAGAATTTCCCCGGCGCCATAGTCCACCATCTTGCGAGCCCATTCGACCGCATCAATTCCCGTCGGCTTGCGACCACCGTGGGTGAAGATTTCCCAACGGTCGGGATCACTGGCAACCCGCTTAGCGTCAATGGCCACCACAATGCACTGAGATCCGAAGCGTTCAGCCGCTTCACGGACAAACTCGGGACGATGGACCGCGGCACTGTTGATGCTGACCTTGTCGGCCCCTGCATTCAGCATTCGCCGGATATCCTCCAGCGTCCGAATCCCTCCACCCACTGTCAGTGGAATAAAGATCTCGCCAGCCACCTGCTCGACCACATGGACCATCGTCTCGCGATCATCCGAGCTGGCGGTAATATCGAGAAACGTGAGTTCATCCGCCCCTTCAAGATCGTAACGCCGGGCAATTTCCACAGGGTCACCGGCATCCTTGATTTCAAGAAACTTCACGCCTTTGACGACGCGTCCATTATCCACGTCAAGACAGGGAATGATGCGCTTGGCCAGCATGTCAGTATTGCTCAGCGATCACGCGGGCTTCAGCGAAATTGAGAGTCCCTTCGTAAATGGCTCGACCGGTGATGGCACCAGAAACTCCATCACCCACCACCGCACCGAGGGCGTGGATATCGTCGATGGTGTGAATCCCGCCCGAGGCAATGACTGGAATCCGGATCGCTCGCGCCAATCGCGCCGTTGCCTCGACATTGACGCCCTGGAGCATGCCATCCCGGCTGATGTCGGTGTAGATGATGGCTTCGACGCCTTCATCCTCAAATTTTTGGGCCAAATCAATCACGTCATGATGTGAAAGCTTGGACCAACCATCAATGGCGACTTTCCCGTCTTTCGCATCAAGACCGACAATGATGTGGTTTGGAAACTCGGCAGCGACCTCGCGCACGAAATGCGGCGCACTCACTGCTTTGGTCCCGATGATGACGTAATCGACCCCCACATCCAGATAGGCTTGGATGGTGTCTTCATCCCGAATGCCGCCGCCCACCTGAATCTGAACGTCAGGGTAGGCCTTGCGAATGGAGCGAATGACTTCACCATTGCGAGGCTTGCCCGCAAAGGCACCATCCAGGTCCACCAGATGCAGGCGCTTCGTCCCATCTTTCACCCACTGACCGGCAACAGCCACGGGGTCTTCGGAAAAAACGGTATCGTCTTCCATTCGGCCCTGACGAAGACGGACACACTTGCCATCTTTGAGGTCGATAGCAGGTATCAGAAGCATAGGATTTTCCTCAACTACAGATAAGGGGTGGTGATGGGAGCCTAGACCAAAGGAGTCCAGGACAGAAAGTTCTGGAGCAGGCGAAGACCCGCCTCCTGACTTTTTTCAGGGTGGAACTGAACCGCAGCCACCCGACCA
>JBDKLO010000057.1:0-26725 GCA_039795615.1 Pseudomonadota bacterium
CGGAGTTGGTCAGGCAGTCGCTGTCCCGCCTTGCGCAGGATGGAGGAAAGTCCGGGCTCCAATGGACAGGACGCCAGGTAACGCCTGGGGGGCGCGAGCCCACGGAAAGTGCCACAGAAAATATACCGCCCCGAGGTTTCGATCTGGGGTAAGGGTGAAATGGTGCGGTAAGAGCGCACCGCGCTTCCGGTAACGGAAGTGGCAGGGTAAACCCCGTCCGGAGCAAGACCAAATAGGGGAGCAGCGAGGCTTGCCTCCAGCGTGTGGTCCGCACGGCTCCCGGGTAGGTTGCTTGAGGCACCTTGCGAAAGGTGTCCCAGATGAATGATTGCCCTCGACAGAACCCGGCTTATCGACCGACTCCACCTTTATCCAATTATCGGTCCGCGCCAACTACAGAGTGCCGATCTCCGGTCCTGATAGAAATCGCATCCTGAACCTCAAAAAGGAAGATTCGCCCATCACCGGGGCGACCTGTGTGGGCTCGACTGATAATGACCTCGATCACGGGATCGACCATGTCATCCTCGACAATGATCTCGATTCGTTTCTTGCTGATGAAAGGATCAAATGATTGGCCGGCGTCCACCAAGACGCGTCCAAAGCCGTCACAATCCACAACGCTCATTCCCGGAAATCCCGGAATCTCCATCAGGGACTGAACCAGACGACCCAAGACAAATGGCTGAACATAGGCGCGAATTTCTTTCATGACCGACTGAATCGCCTCTCGATATACCCGTAGACCAAAGGAAGCATGGTGAGGGTTAGCACCGTTGAAGTGACAAGCCCCCCAATAATGACGACCGCAAACGGCTTTGCCGTCTCAGAACCCACGCCAGTGGAGAGCGCTGCAGGAATCAGGCCCAGCATTGCCATCAGCGCAGTCATGATAACGGGCCTCAGACGGCTCACGCTACCTGACACGATGACCTCCCGGATCGACATCCCCTCTCGAAGAAGAACATTGAGCTGGGATACCAAAATCAAGCCGTTTTGGACCGCAATACCGAAAAGCGCAATAAAGCCCACCGCGGCAGAAACACTTAGATGGATACCGGTCAGCCAGAGCATGACCAATCCGCCAATCAATGCAAAAGGAACATTCAAAACAATCAAGATCGCATGCCTGACGGTCTGGAAAGTCCAGAAAAGGAGGATGAAAATCAACGTAAGACTGATAGGCACAATAATCGCGAGACGCTTCATGGCCCGTTGCTGATTTTCAAATTGCCCACTCCAGACGATGCGGTAACCCGGGGGCAATGACACCTTGGCCGCAACCTTGGGCATCGCCTCTTCCACAAAACCGCCCTGATCTCGGCCAATCAGGTTGCATTTGATGGCGATCCGTCGACTATTTTCCTCACGACTGATTCGCGAAGCACCGATATCGACCTTCACGTTGCCTAACTCGGCAAACGGAATGCGACTCCCCTCTGGCGACCGTACACCCAAATTTTCGATTGACGCGATCGATGAGCGGAAATCCTTTTGCATTCGCACCGCAATATCAAATCGTCGGTTACCTTCGAGAAGTTGGGAAGCCGCCTTGCCACCCACCGCAATTTCGATCACATCCTCAACGTCATTGACCGATATGCCGTAACGAGAAATCTTGGCCCGATCAACCTCAATCACTGCCTGCGCAAGCCCGGCCTGCTGCTCTGCGGCAACGTCAGTAGAGCCATGGGTCGACTTCAGAATATGAACGACCTCATCCGCCTTTTCCTGCAGGGTCTTTAGATCATCACCAAAAATTTTGACTGCAATTTCGCCTTTAACACCTGAAATCGCTTCTTCCACGTTGTCTTGAATGACCTGCGAGAAGTTCAACTGAACACCCGGAAAGATGGATAACTTCTCGTTAAGCGCCTGAATCATTTCGTCCTTGGAGCCATAACGCCACAGCTCTTTGGGCTGCAAGGAGATCAGTATTTCCAGATTATTGAAGCCCTTAGGATCCGTCCCATCTTCTGGACGGCCCAACTGGGTCAGAACAGACTTGGCTTCCGGAAATTCCTCAATGCGCGCTCGAATCCCTCGCTCAATTTCTTTTGCTTTCGCCAACGAGATGGGCGTGGGCAGGGTGACCGTCAGCCAGATATTGCCCTCATCCAGCTTCGGCATAAATTCAGTACCAATCGCCTTGACCAACGAAAGCGATATGACGAGCGCAACCAGCGCGGAAGTTAATACCTTCGAGGGATTATCTAGACAGTACTCGAGAATCTTCTTGTAGACGCGCTCCATCACATGGACGATCCCATTGTGGCGCTCCTCCAGTCTTTTTCCGAGCAGAAAGCTCAGCAGGACCGGGATCAACGTCAACGTCACAATCAATGAGCCGATCAGCGCAAATGACAGGGTGTAGGCCATCGGCGAGAAGATCTTGGCTTCCACCTGTTGAAAGGTGAAGATCGGAATGAAAGCCGTGATGATGATGGCCTTTGAAAAAAGAATCGGCCGCCCCATTTCCGATGCCGTCATCAGCATCGTCTGACGCATGTGACTCAGATTTTCGCCTTTGAGCACATCCACCGTGATCTTGACCATGATGGCCTCGACCAAAACCACCGCGCTATCAACAATAATTCCAAAATCGATAGCTCCGAGACTGATCAAGTTGGCTGAGACGCCCTTGAAATCAATCAAAATGAAGGCGAAGAGGAGCGATAGCGGGATCACCAGCGTGACGATGGCTGCAACAATTGCGCTGCGCAAAAACACGATCAGAATGATCAAAATCAGCGCAGCACCTTCAAGCATGTTGTGCTCAACGGTATGCACTGCGTGCTGAATCAGTTCGGTTCGATCATAGATCGGCTCGATTTCGACTCCTTTGGGGAGCCTGTGCGCATTAAGGTCGGCGATCCGCCCCTTCAGCTCAGCCAAAACGGTCATGGGATCCCGCCCTTTCGTCAAAAGGACGACCCCCTCCACTACATCATCACGGTGATTGAAACCCACGATACCGGTTCGTGGCTGCGGCCCAACAGAGACCTCAGCTAAATCCTTGACCTTGATAGGGAGGCCATTTCTTGTGGTAACCAGAATCTCGCCGATTTCCTCAATTTTCGAGACCAGGCCCACCCCTCGAACCACCAGCGCTTCATCACCGTGCTCGATGTAGCCGCCACCCGTATTTCGATTGTTCTTGGAAATCGCATCAAAAACATCAATGATCGGGATTGAGTAGCTTTTCAGCCGGTCAAGATTAACGCTGACCTGATACTGCTTAACCCCCCCCCCGAAAGAGATCACATCGGCCACCCCCCTGACCGATCTCAGCCTCGGCTCAATCACCCAATCCTGAAGAGCTCGCTGATCAACTAATGGTGTGCCGGGGGTCCGCAATACATAACGAAAAATCTCGCCCACCCCCGTACTGAGGGGACCAAGAACAGGATTCAAGTCTGGCGGCAACTCAACATTTCGGAGACGCTCTAGGACCTGCTGCCTTGAAAAGTAGTCTTCAGCATCATCATCAAACGTCAGGGTCACAACGGATAGACCAAAAATCGAAACCGATCGCATGTTGATGAGATGCGGCAAGCCGTTCATCTCCTTTTCGATCGGAAGCGTGACGATTTTTTCAACTTCTTCCGGTGCCTGACCCGGGGACTGGGTCACCACCTGCACGAAGACGTTTTGCACATCAGGAAACGCTTGAATCGGCAGTCGCTCAAAAGACACCACACCAAGCGCCACCATGACCAGCGTCAGGCCTATCACCATGACCCTTTGCTGCAGGCAGAAAACTAGAATCCGGTTGATCATTTAAGGGGCTTTGGAGGGGATCAAGGGCATCATGGAGCGTCGATTTCGCTCTGCTCATTGGCTTCTTCGGTCCTGAGCAGCAGCGCTCCCTCCGAAACAATGGTCTCACCGGTCTCAAGCCCCGCAGCGATTACGGCGCGATCCTTCATCCTCAATCGGACCTTCACTTCTCGCTGCTTGTAGTGCCCATCACCAATTTTAACGAAGACCTGATCACCCTCGCCTTCGGTAAACAACGCCGTCAACGGAATCACAACCGCCGTATTTTCAGGTCCACTTCGGATATCCACAGAGGCAAACATGGCGGGCAACAACTGACCTTGATCGTTTGCCACCCGGCATCGCACCTTGATAGAGCGCGTCTCCTCATCAACCAGCTTGTCGATGTATTCGACCACGGCAGGGAAACGTTCATTGGGGTAGGCAACGACCGTCACAGATACCTCGGTTCCGACATGAATGAGCCCAATATCTTTTTCAAAGACATTCATGTACACCCAAAGCCGACTGAGATCTGAAACAACAAATAGCGGCTCAGCCAGATCAGGCCGAACTTCAAGACCTGGATTCACATGACGCTCTGTGATGACCCCCGAAATCGGCGATCGGACCCAGTATCGATTGTTGATCTTTTCATCCTCCACCCCGAGGTTGTGGAGATGCATCAAACTCTGACTCACGTCATCCCGAGCATGCGTTAGGGCATTCTCTGCCTCCTGAAGCTCCTTATGAGGGAGGACACCATGCTCAAACAGGGACTTCGCTCTCTCGTACGCCCCCTGAGCCAGTCTTGCATCCGCTAATGCATTGGCGTAACCCTCCTTGGCCTTACCCAGCTCAGGGCTATCCAGTTCCACAAGCGGATCTCGCGCATTCACCTTGGATCCAAGCACAGGCAACTGCGAAACGATACGCCCTGCTACCGGGGCTGAAATGCGGGCTGTAACGGTTTCATCGTAAGCGATCTTTCCGGCGACGGACTCCATCACAGGCGCGGGCTCAAGCCCCAAAACCTGTTCAACAATCATGGCTCGTTTGGACGAATCAGGCGCCAATAGCACTTCGTCCTTGGGCAAAACGGGAAGCTTTGCCTTGTGTGACGGCTCATGGCCTGAACCACAAGCAGATAGGGCAACGAAAGAAAGGATGAGAATGCGCCGAGCTAGAGACCGAGCCATTAACTTCACCAGGAAACTCACGATTTAGGCTCCTCGCCAACGGCCATAAGGAGATCGGCATAAGCCAGTGCGCGGTGATTTTCTGCCACGAAGTAATCCAGCATCATGGCCTTGTAATTTCTTTCCGCATCCAATAAATCAATCAACCCGGCCGCCCCCTGCGCGTAGGCAAACTCCACGGAGGCTCTGGCCTTTTTGATCCGCTGCAGCACATGACCTTCAAATCGATCCACAATCGCGGTCGTACTAAACAAGGAGGCTAGCGTCGAGACCACTTCCTTTCGAATGCGATTTTTGAGCAGCTCCCGCTGATTTTGGGCGTCATTAAAGTCTGCCATGGCCCGCCCCACCTGACCTTTGTACTGATAAAAAACAGGAACCTCAGCTGAAGCCAAAACGGCACCACTGTCCAGATTAAGGTTACCCGCGTCCTGCAGATAACCACCACTGAGATTGACGTCTGGCGCTACAAGGCGACGGGCCAGTTCGGCCTCTTTTCCCATTTGCTGGACCCTTAAATCCTGCGCCTTGAGATCAGGTCGCTCTTCATAGGCACGCCCGACCAAGGTCTCTTCTTTGGGATTTTCATAGCGGGGCGATAATTTCGGCCAAGCGTCTTCCGCCATGTATTCCATCGCCTTTTCCGGCCAATTCAACAACTTTGCAAGTTCACTGCGACGCGTTTTGAGTGCGGCCTCAGCCAAGTCCAGCTCTCCCTTGGCCTTGAGCCGCTCAACCTCGACGCGTTGAAGCTCCGTTGACGCAATGTCTCCCGTCGCCTCACGCAATCGGTTAGCCTCAGCAAGGCGATCAAACGTCGCCATGTTTTCCTGTGCGACCGCCAAACTTTTTTGGGCTAGCAAAAGGTCATAGAACCCGTGCCTCAATTGATTCACCAATAGCCTTAGCGTGTCCTTGAAATCAGCCTCGACGGCTTCTCTGCCAAATCGGGCACTTTCCATTCGAAGGTCACGCTTTCCAGCCGTGATGATTAATTGCGTCAGGAACACGTTATAGCCTAAACCCTGATTCCCAACGGCAGTGGGGCGACCAACGATAACGCCATTCAACTCATTCAAACCGAACGACAACTCCGGATTGGGGATCGCACTTGCAATCCATTCCATCGCCTCTGCTCGATCGATCTGGAATTGCGCTGAAAGAAGGTCAATATTTCTCTCGAAAAAAAGCGCAACGATCTGACGTTCGGAGACCACATCAGGGCCCGCCGCCTCCGCAGCGAACCCGGCCAGTGCGCCATGAATCAGCAAAAAAACCAACCACAGGCGAAGAATAGATGGGCGTAACACGGAAAGAAGTACGACAGACACGAAAGCCTCAATACGCGAATCTTACAGGCCAATAACCCACTGAAAAACCAGTCCGTTTCTTTTCTCTGCGCCCGGTTGATTTGAACCTGATCCGGTTCAAATCAACCCGTCAGAACGAATACCCGCCCGCGCCGAGATCCGGACCACAGCAATCGAGGCGCCCGCCCCTCTGGACCACATCCAGACAACCTTCCCCAGCGGACAAAATCAGGATGTTGGGCACGCATTATGCATGCCAACTATTCAAGATATCGCCTGGGCCTTTCTGCAAGGCGGAGACACCCAGATTCAGCATCAGCCCTAGCAACTGGATCAGCAGCCCACCCAGTAACGCCCTGGAATCCCATATGCCCAACGCATCAACGCATCACGCCTCTGCCCCTCAAGGATTTGACATCGATGATGCGATCCATCACCTCGCACATTGGCTCCCATCTCAAAATCCCATCAAGGACTTCATTCATCACAACACCCTTCATGCCGTTCAGAATCGACCCTTCGCCGAGGCTGTGGCTATAGCCTCAAGACTTTATGGGGCTAAAAACTCTCAACCACTGAGCTACTTTCAACAACGGTATGCCTCTGGCCGCATCTATGAGTTTGCATTAGAGGCGGCCCTGAGAGCCCACAGCACAACACAAACAGAACAGGAAAAACTTCGGAAGCGCATGTTCTTGGAGGACAGCAACGCGCATTACCCTCCCCCCTCGATCGCACTGGATGGCATGCGGCAAAGGTGGCTCGCCAAGCTTGAAATCAATCTCGACGCACTGGTTCACCCGATCCTGTTTCGTTTAATCAGTAACTTTCTAGATCAGGGCATCAGTCACTGGCCCGTCGCGCTTCCCGAAGAGAGTTTCTGGCAGTGCATCATCCGCTTGGTGGATGATTCGTTCATCCCGCTGTATCCCCTGGGGGAGCCAGAAGCCAGAGAACTTCTCCAGAAAGATCCTGAGGCCGCCATTCACTATTGCCTGAACCGCCTGGTCGGGGATGAAACCCTCTACGGCACCTATCTCCTTGAAATGAGCCTAGCCCACCCAGGGTGGTCCGGCATGGTTCATGTGATCGAAACCCGGCCTGAAAGCCTGCTTTTTAAACGATCCATCAGTCTCAAGGAGTTCATCGCTGTCGAACTGCTAATGCAACTGGCCATTCTCAAGCTGAAGCTGGGGGCTCGCTTCACCTCATTGACCGATACCCCTCGCCTCAGTGAAGTTGACTCTTTTGCTACAG
The DNA here is from genome assembly GCA_039795615.1 of Pseudomonadota bacterium. Lineage (GTDB taxonomy): Bacteria > Pseudomonadota > Gammaproteobacteria > Methylococcales > Methylococcaceae > UBA6136. The sequence goes on from JBDKLO010000057.1 coordinate 7,526, forward strand.
CCCTGACGACCCCCCCCATCCCCAAACATCTCCAGGCCTGGCAAGAAGCCATGGAACTCTCACTCTATGCTGAACTCTTGATCGCACTGAAAAAAAAGCCTGCCCCCCCCTCGAAGCCCCATCCCACCATTCAGGGCATTTTCTGTATTGATGACCGCGAATGCTCGATCCGCCGCCATCTCGAAGAGCTGGACCCCTCCCTCGAAACCTTTGGAGCGGCCGGATTCTTTGGCATCGAGTTTTTCTACAAAGGCATGAAGGACATTTACCCGGTCGCACAATGCCCGGCCGTGATGAGCCCCAAGCACTTGGTCGTTGAGTCCAACCCGGAGCTCCAGGAAACGCATCCAACCGTTCCAAGACGGGCATTTGAAGCCACTCACCCCCTGAAAAGCTGGCTGGTCACTCAAACCGTAGGGATCGGCTACGCCGCTCGGCTCGCCTTGGAGGTTTTTAGGCCCGGACTTAAGACGCCCAGTCTCGCCAAGTTTGGCAGCGTCGAACACGACTCGCTCCTCCATCTCTTCAGAGATCAGGAAGAACGAACTCCGGATGGCCGAATGCTGGGATTTTCTCGCGATGAAGCCGCAGATCGACTGGAAGCCCTCCTCCGAAGTATCGGGCTGGTTGATCATTTCGCCCCTGTTGTCATGGTGATCGCGCACGGGGCTTCCAGCGCAAACAATCCCCACTTTGCAGCTTACGATTGTGGCGCCTGCTCAGGAAAGCCCGGCGCGCCAAACGCCAGAGCCTTCGCACAGATGGCAAACGATCCTGGCGTCAGGCAAATCCTGAGGAGCCGCGGAGTCTTAATTCCAGATCAAACGCGATTTATTCCCGCACTTCATGACACCACACGGGATGAAATCACCTATTTCGACCTCAAGCATCTCGGCGAGCCTCTTCCCCCTAAATTCCTTAGTTTCCGCAGAACCATGAAAGAGGCCCTTCGCCGAAATGCGCACGAACGTTGCCGCTGGTTTGAGCTGGGTCCCAAGGCCGGGAACCTCCAAACCGCTGCCGAACACGTCAAGCTCCGGGCTTCCTCCATCTTTGAGCCACGCCCCGAACTCAATCACTCGAATAATCTCTACTGCATCGTGGGTCGCAGGACCCTTTCACGCGGACTGTTCATGGATCGCAGATCCTTTTTGCATTCCTATGACCCAGGAAGTGACCCCGAAGGGAGGATTCTGGCTCGGATTTTCTCGCAGGTGATCCCGGTTTGCGGCGGCATTAATTTGGAGTATTACTTCTCCCGCATCGACAATTCCATGTATGGCGCTGGGACCAAACTTCCCCATAACGTCGTGGGGCTTCTCGGCGTCGCGAACGGTGTTGAAGGTGATCTTCGAACCGGCCTCCCCTCTCAAATGATCGAGGTCCATGAACCCGCCCGACTCCTCATCGCGGTGGAGCAAACCACCGAAATTGCGGATCTCGCACTGACCCAAATTGGTGCACTCAAGGAGTGGCTCGATAATCAGTGGGTTCGTGTCGCTGCCATCAATCCCGTGGATCGATCAGCCCAATACCTCACACCAGGCGGCTGGAAAACCACTGAGATCCCTGAGGACTTCTTGCCCCCAAGCGCTCAATCCTCAGAGGCTGCTTACCAGCGTAAAACCCAGACGATTCCAGTCCACATCCTCGATGCGGGGGCAAAATGAATAACCTGATTCTGTCTTGCATGATGACGCCACTGGCCGCTTTTTTAATGCTCTTGATGTTTGGACACCGCGAGCAAGCCATTGCCATCATTAGCCGTGTCGGAAGCTTTGCTATGGGACTCGCTGTCTTCGGGCTCTTGGCCGAATGGGCCAGGCAGGATTTCCCGCGTACAGAACTCGACTGGATCACGCTGTATCAACAGGACGAGTACCGGTTCTCTCTCGTATTCTTTTTTGACCACATCGGTGCAGCCTATCTCCTTTGTACTTGGGTGATTTTCTCGGTCATTGTCAAATACTGCCGATACTATCTCCATAGAGAGCCAGGCTACCGTCGCTTTTTTCTGACTATTTTTGCCTTTGTTTTTGGCCTGAACACCCTGATTCTTTCCGGTGGCCTGGATGTTTTCTTTGCCGGCTGGGAAATTGTCGGTATCGCCTCCTTCCTGCTGATTGCTTTTTATCGTCACCGTCAACAACCGATCCGAAATGCACTTCGGGCGTATAGCATTTACAGACTCTGTGATATCGGGCTCCTCCTCGCAGCCCTTCTCGTCGACCTTTTGTTTCAGGAAAATCGGCACTTCAGCCATTTCACGGACGCGCTCAACAACAGTCTACCTCCAGGCGGACATTTCGCCCTCTTGGGTCTTTCGCTCTTGCTCATTCTGGCCAGCATGGGGAAATCAGCACAATTTCCCTTCTGCTTCTGGATCCCCCGCGCAATGGAAGGACCGACGCCTTCAAGCGCCATTTTCTATGGCGCATTATCGATTCACCTCGGCGTCTTCCTTCTGCTTCGAACCGAAGCGATTTGGGGGTTCGATCTAACTTCTCGCGTGATTGTTTTCATCATTGGTGCCGTTACGGTCCTAGTGGCATCCATCTCAGAGCAGACCCAATCCAACATCAAGGGCCGCATTGCCTACGCTTCAATTACCCAGGTCGGCTTCATGTTCATTGAACTGGCTCTTGGCCTTGGAAGCTTTGTCCTGATTCACGTTCTCGGCAATGCGTTTGTACGCTGCTATCAGCTACTCGTTTCGCCCTCCATCGTCTCGCACCTCATGCGCGTTGAAGGTGAAATCGATGTGGCGCTTGACCTCCAGAACCTCAGAATGAGTCAATCTCTCCCGAGAGCCTTGAGAGATCCGTTGCCTCGCACGGTCCGCAATACGCTTCATGTGCTTTCGCTGCAGGAATTCAGTCTGGAACTCGCTGTCCGGAAGTGGCTGTGGGACTCTTTCAGAACTTTAGGCTCAAAGATTGCGCGAATAAGCCGCAATTTCATCTGGGTGATCCTTGGCTTTACCCTCATGGGTGGCCTGATCTTCTACTTCAAGACAGGCCAAATCACGATCTTCCTTGCGATCACTCTGATTCTCGGCATGTCTGCTTGCTCGCTTCTTGGCTTTACCGTAAAACGCTACCCTGGAACCACGTGGAACTACATCGGCGCCAGCAATACGCTGGCGGGCATCGCTGCAGGACTTGTGGGCGATGGAAGTTGGGGCTACGTCTTACTGTTTCTCAGTGGCATCGTTCCATTCTGGGTTCTCGGACGCATGGTGATCGCATGGATGGACCGGACCAGTTCCTTTTCCGAAAATCCCTTCATGTACAGAGCCATGGATGAGCGGTATCCGCTGGCCGCCCTTCTCTTTTTCCTGTGCTTCCTTGGAATGGTCGGTTTTCCTCTATGGCCCTCATTCATAGGCCAGGACTTAATTCTTTACCACGTGAGCTCTGAACATGCATGGATGGCTCCCTTGGTGACCCTGAGCCTCGTGCTGAACGGAATTTCCGCCTCTGGCACATACATGCGCCTTTGTGCTGGACGTCCGGTCGAAATTCGAAGAGCCCGGGAACCTGGCCTTTAACCCTGCCCACACTGACTAAAAGACCCTGAGAGACTTTCATGGCCGACAACCTTCTAATCATCGAAGATGAAGCCCTTCTGGGGCAGGAGCTTTCGCGCCACTTTCGCGGCAAAGGATGGGAGGTGGAACTCGCCCGGAATCTAGCCGAAGCGCGGACGATTCTCTCGGTCCAGCGACTTGAACCCCTGATCATCCTCTCGGATATGAACCTTCCCGACGGGAATGCGCTCGACTTTATGGAAGATATCAAGGGTAGCCTCACCTACTGCGAGTGGCTCTTTTTGACCGGGTACGGCGCAATTGAGGACTCCGTCCGCGCTCTTCGCCTAGGCGCCTATGAATTTCTTGAAAAGCCCTGCGAGATGGATCGACTTGATCTCATTATCGCAAGCGCAAAAAGGACGACCATCGCCCAACGCCGACTCCTAGATCAAGCGGAAGCAGGATCAAGACGTTATTCATCCCTCGCCTATGCAGGACGCAGCAAGAAGGCTCAGCACATCCGAGAAATGCTGGATCGGCTGACTCGCGTTCCGTTCAGCGCAATTGTGATCGGCGGCGAGACCGGAACCGGCAAGGGCCTTGTCGCACGCATCCTGCACCACGGCGGCCCCAGAGGGGCGCACCCTCTTATTGAACTCAATTGCGCAGCGCTGCCCCGAGATTTGATGGAGTCCGAACTGTTCGGGCATGAGGCAGGCGCTTTCACCGGCGCGGCGGGTCGACATCGAGGACTCATTGAACAGGCTGATCGGGGAACCCTCTTCCTGGATGAAATTGGCGAAATGCCTTTGGACCTCCAGTCCAAGCTGCTGAAAGCCATCGAAGACCGAAAATTCAGGCGACTGGGATCCGAGCGAGAAATCAGCGTGGATGTCCAGATTTTGGCGGCCAGCCACCGGGACCTTGAAACCATGGTCCGTGAAGGGGGCTTTCGAAGCGACCTTTATCATCGGCTCAGCGTCTTCAGACTAGAACTCCCATCACTTAGGGATGTGAAGGAAGACCTCGAGGAGTTGGTTCCCATGTTTGTTGCCGAACTCAATGCCAAGGCAGGAAAACAGGTCAAAATCATTCCTGAAAGAGTCTGGACCGAATTGCGTGGCTATGACTGGCCCGGCAATGTTCGAGAACTGAGAAATGTTGTGGAACGTTGCGTACTCTTTGCTGATGGCCCGACCTTCTCCGAGCAGTGGCTTCAGCTCTCACCCGCGCCCCCCTCATTAACCCCTCTGCACTCCCCCGGCGGCCTCTATATCCCCCTTGATGGCAGCATGGATCTCGATGATATGGACCGCTATATCATTGAGACCACATTGAACGCTCATCAAGGGAACGTGACGGCTGCAGCACGAGCCCTTGGAACGACACGCGAAACGCTTCGGTACCGTGTAAGGAAGTATGGGCTTCGCGAATCGGCGTAAAATCTCATGGTTCCAAACGCCACAAGAAAGCTTGGGAAATCGACGGATGTAAGAGCTTCTGTCCATGGGATAGAATGCCACTTGACCGAATAGCGCTCGCGATTCGCCCCTCATTAGGACTTCATCATGATCAATTCAAAAAAAGTTTCTCGCCTGCTTGCATCCGGCACTTTTCTGGCTGGACTCTTCCTCTTTGGTTGCGCCCAGACCCCAAAGCCCCTGACACCCGTCACGGCCAATGACCCCGAAATGAAGGCGCTGGATGCCGATCGCGCGAAGTATCGCGAAAAGAAGGTCGCATTGATCGAAAAAGCTTTGAACCTGAGTGCATCCGAGCACGACGCATTCTGGAAGGAGTACTACGCCTATGAGGCGGAACTCAAGAAAATCTACGATGAGCGTTACAGCATCATCCGTGACTATGCCGCCAACTACGAAAAGATGAATAACGAGATTGCCGATAATCTGGCACTGAGATCTCTGAAGATTCGCGATGATCGCAATGAACTGTGGCGCAAATATTACAACCGCGTCAAGAAGGCCACCTCGCCCATTATCGCCGGCCAGTTCCTGCAGATTGAAAATGAACTCAACCTTCTTTCCGACCTGAAGATCAGCACCGAAACGCCGATTCTGCCCCGCGAAACGGCAACAACTGAAGAAAAGAAGAAGTAATAAACTTTCGAATGGCAGGGGGCCAGGCTATCCGGCCTCCCTGCTCCCGCCTTGGGCTGAATTGAACCCACCTCCAGGTAGTCAAGCACCCCGAAAATCCCTCCAGACCAACAGCTAACCCCTTTGTGGCTCTCATACGGGATTAGCGTTCACTACCCTCCTCAAGCAACCTCCCTGTTAGAATCGCTCCTCATAATGGAGGGATCGACCGAATCTCCCTCGCTGAGCCTATTCGTCCGTTGCTGACTTTCAATCAGAGACACCCGTATGCCCTTTAACTTCAGTGACCCCGCCTTCTGGCTTGATCTAGGCCAGATCATGATGGTCAACATTGTGCTCTCTGGCGACAACGCCGTCGTGATCGCACTTGCGGCTCGATCACTTCCAAGCGAAGAGCGGAAACGCGCCATTGTTCTTGGCTCCCTGGCAGCAATTTTAATGAGGATCAGCCTCACCTTTGCAGCACTTCAACTTTTAACGCTCCCGTTCCTGAAACTTTTCGGGAGCCTCATGCTTCTTTGGATCGCATCGAAGCTCCTTTCGCCCGAAGAAACCAATGGCAACAATGTCGGTTCGCACAACACCCTGGCTTCAGCCGTGCGGACTATTCTGATTGCCGATCTCGTCATGAGCCTCGACAATGTGCTCGCGGTCGCCGCAGCCGCCGGCGGAAATCAATTGATGCTGATCATCGGATTAGGGATCAGCATTCCTATCGTGATCTTCGGAAGCTCCTTGATCCTTCGCCTTATGGATCGATATCCCATCATCATCGATTTAGGCGCAGCCATCCTGGGATTTGTGGCCGGTGAAATGCTGGTGACCGAGCCCGCACTGGCCGCTGTCGACATCTTCAATGAAGGTGCGATGACCCACCAGATTCTGCCTTACGCCTTTGCCGGATTAGTGCTTTTGATCGGAAAACTTAAAACCCGCGCTGCGGGAGAGAAACAGGCTGTTCTGGTCGACCTCGCTCAGGCCAAACGCAAGAGCAAATCGGGGCCTAAAAAGCAAAAATCTAAGAGCAAAGCTCGTTGATCGACATCAGGGTAAATCCATGCTGAAGCTTCTTGTTCCCGTCGAAGAAAATGAAATCCGCAAGGAAATGATCGGATCACTCATCCTTTGGCTTGATCGCATTCAAACTCCGCACCAAATTCATCTGATGAATGTTCAACCGGCCATTCACGGGGATGTCGGTATGTTTTTGAGCCATAATCAGATCCAAGACTTCCAGCGCGAGGAAGGCATAAAACAACTGAAGGGTGCCATGAAGCAGCTAGAGTCAGCTGGCCGATCATTCGAGCACCATATCTGTGTCGGGGATGCAGCAGAAGTTATCGCCCAGTTTGCGCGGCAAAATGACATTCATCAGATCGTCATCGGATACCGCTCCTTCAGCACACTGACCGCACTGTTGCTCGGCTCGCTCCCGTCCCGGGTGATCCAGCTCGCTGATGTTCCGGTGATGCTGATCAAGTGATCCAATCGCTGTTTCCTCACCCGGCTTCGCCTGCTTCGGCTGAACCTTGGCATATCCAATGCCAAATCGAGTCGGATGAGACGCACCTCGAGTTCGCTTACCAAATCAGGGGCGACAGCACCCAACTCAAGATCCCGGAACATACTGCCGAAACCCATCGATTGGACAACCTGTGGCAAGAAACCTGCTTTGAGGTCTTCCTGCGCCGAAAAGATCAACCGCCTGATTACCTTGAATTCAACTTCGCCCCTTCCGGTCATTGGGCTTTTTATCGTTTGACTGGCTATCGGGCAGAGCTGGAAAGACCTGAGGTCAAGGGACCGCCCATTCTCAGGACCCAGATTGAGGCCGGAGGAACATCTCTGGAGGCCAAGATTCCATGGTCAATCATTGAGGATCATCTTCCTGGGAACTCTCCGTTAGAAGCCGGTTTATCGGTGATCCTCAAAGAAAAGTCTGGTGTGATGGCTTATTGGGCGGTGAAACATCCCTCAGAGAAGCCCGACTTTCACCATCCCGATAGTTTTTTTCCGCTCTAGTTCACGATCTCACTCCCTGGACCCATGAATTTCGGCATAGACCAACTCCTTTCGACACCCTCCATGATGGCCGAGCTCTCGGGGCGAAGGCTCGCGCTTCTCGCGCATCCAGCCTCCATGACCCAGGGATTCCAACACTCGCTTGATGCGCTTTCGACTTTTCCGTCACTGCGCTTGACCGCGGCCTTTGGTCCTCAGCATGGCCTTCGTGGTGACAAACAAGACAACATGGTCGAGTCCGGGAACTACCTTGACCCTGAACTTGGCATCCCCATCTATAGCCTGTACGGGGAAGTCCGTCGCCCGACCTCCGAGATGATGGATCAGTTCGACATCATCCTGATCGATCTTCAGGATCTGGGGTGCAGAATCTACACCTTCATTACCACGCTCCTCTATATCCTTGAGGAAGCGGCAAAAACCGGCAAGGAGGTCTGGGTTTTGGACCGTCCCAATCCCGCCGGCCGCCCCATCGAAGGCCTGACCCTCCGGGAAGGTTGGGAAAGCTTTGTTGGCGCAGGCCCCATCCCCATGCGGCATGGGTTAACTCTTGGAGAGCTGGGCGCTTGGTTCATCCACCACTACAGGCTGGATCTGGATTATCGCGTCATCGGCATGGCCGGCTGGGACCCACATCAAGCTCCCGGATTTGGCTGGCCTCTGGAGTCGCGCGGGTGGGTCAATCCCAGTCCGAACGCACCCAATCTCTGGATGGCCAGAGCTTACGCAGGAACAGTCATGCTGGAAGGGACGACCCTTTCCGAGGGCCGCGGCACCACCCACCCACTCGAACTTTTTGGCGCACCCGCCCTGGACCCCAAGGCGATCATTCGCGAAATGTTCGAGATGGCTCCACAATGGCTCCAGGGATGCCACCTTCGTCCCTGCTGGTTTGAGCCTACATTCCACAAACACATTGGAGAACTTTGCGCGGGCATCCAGATTCATACGGACGGACCGGGATACGATCATGAACGCTTTCAGCCCTGGAGGCTACAGTCTCTCGCATTCAAGGCGATCCGAAAGCTGATTCCCGACTATCCGTTGTGGCGGGATTTTCCTTATGAGTACGAATTTGACCGCTTGGCCATCGATCTCATCAATGGAAGCCCCTTGCTTAGGCAGTGGGTCGACGATGATGGCGCCACGGTTGGCGACCTTGAGGCAATGGCTCGTCAGGACGAGCGGGCATGGGAGGAAGAGCGTCGACCCTTCCTCCTCTACCCCTGAATGAGAACAGCGGCCGCTAAAAGAATCGGCTCATCATAAAGAAAGCGACGCCTGGGAGGATTGCTGGGGGCCCCCACCAGGTGCCAAGGACCGTTCCGATGACGCCCAATGCGATGACGATAACCCCAATCGCGGAGAATTTCCCGCTGATTTTTCGAATGGGCGCCACCGATTTTGGCAAACCCGCGCCGCAAGAAATACAAGTTGTCGCATCCTTTTGGTTTTCATGGTGACAGCTCGTACAGATCACGTTGACCATCTTCATCTCCTCACAACGGTAATCCAGGCTGCTCTTATAGTGATCAAAGACAAGCAGGGCCGCTTGCCTTTCGTCCTGAGGGGCAGGCCTGGACTGCCCCGGCCAGAATCAATTTAGATCATCGTTGCGCCAGTATTTGGCCCCTGTGATGCTCAAACCCACGAGAGCCCCTTCTTCCGTCATTTGAAAGACGTGAATCCCTGGCGCCACGTTGTAGCCGATTTCGGCCGCTCCACCCTCAGTTTTGCTCTTGGCTGCGGCAGCCGCACGGGTTCCGAATTCCCAGCCACTGCTGATGAAATCATTCATCACTTCGCGGGTATCAAAAACAAAGACCAGCCTAAAGTTGGTATAGCCAAAACCCAGCCCCGGCTGTAGCTCAAACATCTTCATGTAGGTTCTGCGTCCGGAGGCATTATCAAAAATGACCCCATTGCCGTGATCCAGGCCGCCAAACATAATTTTCCCGCCTGACGCATCAAAAACGCCATACCCTGCAGCTTTTCGAATGTTCTTTCGCGCCGATGGATCCTTTGCATAAAGCTGAGAGAGCGTCGCCGTTTCCATGGCTTTGATCTGATTACGTTGTTCAGCCACGCTGCCTTTTAACTGAACACCACACCCCGTAAGGGCCAGAACAAAAACCAATGTCAGGATGACACGCATATAACCTCCCCAAAAATGAGTGTGGGCCATTGTTACCAATCGTCTCCCGCATGGCAACACGATATTGAAACGACATCATCAACTCAAAATACAGGGACTGATTGACACACTGTCACCGAATGGGCGCTTGTTCAGTTGCTTTCGGCTCGCCACAATGGACATTGTGTGAAACCATTTCCAAGGTGATCGTCCATGAGTCTTGAAAAGAAGTTCCTTAAAACAAAACCGGTTTGCAAAGTGAAATTTAGTCTCACCGGTGAACCCTATGTCACGGCCTCCTCAATAAGTCTTGCGGGGGATTTCAATGCCTGGTCAAAGGATGAATTACCGCTAAAGCGCTCAAAGGATGGCACTTGGTCTGTTTCGGTGGATCTTGAAAACAACAGGGAATATCAGTTCCGATATGTTGTCGATGGCGACCATTGGGTCAATGAACCCGAAGCAGACCGTTTTGCCTTCAACGGGATCGATTCAGAGAATTCCGTCATTGTCCTTTGAGGTTGAATAGCCGGCATGGCTGATCGTCTTGCCGGCTATCCGATGGCTAGAACTTTACTGAAAAACCACTCAAGCCATAGAACCCGAGCGCGCCATAACCCCAAACCTGCTGATACTGTTTATTCAGAAGGTTGTCGAGCCTTGCGAACAGTGTCACCTGCTGATTCAGCTCATAGTTGGTAGAGAGGTTCACCAGGACGTATCCTGGAACCTGCGTAATTGAACCAATCGTATCGTAGGAACTTCTGGAACCCACCACCAAAACATTCAGGTGAGCGGAGGCTTCTGGGACAAACTTGTAATCAATATCGAAATTTCCCTTGTTCTTGGGGCGGAGCAACAAGGGGTCATTAGATCTTTGCCCCGTCATCGCACTGTAGCGACCAAACGTTTCATCATAGGTGTAGTTGAGCCTCAAGGATAACTCAGGAAGCGGCTTGTATTCAGCAAAGGTTTCCACACCACGGGCGATCGCGGTACTCACATTTTCGACATTCCCTAACCCGCCATTGGCACTTGGATTCCACTGAATCAGGTTGTTGTAGTTATTATCGAAATAAACGAGTCCCAGCATGGCTTTTTTGTCAAAAAGATCCTGCTCGATTCCGGCATCCCAATCCAGGCTGGTTTCCGGCATCAGATTGGGATTGCCGTAACACTGCTTACTCAATTCACAGAGCGACGGGGCACGAAAGGCGGTTCCAATATTGGCCTTGATTCGATTATCGAGCTCGGGCACATCCATGGTCTGATTGAAGCGCCAGGTGAGATGACTTCCAAACCGGGAGTTATCATCGACCCGCCCCCCCGCGGTCGTGTGAAAACGGTCCAGCCAATCGAGTTGGTTTTGGAGGTAGTATCCGGAATTGCTCATCGAACCATTGTTGCTGGTCTGGGCAGAGGCCAATCCGCTTTCGCTGTACATCGAATCAAACCGCCCTTCAAGGCCAGCCGTAATCGTGTCATTTGGCAGTACATGAAAGAAATTCAACCACTCGACCTTGGTTTCCTGACCATTATTTGTACTCGGTGGAACCCAGTTGGATGACACGGGCGACGTGTAATAGGTCTGGCGATCGCTCATGGTGAAATTCACCCCAAAGCGTTGTTCCCAAAGGTTATCGAATAGAAACCAGCGCGCCTGACCCCGGGTGTAGAGCTGATTGCTGTTATTGAAATAATAGGGATTATCACAACGCACAAACTGGCCGGTATATGACTTGTAACCAAACCCCCCACAATTATCGAGACCAGTTCCCGCTGCGTTGTAACGCAGGCTCCAATCGACATCCAGAGTATCCGTCATCTGGTAGTTAAAACGACTTTGGAGCGTCGTGTTCTGATAGGGATCTCTTTCGGTATTCCCCATGGACTGTGCCGCGGCCGAGACACCAAGATTGCTCAAGTGACTTGCATTCACCGAGTAGTTCAATTTGTCGACTTCGCCTGAAACGCCACCACCGACCTTCCATGTATTGTAGTTGCCTCCCTCGGCAAGCCCTGAGAACTGCGCGGGACCCTTCCCATGCTTGGTAATGATGTGGATCACGCCGCCCATGGCATCGGCACCCCACATTGCACTGGCGGCCCCTCTCAAGACCTCGATACGCTCGATATCATCGACCTGCAAATTAGCAAAGTCGAAGGAGTTGTTGGGATTGCCCGGATCATTCATCCGAATGTTATCGATCAGCACCAGGGTCTGATTGGAATTGGCACCGCGGGTAAAAACGGACGTCTGCTGGCCTGTTCCACCCGAGCTCACCACATCAAGCCCAGGAACAACGCGGAGAATATCGGATACGGCATTGATTCTCCGCGCCTTGATTTCCTCCGCCGTGATCACGGTTACCGTGTTCGCAAGGTTGGATTCTTTGACATCGTTTCGAGTCGCTGTAATAACCACCGGATCCAGTGTATCCGTGGAATCACTTTCGGCATGGGCCAGGAAGGGGATAAGGACTGTCAGACTTAAAAATAGGTTTGTTTTCATTCTCTGTTCTGGTCAAGCCGCGGCAACACCCGCTCGCAGCAGTGGCAAAAACCGGACAGTAAGAATGAATAGCCTGAAACCTGATTCCCAGGGGGACGGGGGGCAACAGCCTACCCATCGCCCACCGCGACGGCTGACAATGTCGAGGCCGGTCTCCGGGCTCGTGAGCAGCCCTCTGCTTGAGGGCTTCACGCATCACCTTCCCATGCCCGAGGACACAGTGGTATTTCGATGCGATTTAACTCACCTACCGTTGCGGGGGCAGCGCTGGCATTTATCCAATCAGGATCGAATATGACCAGCTTCCCGTTTAACCTGACTCGCACGAACGTCGGTCAGGCACCAAGACAAGCTGACCATTATGAATCGTCACCCTTTTTTTTCAACCATGACGATCCAATGGAATTAAGCCTCACCCATTCGGATCCTCGCATCCAAAAACTGCGAAGGTCACTCTATCAATCGCGTCGTTTTTTAAGCGGGCTCAAGATCGATGCGCATACCCAGCCTATAATGATTGGGCCTGATGACGGATTTTGAAGCTGCATGCGACGGCACCCCTCGAAATTCATGTGATCGGTGCCCTTTGAACCTCAAGCCAGGAAAAATTGCCATGCTGGGTGAAAAACACGACCTTGCCCACGAACTGCCTGAATTCAGGGGTCTTATCCATGAACTTAAGGTATCCAGCCGCCACTTTGCTAAGCTTTTCGACGAATATGATGAACTGGACCATCAGATCCGTCGTTGTGAAGCAGAAATCGAAGTCCACGCTGACGATTTTGTCGAAGAACTGAAGAAAAAAAGGCTGGCACTTAAAGACGAGCTGTTCCACATCTTGAAAGAAAACGCCTAACCTTCGGATATTCTTTTCAAAAGAAGCAAAAAGGCCAGCTTACGCTGGCCTTTTTTGTATTTACGGTGCCCGCTGAAAACGGGCATCCTTGGGAAATCAGCGAACCCCTTTGAGATAGCCGATCCGATCGGTTGAGAGCTCAGTCCAGAACATCTTATGTCCCATATATGCCGAACGGTGGTAGGTGGAGCCTGATGTACCCTGAGGAATTTCAATCAGTGTCTTCGGCTTGTCCAGTTTGATCATCTCATCCACGGCTGCGGCACCAAACCAAAACTGCCCCGTTGGTGTGAACGCTCCGCCTGCTGGCTTCACGCCCGGCGTCGCCACAAAAACCTGCTGAATCACATTCGTCTGAAGATCCGAAGCCGGGCCTCTTGCGATCTTAGATGGAATGTAGCCCATGCTGTTGGCCGCCTCCAAGGTCATGTAAACCGATCCGTTGGGAGACGTATCGATGGAAATCGGGCGAGAGTTTTCGATGGGAAGAACAATCTCCGTCATGACCCCTTTACGGATCCGACCCACTTTTGATCCCGTTAATTCGGTGAACCAGACATCCCCATTTTTTGCCACATGAATGTAAATCGAAGCGCTGTTTGCAGCCAGGGGATAATAAGTGACTTCCAAGGTCTTGGGATTGGCACTCCCGACCACGCTCCCTTCCTTACCTGCAAACCAGAGGGTGCCGTCACCGGCTATAGCAAGACCATGAGGACCCGTACCGGGTGCCAGATTAATTTGCTGCAGGATCGACCCATTCGCATCGATCTTGATGAGAGCGTTGGTGTTGGTGGGGATCTCCAATGTCGCCCAGGCATAGTTGCCATCGGCAACAATGCCATGCGGCTGCATCGTTTGATTAAAGGTTTTGATCGACGATTCGACAACCTCCCCATCGACCACATCAAAATGGAATATTTTCTGTGATGTCATTTGGGTCACCCAGAGATGCTTCCCATTACTCGAGAAACTCAACTCATGAGTTGATCCGTTGGTGCAAGGGGCTACGGTTCCGCTGGCGCAGGGCAATTGAATGTACTTGGCCGTAGCGCCATAAGCTACAGCGTTTGCCTGCGTGACCTCATGGGCCACCGTTGATGTTGCGCCCGCCATGAGGAGGGCGACAATGGCAAGCTTCATAGCAAATCCTCTTTTGATCTTCATCGTTTCCGTGCTCCTTGGCAAAGATGGTTTTTCTAGCGCGTTCATGTCTCTAGGCGTTTTTTCCGAAACATGGCCAAAGAGATCGATTCGTTAAGGTAAGACCGCACTATCACAGGCGGCTAGCTTTATTTCAACAACACAAAAAAAGGGGTAAATGGGGTGCCGTCAGGGTGGCTAGAATCGAGGCATGAGGTGGTTCCGCATGCCCTGAGGGCTTATTTTTAGCTATTCGCATCAAGAGAGCGAAAATTGCGTTAATTCGAATCCACCAATATGGAGACAAAAGTCCTCATGCCGCCCGGCACTGCGTCTTTTCCCAACGAAGCCAAACCAACATAAAGACCAACACATCGAGCATCAGAAGCCCTTGCCACAAATACAGATGGGCAAAATTGAACAGCTGTTCGCTCCAATTGTTGAGATGAAACAGCGTAATGATGCGAGCGACATTCATTCCCTGAACCGCAAGAAAACCGCCCATTAGGCCTTGAACCTTTGCCCACCAGCAACTGGGATAGACCAGGATCGCAGAAAAGAGGATGAAGGTGGCATCCGCGCCCGAACAACCCCAGGAAACCATGATGGCTTTTTGAGTTTGCGGATCACGCAATACCGCACCTGATCTAACTGCGCTGCCCCCAAAGGAATGCATGACCCCCTGACTCACGGCGGCTGCGGATTGGCACCACGGCTCCAATAGACCGTATTGAAGGGCACTCCAACCACCAATAAGGGTCCCGACACCCAATAGGGCGACAAAAAGCAGGAGCCGCAGGCGCATAAGGTCAATCCTAGAAATAACGAGAATTGGACAATCACATCAAGGATCGTCCAGCCTGCTGACAAAATAGCAGGGGATATTGGCTCTTTATTTCAAAGAATTTCAGGCTAAACGCTTACTTACAGCGGTAGACGGTCCCGGAATACGTAACGTTGGTCTCCTGACTACTCCCGCCGCCGTAGCCATTAGAAACATTGTAGTTACCGGTTACTCCTGCGCGTGAGGTAAGAATTAGTACGGTATTACCCCCCATTTTGAGGGCCGCATTCTTGAGTTCATTACGAGCGCCGGTCTCCAGATTTGCATTGCTTGTCCAACCCCCGGTAAAGAAGTTTCCCTGGTTGCCAGTCGCCTCACCAAGATACTCACATCCCTGAGGATCACTGGTCACAATTCGAACTTTTTCGGCACCGGTCACCAAAGGGTTGGCAGAGCAGGCCACCAACAGATAGAGCCATCCTATAGCGGCCATTCGCACAACAATTTCCATCCCCAATACTCCACCTCGAAGGTATGTCACCGGCATATAGAGTCTCTCCTCTCCTCTAGTCTTTTGCTTACGCTAATTTGTTTTGAATCTCAGATCCATTTTAAAAAGATTCTGGTCCATCCGAGTAAAGATGGCCGTTCCGGCTGCTCCCCTGTATTTACCCGTACCACCCGTGACTGCCCTAAATGAGGGCGTGCTATTCATCCAGTTGTCAGGCATGTCCGCAACACTGATCCCATCAACGACAATGGAATCCTCCGAGTTAAAAGTGAAAATCGCGTGATAGATCCGTGTCTCGACGGGATTAGAGGTGGTCGCAGGAACAGTGATCAACAACGAGAAATCACCTGCCCCGATCGGCGTCTGCTCTACGTCCGGTGTTCGATAGACATTCATGTGGGCAGCAAATCCATCCCCCATCTGTCGTTGGGATGAGCCGGACGGGCTGATGTTCGCGGAACTCATGATCTTGTTGTAGACCGTGAATCTCAGTTCAGCGGCCAGGACGGATTGACTGAAACCTGCAAACAATGAAAGGAACAGCCCCAAACCAAAAAAACCAAAAAGCCTACTCACCAAACTCATTTCATCTCCCGGAGTCATCTACAGCTGCGACCCACTCAAATACGCAACATTTCTGGCCGACGAACGCAAAATCCAAGACGTATCGAACCCTGATTTTTAAAGGCAGGCGTCACGCCCTTCAATTCGAGGCCCCATTCTCGCAGAGTCAGTCAGCGATTTTCACAAGCAAAAGACAAACATCATCCGCAAAGCCCTTTGCGCCAGTAAAATCTGATGCGTCTTTCATCAGTTCATCTAGCATCAGTGCCTCCGTGCGTTCCACCCTGTATCGTTCCAGCGAAGACAAAATGCCCGATTGCCCGAAAAATTCAGATCGCAAGTTTTCCGCCTCGACGATTCCATCGGTGTAAAGCAATACCGCATCTCCCGGCGAGAGCCCAAACGTCATGGTCTTGTAGTCGCTATCATCAAAGACACCAAGCAACGTACCAGCCTCAGGATGGTCGATGACCTGAGCATTGCTATCGCCTCCTGAAATCAGGATGGGGGCTGGGTGCGCTGCTGTTGCGAAACCACACAATAGGGTAGCGGCATCGAGGATCAGATAACTGGCCGTTGCATAAATCACCTCGTGCCCCGTTCGGGCCAGAATGCCGGCTAGCCTTTTGTTTAAGTGCGTCAAAAATAAACCGGCGTCCCGATACTTGGGGGCGAGCTCTTCCATCAACGCCCTCATCATGGTTGTTATGAGCGCTGATCGAATGTTGTGCCCCATCACATCCGCAACCAATATCCCGACAGCATCATCATCGATTTGTTGAACGTGAAAGAAATCCCCGCCAACAATCCGAAATGATTGGTAGCAATAGCTGAAATTAAAGGCGTTGGAAGAGACTTGAGGGAACCGTTCGGGCAAAAGGGCCTTTTGCAATTCCCCACACAGCTCAAGATCTGCCTCCATGCAGTGGTTATGAGCTGAAATTGCATGCGCCTGATTTTTAAGAAGACTAATCCCTTCTCTGTGGTAATGGTTCTGCAACCTGACCAACGTGTGCGTAAAAATTAGTCCTTGAAAATTACCCTCACGATCAAGAACGACCACGTCGTCATAGAAGGCATCCGTCCCGCGGGCAAAAACAAGCTCAAATGCATCGTAAACGCTCCAGTCATCGATCAGCTGAATCGGACTCTGCCTGAAACACATGGAGACTGGGCGCTGCGCATGAAGCGCAAAGCCATATTGAGATCCGAGCAACATCCCAAGCTCTTGTCTTGAACAGAGACCGACAAATCTCTGACCATCCAGAATCGCCACAAATTCTTGCTCATGATGGCGAAAGAATTCGAAGACCGAGCCGAGCGTATGGTGAACACCAATGGAACTTGTGTGATCAATCAGGTCCTGGAGCGACTCCATATCCATAAGGGATTTCTCTGCTCGAAAGCGCTCCAGAATGTTTAAAAAGTTTGTCGCGACAACCCAAAAATACCTGAACCAGGCGAGCTCAGTGGCTCAGCCACTGATAGCAAAGGAAACCTAAATTCCAAATAGCCAAGGCTCTGATCGTCAAGAATGTCAGAATCATTCCTTTCACCCTGAATCCCAAATTCTCTCGCGCAAAGAGAAAACCATAGGCGTGTATCAATCGCCCGCAAATCAACGTCACCGCAAAAACGGACAGCAGCCTCCAGTCCGTCTTGTTGTATTCGGCGCAGGCAAAAAGAATCAACGCAATCGGAACATACTCCGAAAAGTTACCTTGGGCCCTGATTGCCCACTCCAACTCCGTTTGACCACCAGCGCCGATCAAAACCTTTAACTGCCGACGGCGCTTGATTACTTGCATCGAAAGCCAGACGAATAACAACGATAGGGCTGATGCGAGAATTGTTGTCATTGGTAACATGTCTTAATCCTTTGAGGTGGCTTGGAAACCCGCAATAGAAGGTCATGCGCAGAAAAAAAGCCCTACACTTTCGCATAGAGCTTTGATTCGATTTGGCTGGGGGACTAGGATTCGAACCTAGGTTGACGGAGTCAGAGTCCGTAGTCCTGCCGCTAGACGATCCCCCAAGGAGCCTCTGCTTAACGCTTGGAGAACTGCGGGCGACGACGTGCGCCGTGCAGACCAACCTTTTTACGTTCAACTTCACGCGCATCGCGGGTGACGTAGCCTGCACGACGCAGGGGCTGACGAAGGTTCTCGTCGAGTTCGATCAGGGCACGGGTCAGACCGTGACGGATCGCACCCGCTTGACCGCTCGGACCACCGCCGGTAACCGTGACGGTGACGTCCAGCTTTTCCAACAGGGAAACCAGCTCAAGCGGCTGACGGACGACCATCTGGTCGGTCTTGCGGCCGAAATATTCTTCAACCGGCTTGTTGTTAACCAGGATGCGACCTGAACCGGTCTTGGCGAATACACGAGCAACTGCGCTCTTGCGACGACCCGTTCCGTAGTAATGCTGTTGTGCCATGGAAATACTCGGCTATCGAATTAGATTTCCAGCACCGTCGGCTGTTGAGCCTGATGCTGATGATTGGAACCCGCATAGACCTTCAGCTTGCGGAACATGGCGCGACCCAGAGGATTCTTGGGGAGCATGCCCTGCACAGCGGTCTCAATGATCCGCTCCGGGTGGGTCTGACGCAGCTTACCGAGAGCAACGGACTTCATGTTTCCGATGTAGCCGGTGTGCTTGTAGTAAATCTTGTCTTTTTCCTTCGCACCCGTCACACGGACCTTTTCGGCATTGACCACAATGATGTAGTCACCGGTGTCGACGTGGGGGGTGTACTCCGCTTTGTGCTTACCGCGGAGACGGCGTGCGATCTCGGTCGACAGACGGCCCAAGGTCTTCCCATCGGCGTCGATGACGTACCAGTCGCGCTTGACTTCGGCCGGCTTGGCGCTGAAGGTCTTCATGAATTCGCACTCCAATACAAAGGCTTTGCCTGAAAAGGCGGAAATTCTATATATAAACTCCGATGGAGACAAGCTTTTTCCCCATGAAGTCGAGCCGACTATTCTAACCTATTTTTTCCTCCGTGAACTCAGGAAC
>JBDKLO010000058.1:0-3883 GCA_039795615.1 Pseudomonadota bacterium
TCCGGGTATCGAGGATCTTGAGGGATGTCCCTTGAACCGCGTCTGCGTAGCGTTTTGAAAGCGTGGCGGTACCGGAAAGGGTTTGAAGAAGATTCAGGGCCGTTCGCTCGCCGGTCATCAGGATCTGGGCGGGTCCTTTAAGGCGGCACAGAATATCGCCCGCTTGCACCCAATCCCCTTCCCTCTGCTGCCATTCGATCACGACGCCTGAACCCAGCCGGGTGAAGACACCCTCAAACCAAGCACTTCCGCAAAGCAGCATCGGCTCTCGGGTGAGCACCGTGGCGCTAGCGGTCAGGTCTTGGGGGAGAGAGTCCGCCGTTAAATCCCCCGTACCGACATCTTCCGCAAGAAAACGGTCAATGTCGGCAGGGTTTGGGTATTCACCGTAGGTCATGCCCATGGCGGTGGCAAGGGGCCAGGCTATTTGCTCTTGCCCTTCTTCGCTTGAACTGGCTTTGAAGGTGCGACATCGCTGGCGGGTGCCAGAGAGGGATTAATGCCATAGGAGCGGAGCTTGCTGACGATGGCATCACGCTCGGAGGCGGGGAGGGTAATCAGACCGGCCTTACGAAGATAGCCATTATCACCCCAGGATTTTTCGCTGACGACTTCCGAAAGGAACTCCCGAAGACCGGGAGTCTTGCCGATCGCTGAAGCCTTCACATAAAGGTAAAGCGGACGTGAGCCTGGGTAGGTGTCGCTGGAGATATTGGCATAGGTGGGCTCGATTCCGTCGACGGGAATCGCATGGACGTCCTTGAGGTGATCCTGGAGGAGTTTATAGCCAAAGACGCCGACTTCCGGATGACGGGCGCTTGCAATCAAGGCGATATGTTCTTCGTCATCGCCTTCACGATAAATCCCGTCTTCGCGAACGCTACGGCATTTGTGAAGGAGATCAGGCGTGGCTTCCTTGGCGCCAGCAGGAACCCAAGGTGCTTGCTTGCATTCCAGTTCGGAGATCAGGTCGATGAAGGCATCATAGCTGGAAGAGGTAATGGGGGGTCCCAGAATGGCGATCGGCTCTGCCGGCAGCGAGTCGCGAACATCCTTCCAGGTGTGGTTCGGGTTCAATGACATGGTGCCATCGGGTTGCGCCAGCCATTTTGCAAAAGCCAGGCGGGCTTCCTTCGCGGTCAATGACCAGGGTTCCACTTTCCTTGACTGAACCAGAATGAGTGCGTCATAGCCGATTTTGAGTTCGACGACTTCGCCGATGCCATTTCTGCTGCAGGCATCCTTTTCACGCGCCTTGATCGCGCGGGAGGCCAGGGCGACATCGGGGGCTTCTGCGCCGTTGCTTTCGCAGAAAAGCGCCAGCGCTCCGCCGGTGCCGGAAGCCTGGATTAGGGCCTCATGAAAACGTCCGCCTTTGGCGAAGCGATCTGCGGAGGCCTTGGCATAGGGCACCACGGTGGATGAGCCGACCATCGAGACATAGCCGCGCTGAAAATCAGCCTGCGTGGTAAGGGAGACCATGGAAAGACCGAGGAGCGGCATGATTCGGGCGAGTGCGCGAAAAGTCATAGGGCGAATGAATCCGTTGGTTAATGGGTGAGCCTTCATTTTAAGGGATTCTGATCCCCTGAAACGTATTTGAGGGCCCTGAAATGCATAAACCCGCCAAAAGGCGGGTTTATGGGAGCCGGGAGGAGACCTCCCGGCGGGGTCAGAGGCGATTAACCTCAGTCACCGATCCAGCGGAGTTCGACGCGACGGTTCTTGACGCGGCCGTTTTCCGTGTTGTTGTCAGCGACCGGGAACTGCGTACCGTAGCCCTTTGCGAACAGCTTGTTGCTAACACCCTTCTTCTTCAGGTAGTGAGCAACAGACTCAGAGCGACGCTGTGACAGGTGCAGGTTGTGCTGCTCCTTGCCCTTGACGCCTTCGAAGCTCGCGTAACCCGCAACTTCGATGTCCTTCTTGGTCGGCATCGCAACCAGCTGCTCAACCACACCGTCGAGGATGTGCTTGGCACCATCGGTCAGCTCAGCTGAGTCGAAGTGGAAGTTGACGCCACGGAGTTCCATGACAATCGGGCAACCCTGATCGTCAACCTTGGTGCCTGAAGCCGTACCCGGGCACTTGTCGTCGCAATCATTGACGCCGTCGTTGTCGCTATCGCGGCTTGCGCAAGAGTCAGCGACAACCGGAGTTGCTGCTGCCTTACCCGGCTTGTCGCCCAGCGGGATTTCGAAGCCGAGGTTAACAACGAGATCGCTGTAAACGCCATCGGGGTTGTAGGTTCCGAGCGGGGTGCTAACACCGTTGGTGGTCACACCACGGTAGCGAACATCACCACGCAGGAGGAAGTTGTCTGCAAGTTCATAGGTTGCGCCGGTGCCTGCTTCGAAGACGAAGCCAGCATTTGCCTTGCCACCTGCGTAAGTGGTGCCACCGAGGGTCACGACATTGCGTGAGCTGGTGTTTGCGCCACCGATACCGAAGACAACATAAGGTGAGAAGTCATCACGGAAGAAGTAGTACTGCAGGTCGATGGTGCCGCCAGTGAAGTCGGTACGACCGTGGTTGTAGCTACCCGCCGGGGTGATGCCAGCGCCGTAGCCTGAGGGCAAACCATTGTTGCCCCACGCCTGCCAGAATCCCTTGACTTCAACGTTGAAGTACTCGTCGATGATCTTGCCGATGGCCATACCGCCACCCCAACCGCCCTGCGCGTTGCGTGAACCGCCCGGCTGAACGAAGGTGCCGAATGGGGCAACGTAGAAGCGATCGTCGGTGAACGCGCTGGAAGTGGTTGATTCCACTGCCGGGGTATCAGCCGCCTGTGCAAAGACAGCAAAGCCTGCGAGGCTCAGTGCCAGTAAAGTTTTTTTAAACATGTTTTTTGGCTCCCTTTTAACCCTAAAACAACAAGTGTTGAGAAATCCGCAACAGTTGGCATGATATCCATCCGTTTAGGGTGTTGCAACCAAAAAATTGTATTTTATGCAAGACCTCGTGAAAGCCCCTATATTCGGGGGGCTCACGTGTTTGAGGATCGATCCGGCCTAGGCCTTTTGGGGTTGTGGTATCGACGCCACTCTCTCTTGTGGAAAGCGACAGGTGAAGCAACTCCCCTTACCGACTTTGCTGGTAATTTGGAACTCTGCATCATGGCGGGCCAGAACGTGTTTGACGATGGCAAGACCCAGACCGGTTCCACCGGGCCCTCTTCCGGCATCGACCCGATAGAAGCGCTCCGTCAGCCGGGGAAGATATTCTGCCGGAATCCCGGGTCCCGTATCGATGACATCCAGCCGGACCCCTTGACCATCCTCTTTCCAGCTCACTGTCACCGAATGCTCGGACTCGCAGTATTTGAGCGCATTCTCGATCAGATTGGTAAAGGCGCTTCGGATTTCCTTTTCGCCGCCAATGAGCCCCTTGGGCGTTTGGATCTCAAGCCCCAGGTCCGGTCTCGATTCGTGGGGGATCAAGAGTGCTTCCTCAACGATGGAGCGCAGCAGCTCGGGAACATTGATAGGGTTCCGGGTAATTTGGTGAGAAGGCGATTCCAATCGCGTCAGGGTCAGAAGGTCATCGATCAGGGTCTGCATCCTCAGCGTCTGCTCCTCCATGCGGTGGAGGCCCCGCGCAAAGGGGGCAGGGAGGCGATCCGATTGATCGATCATGGATTCGACCGTTCCGCGAATGACGGTTAAGGGCGTCCTCAGCTCATGGGAGACGTTGGCCACGAAATCCGTACGGACTCTCTCCATAAAGCGCAGTTGCGTGACATCCTGGGCCACCAGCAGCCTCAGATCTTCACCGTAGGGAACGACTCTAATGTCGAGTTGCGTAGACTCGGCGATGGGCGAGGGAATCCCGACGGTCTTGTGGTAATCCCCCTTGCGAAGATGTTCGGCAAACTTGGGGA
>JBDKLO010000059.1:0-36670 GCA_039795615.1 Pseudomonadota bacterium
GATTCCTCGCTCATGCAGGGGGGTCCTCATTTTCGTAGGGATTAGCAAAGCCCAGACGGGCCATAATCTCGACTTCAAGGGCTTCCATGCGCTCTGCGTCGCGGGTTTCAATATGGTCGTATCCTTGAAGGTGCAGGACACCATGGACCACCATATGGGCCCAGTGCGCCTCAGGCACCTTGCCTTGTTCACGTGCCTCTCTCTCAACGACCGGGGCACAAATGACAAGATCCCCCAGAAGGTCACAGGGCACCCCCTCCGGGACTTCGCAGGGAAAGCTCAACACATTGGTTGGACCGTTCTTCTGCCGATAGGTCTCGTTCAGTTCGGCGCTTTCCTCAAGACCTACGATGCGCACCGAAAGTTCGGCATCCACTTTCTCGCAGGCCGCACGAGCCCATCGTTCAAATGACGGGAATTCGGGAACCACATCATCGCAGACCACGTCGAGATCAACGACCATATTCATCCCGGGGCTTTTGAAGATCATAGGCTTCATACGCGGCCACGATCCTCTGAACCAAGGGGTGGCGGACGACATCGTGTGAGCCAAAAAAAGTAAAGCTGATACCCTCGACTTCCCGCAATACTTCGAGGACATGGCGAAGGCCGGATTCCTTGTTGCGCGGGAGATCGATTTGGGTGATATCGCCGGTCACGACGGCTTTGGAGCCAAATCCCACCCGCGTCAGGAACATCTTGATCTGTTCCACCGTTGTATTTTGCGCCTCATCCAGAATGATGAAGGAATCATTGAGGGTTCGCCCGCGCATGAACGCAAGCGGCGCAACTTCGATCACATTGCGCTCGATCAGTTTGGCCACGCGCTCGAATCCCAGCATCTCATAGAGGGCATCGTAAAGCGGCCGAAGGTAGGGATCGACTTTCTGGGTCATGTCACCTGGCAGAAACCCCAATTTTTCCCCGGCCTCAACGGCGGGGCGAGCAAGAATCAGGCGGCGGACCTCCTCTCGCTCCAGCGCCGCAACAGCGCAGGCCACCGCCAGATAGGTCTTGCCGGTTCCGGCAGGCCCGATCCCGAAATTGATGTCGTTTTGGCTGATGCACTGCAGATAATGCTGTTGATTGAGACCCCGGGGCCGAATCACGCCACGCCGGGTCTTGAGGACCGGGGCGCTGGATGTCGGTTCGCCAGCCAACAACGACTCGATATTGGCATCCTGAAGGGAGAGATGGACGCGTTCCGGCGTAATGACCTCCTCCGCACTGGCTAAAAAGAGGCTCTCGATCACACCCTGTGCCGCAGCGATCGCCCGCTCGTCACCTAAAAGCGTAAATTCTGCGCCGCGATTGGCGATCTCAACCCCTAAACGCCTTTCGATCTGCCGCAAGTGCTCGTCGAACTGGCCACATAGGCTGGCCAGCCTCTCATTATCATCCGGCGTCAACCGGAGATGGCGGGTCGCGTGACTAGTACTCAAGGACGAACTTCATTGGGGGATGCCTCGAAAGCGGCTGCCGATGTCGAAGGGACCCAGCGACCTCTCAGAGAATTCGGCATGGCATCGGTGATCAGGACATCCACGAACTGGCCGATCATGCGAGGATCCCCGGGGAAATTCACCACCCGATTGTTCTCGGTGCGCCCCGAAAGCTCGCGACCATCCTTTTTTGAGGTTCCCTCGACGAGGACCGTCTGCACCGAATTCACCATCGAGCGAGAAAGGGCCGCCGACATTTCGTTGATCCGGTTCTGGAGCCGCTGCAAACGGCGCTTTTTCTCTTCAGAACTGACATCGTCGGATAAATCCGCGGCGGGCGTTCCCGGTCTGGGGCTGTAAATGAAACTGTACGAATGATCAAAGCCCAGGGTCTCGATGAGATCCATGGTGTCTTCAAAATCAGCCTCTGTCTCGCCTGGGTAACCCACGATGAAGTCTGAGGAGAGAGAGAGGTCTGGACGAAGTTCCCTGAGTCGGCGGATCTTGTCGATGTATTCCTCACGGGTATGACCCCGCTTCATCTGGGCCAGAATGCGGTTGCTACCGCTCTGAACAGGAAGGTGAAGATGGCCGACGAGCTTCGGGAGCTCGGCGTAGGCCGCAATCAGGCTGTCGGAAAATTCAACCGGATGGGAGGTCGTATAGCGAATGCGGTCAATCCCCTCGATGGCAGAGACATAGTGGAGCAGCAACGCAAAGTCGGCGATCTCGCCATCCTCCATTGCACCTCGATAGGCATTGACGTTCTGACCCAGAAGGATAATTTCGCGGACGCCCTGATCGGCGAGGGCGACGAGCTCGGCAATCACGTCATCGAGCGGTCGACTGATCTCCTCGCCCCGGGTATAGGGCACGACACAGAAAGTGCAGTACTTGCTGCAGCCTTCCATGATCGAAACGAAAGCCTTGGGTCCTTCGGCCCGCGGCTCCGGCAACGCATCAAATTTTTCGATTTCGGGAAACGAAACGTCGATGGCCGGCGTCTTTTCGTTACGCACCTGATCCAGCAACTGGGGCAAGCGATGCAAGGTCTGCGGACCGAAGACCAGGTCAACGTATGGGGCTCGCTTTTGGAGAAACTCTCCCTCCTGACTGGCGACACAGCCGCCGACGCCAATCACCAGATCGGGATTGGCCAGCTTGAGGGGCTTCCAGCGACCCAGCTCGGAGAACACCTTTTCCTGAGCCTTTTCGCGCACAGAACAGGTATTCATCAGAAGCACATCGGCTTCTTCCGGGTTCTCCGTCAATTCGAAGCCGTGCGATGCCTCCAGTACGTCCCGCATCTTGGCGGAGTCATACTCGTTCATCTGGCATCCGAGGGTTTCGATATAAAGCTTTTGAGCCATCCGGGGGCAATCTTGAAAACGGCCGGAGATTCTAGCAAATTGGACTCAAGGGAGTATGACAATCGCGCTTTGTCTTCAAATCTTCTAGGATTTTGTCCTCCACCACCTGAACAGCGGAAACACTATGGCCTGGTTCAAACGGCTTTTTGGCTTCGGCCAAGCCTCCTCTGACACTGAGATTCTGGATCGCTACCGGGCTGCCCGAACGATGAGCCGTGATCTTCAGATCCGCATGATCAAGGAGCTTCCCAAACCGGCCCTTCCCGAATGCGCCAAGAAACTGGGCCTGGTGAAGTCGGGAACACTCATCATTAATCAGGATGATGAAATTGCCATTGCGTATGACTACTGCCTGCATCATTTCAGACGTGCGGGTAAAAATGTCATTGAGCGAACGCTGGAAACCTCCTCCGACGAGCAGGAAACCGCCTGGCTGGATGCCCTCACCAAAGCCCGCTTTTCAATCTTCATGGTCGAATCCATCACGCCCCATCGCGGCGCCAAACTCGTGGACCTCATCCACGAGGAGCCGATTGAGCTGATCGATCTTGGCCTCGCTTCGACAGGGCAAGCTGGACTCATTCTGCTCGGCCGCATCGTGATGTTCGACGGCTTTCACGTCTCCAGCGGCACCCTGATTCCGATCCCTCCGGGCGTTTTTGAGAGCCAGATTCGTCCCGTCTTCGAAAAATTTGATCGGGCCCAGTCCGATCGATCCGCTCCCCTCTCTTCAAGCCAATCGGCCGCCCTTGAAGCACAGGCAACCCGCATCGCCTTGCATGAAGCCGGTGAGGACAACAGCTTTTTCTCCGACATCGAGTCCTGAAGATGCGAATTTACCTTGATACGGCTGATACCGGACTCTGGGCATTGCCCGAGGGTTGCCCGTCACTTCACGGCGTCACGACCAATCCGACCCTCATCCACCGCGCGGGCCTTCCTGTCACCCTTGAAACCTATCGATACCTGGTGCACCAGGCGGGCGAAAGACGCGTACCAGAACTCATGCTCCAAGCGCCGCGACCGGATCCCGAGGAAATTTCAGCATGGCTCGAAGAGCTCCTTCCTGCCGCTGCCATCAGCCGGACCAAACTGGTCATCAAGGTGCCCTGTCATCCCGGATGGAGCCCGGTCATTCATCGACTTCGGCAACTGGATGTCCCGATCCTTTTGACGGGACTTTCGAACCCCATCCAACTGCTGTGGGCCCGATCCGTCGGGGCCGATTATGTGGCGCCCTACCTTGGCCGTATCGAGGCCAAGGGGCAAAATCCGTGGCCCTTGGTCGAAGCCTGTGTTCGACTTCAGGACAGTGGGGTTAAGTTAGTCGCCGCCAGCATTCGAAATACGGAAACACTCACCCGACTTTTGGCCCTTGGAAGTTACTCAGCAACGCTCCAACCGCGCTTCGTCGAAGCGCATGTCCTCGACGAGGTGACGCTCGAAGCGATAGACCAATTCAACGCGGATATTGCACAGAGCATGGCACATTCACCCGCTCGGCTCTGAGTTACTCCTCAACCGCACAGAGTCCTCCAGCCCGGCAACTGACCCGATATTCGGCGGTCTGTCCGCACCCGGTGACCCGAACCAAGTACTCACTAAAAAGGCCGCTTTCCGCATCGTTCTCCCGAACCTTGCCCACTCGGGGATCGGCCTTCATCTTGGGACAACTAAAATTCAAGACCGCCTCGGCCCGGGCGACCTCAAGGGCATCCTGCCCCCGATTGAGACTCTGGCCGGCGCGCGGCGTCCGCTCGGCACAAGCGCTCAGGGCGATTCCCAGAACCAAGAGTACCCCGACCGAAATCAACTTCAATTTTTTTGACCTCAAAACAGCAACTCCACCATCGAGACATCATCATCGAAATGCGCCCGGCCCTGAAGGCCCGCCATCGTTTCAAGAACCTCATGGACCTTTCGACCCGGCTCAACCTCAGGCCTTTGCAGTTCATCGAGAAACACCGTGAACTCAAGCTCGGCCCCATCACGCGTCTGGATCTCGTAGAGGCCATCACTGTAGATGTAAAGCTTCGCGCCTTCAGGAATGACCGAAACCCCCTCCTCAAAGGTATTGCCCTCATAGGTCCCAATCGGCATCGCGCGACACTTGAGCTGCTCGAGTCCTGAAGGCGTCAGGAGAATGGCTGGGGGGTGCCCCGCACTGGTGTAACGGATCTTGCGAGTACTCCACTGAAAGACACCGTACCAAATCGTGAAATAGAGATTGTTGTGCTTCTCCATCGGAAATGCGGTATTCAGTGCCTCCATCACCTTGATTGGCTCGCGATAATCCACATCCGGAAGCGCCTGATGCTGCAAGGCATTCATGGCATTGACCGAAAGCAGCGCACAGCCAATGCCGTGGTTGCAGACATCCAGCAGGAACATCGCAAAATGATCGTCATCGACATTGAAATATCCGAAGGAGTCTCCCCCGAGTGAGCTACAGGGTTTGAACAACCAAGAGGTTCTGACCGGCCCTTCTCCGATGGGGGGGGAGAACTGCGATCGGACGTAGTCGGCAGCCTCTGAAAGCTCCGCGGCCAGCTGTTGTTGGCTGGCTTCGAGTGCCAGGTAGGCCTCCTTGCGCTCCATCAGTGAAAGATACGCCGAGGAGTGATAGCGAATGCGCGCGATCAGCTCAACGGGGTCCGGAAGTTTCACCAAATAGTCATTGGCTCCCGCGGCGAAGGCTTCTGCCTTGGTCGCCGCTTCTTCCTTGCTGGAAAGGACCACCAAGGGAATCATGCGCGTCGCCTCATCCTGACGAAAGTGGCGTACCAGTTCGATACCATCCACCCCTGGCATGACGAGATCCTGAAGAATCAGGGTCGGCTTCAACTCTCGCGCTTTTGCCACCGCCTCGGCAGGATCCTGGAGGAAGTGGTACTCGATGTCGATCGCCCCCTCCAGCATGCGTCGAACAGCCTCACCAATGATGCGTTGGTCATCAATCAGCAGCACACGGGCCATGTGATTGCGCGTCGCAAAAAACATTCCTGAATCGGTCATCCGTTGGTTCCTATATCGTGTTCAGAGCCCATGAGGCCCTCGACCTTTTCTACAATTCGAGCACCAATCCGGTCCAGCGGCAGCACCGTAGTCGCCGCACCTATTTCCGCTGCCACCCGGGGCATCCCATAAACAACCGATGAGGGGGCGTCCTGGGCTATGGTATAGAAACCGGCCCGCCGAAGGGCCAAAAGCCCTTCGGCCCCATCCCGCCCCATCCCTGTCATCAGCGCCGCCACCCCTCGGGCTCCCCGGATTTCGGCCAGACTTCTAAAGAGCACATCAATGGAAGGGCGACTGACCAATTCCGGCCACTCGCGGGTAAAACTCAGTCGATCCCCCGGAGACATCACCACATGTTCCGGACGGGCCGCCAGGTAGACGGTCCCCGCCTCAAGCGTCATCGGAGCATCCACCGCCACGACCGGCAAGCGACTCCCATGCGCGAGCCATTCGGATAGTCCCTGATAGAAGTGCGCATCGAGATGTTGAACGATGACAACGGCCGCCGGGAAGGTGTCGGGAAAAGCGCCCAGAATGGTCGCAAGCGCTTTAGGACCTCCTGTTGAAGCCCCCAAGGCGACAATCGGAGGAGCGTTCAAATGCGGAGCGCCGGGACTCTCTCCCGCCGGAGCCATCCCCCCCTCATTTCGATCCCGACCCGCCAGAGTCTTCAGGGTCGCAAAGCGCGCCCGAAGGTTAGCCCAGGCCTCCGGTTTCGCTGCCAAAGGTTGTTCGGGCAAGCGAGCGACATCGGTGGCCCCATGCCCCAGACAATCAAAAACCGTCGAGACATCCGAGGAGCCGCTGCCTTCGAGAAGCAGGATTGCACAGGGTGCGTCCCGGATCAGATCACGGGTCAAATCAGAAACACCTTCACCTTGAAGCTCAAGCGATAACAGCAAGATGTCTGGCGGTTCCTTCTGGAAACGGAACCGGACGCCCCGGCTATCATCAGCCTCCCACGCACACTCGACGCCAAAACTGTCCTGGAGAATGACGTTCAACCGCTGCCGAACCGCGACTTCAGGATGGGCAATGGCAACTTTCAAGCATCCTCCGGTGAGCCAATCAAATCCCGAACCGCCGCCAAAAGACCCTTGTCATGGACACTCCCTTTGGTCAGATAATAATCCGCACCCGCACTGAGTCCCATCTGACGATCCTCCTCGCGATCCTTGTACGAGACAATCACGATCGGTAGATCACAAAAACGCTCATCCGCCTTGATGCGCGTCACAAGCTCGATTCCATTCATCCGCGGCATATCGACATCAGTGACCAGCAGGGCAAATCGGCCCTTCGCCAATTGGTTCCATCCATCCACCCCATCCACTGCTGTTTCAACCACGTAGCCGGCATCCTGAAGCAACTTGCGTTCGACTTCGCGCACCGTCAGGGAATCATCCACCACCAGAATCCGCAGGTTCTCGGCCCCCCTTTCCTGCTGCTGAGGCATTCTTGCCCCGATCTCCTTGCCAGCCAGCCGATCAAAGGTTCGAATGAGATCATCCACATCGGCGATGAGGATCGGTCGACCTTCACTGTCAATTGAAACGGTACTGAAGTGTGCGACCTTGCCCAGACGGGGGTCTAGCGGGCGAACGACCAGATCCATTTCCCCCACCAGACGATCCACTTCCAGCGCATATCTGCGCCCCTCAAGCTCAAAAAGGACCAGAGCCAGATCCCTTGAAGGATCCTCGATCTTTTCAAGCCCCATCAAGGCGCGCGCTGAAAAGAGCGCCACATGGCCTTCATCACCCCGGAAGAAACGCATCGACTCCATGGACTCCACCCGAGTAGTCGCAATGCGCTCGGCCCGATGGATACGGGACAGGGGAAAAGCATAGCCGTGGCCGTCGACCTCGATTCTCAGACACCTCACCACCGAACGTGTCACCGGCAACTGACATTCAAAACGGGTTCCTAAGTGAGGCTCGGAAGATACCCGGATGGAGCCCCCGCAACCATGAATCATGGTCTGGACCACATCGAGCCCCACGCCTCTTCCTGAAATTTGACTGACGGTTTCCCTTGTGGTGATCCCCGGCAGAAAAAGGAAGGCGAATAACTCCTGTTCCGTCAGACGACCGGACATCTCGGGGTTCACCAGGCCCCTCTGGATGATTTTGTCTCGAAGTCGCTCGCAGTCGATGCCTCCCCCATCATCCGTCAGGGTGATCAGAAGACGTCCATTGAGATGGCGAGCTTCCAGAGATAATTTGCCCACCGGGGATTTACCGAGACTTTCGCGTTGCGCTGGCGTCTCAATGCCATGATCCAGCGCATTTCTCAGCAAATGGTTCAACGGCGCATCGAGCCGGTTGAGAATGTCACGATCGATCAGGGTCGCGCCCCCCAATATGGAAAAATCGACCGACTTTCCAAGATCCCGCGCCAGATCACGAACCAAACGAGGAAATCCCTGTACCCCCTCGGAAAAAGGCCTCAGTCGCCCCCTTAAAACCAGAGCGTGGAGACGTTCCGAGAGAAAGTTGAGCCGGCTTGAGAGCTGGATGAGGTGCTCATCTTCGGACTCCAGCAAATGTCCTAGTTCGGTTAGCTCCTCTTTGATCACCCCATTCCCACCGGCATCCGTCGCTCCCCCCTGTGACGCAGCGACTGCCCTGACCCGCCGGGTCGTGAATCGCGCATTACGGGCCAAGGCATCCAATCGTCGTGCCTCCAGCAAGAGATCTGCAGAATGGGCAAGCATCTGACTCAGATTTTCGGCCGAGATGCGGACACTGGCCTCAGGATCAGATGCTCGCTCAGATCCTCCGCTTTCCGCCCCCAAACTTTGTGGCTCAGGGGCATGGGCCCCTGGATCCGGGACGTCCGCAGGCGGCAGGGCCTCGACCTCTTCGGCATCGGGCCCGGGCGGCTCGAGATCATCCAATAGGGGCTGGGCCTGCCCTGTCGATGTGGCGGGAAGCCAGCCCGCCAGGCGTGACTCCCAGGTATCGGCTTCTGCTGTATGCGCACTGATCCAGGCCTCAAGCTCTTCATCGGGGACATCCCCCACCGAAACCATCCAGTCCAGAGCCCCTAACAGGTGATCCACCAGATCCGGACTCACCGCCATTCGACCCTCGCCCATGGCCACAAACACATCTTCCATCCGGTGTGCGACCCGGGAGACCTCACCCAAATCCACGACGCGTGCTGCTCCTTTCAGGGAGTGCGCAGCGCGCATGAGGGGCTCCGTCGACTGCGAAGTGAGCCCCCCGCCGCCACGCTCCATTGCGAGGAGCCCATCTGTGAGGACTGCGCTATGAGCCGCCATTTCCTCTCGAAACAGGCCCAGAAGGAAAGGATCAGGCGCCGTCACTCCAGTGCCTCCTCAAGCAGTTCAAACAAACGCTCATGATCCAGCAAGGCCACCCGAAGGCCGAACCATACGAACAACCCTCTCACCAGACCTTGGCTCGCGATGGCCAAATTGGGAGGAAGTGGCTCGAGGCTATTCAGTTCGCACTCGATCGAACCCACCACTTCATCCGAGGCATAGACCCAAATCTGACCTTTAAAGTTGATTTCAAGCATTCTTGGGAACACTCGCGCCGAGACATCGATCACCGGTCGATCAATTTCCCCACCGATCAGTGGAATCAGCGAAGCACACAGTCGGATATCCCCATGCGCATTGACCATACCTTGAAAGACTGCATTGCTTCGCCCGGGCATCGGGATAACCGGAAGGATCGGGAGCGTTCGCGAAAAACAGGAGGCTGGCAATGCAAGCCAAGCCCCCCCAATTCGAAACAGGACCAGTTCGAGCGGCTTTTCGTCCTGCAGCGCTTCCGGTTCTGCCAATTGGCGGGTCAACTCTTCCCGATAGGCGTCGGGCTGGGGACGATCCAGAAGATGACGACCGCCCGCGCGATAGACCTCGCAGTTCCGACAATGGATTTCTTCGGAAAGACGATGGCAGGAGCGGTCGCCAAACGTCCCGATGGTTTTCCAACACTCGGGGGCGACATCCTGAACCTCGATCGTGGAGTCTTCCCTCAAATCAGTCTCCCAGCCCATGGGAAGACAGCACATCCCTCTCTTGCACGCTGCCTTTTTGATCCATGAGGCCCATCATCTTGACCGATGCCTCCCGATGCCAGGCGAACGCTCCACTCACTCGAAGGCGTTGCCATCCTTGATCGGGGGGAGGCTGCTCGGAATGACCAAGAAAGAGAAGCCCCTCGACCGACAGACTGGCAGCGAGCGTCTCGCAGACGCGAAGCCGAGCGCAGGGTCTCATGTAGATCAGAAGATTCCTGCAGAAAATCACATCGTAGCTCGGGCGCGATTGAAATAACCTGCGATCCATCGCGTTGGCCATCTCAAAGTGCACCATCGGCCGAAGAGCGGGATCGACGGAGATGGTCTCTCCGTTGGAGAAACCCAACGGCGCCAGCGGGATCTGGCCCTTTGATTTCCGGAGGGGGTAAAGCCCTTCTCTCGCCCGCTCCAAGGCATCGGCATTCACATCCATGGCGTCAATCTCTACCTGCTCGGCAGGGATTCCAAGAGCATGAATGACGGCAGCGACCGACCAGGCTTCCTCGCCCGTAGCACAAGGAAGGACCAGAATTCTGAGTCGTTGGCCTGAGGCCCACTGGGTCATCCGCTCCAAAAGCCATTGTTTGAGCACCTCAAAGGCCGGAGGCTCCCGAAAAAACCAGGTTTCGCTGACCAGCATTTCCTGAAGCAGGAGATTCCTTTCACCTGAATCGCTCCGCCAGAGCCTGACATAGTCCGTCATCCCTGAACAATTGAGCATTCTGACGCGCCGAGCGACATTGCGCTCCAGAGCATCCGTACCGACGACGTCCAGGTTGAGCCCGTAGGTTTCTTCCAGCCATCGTCTGATTTCTGTGATTGAAATCACAAGATGCCCTCGACCGGACAAAGCGTTGCCAAATCAGGCGTCAGCAATGAGGACCAATTGACGGCCCGAACCAAAGAAGATCCCGTTGTCATGACGTCGGAATGCAGCCAATGCCCTCCTTCTCCCAGAACGGCCTCAGGGAGGCTATCAACAGGTGAAAGGGGGGCCACTTCAAGGGCATGCTCAACCAGTAACGCAAGACGGGACGGCTCCCCATCCGGGCTTTGAACCAAAATCAGGCGCGTACTGATGAATCGTCGAACCGGCCCGACGCCACGAAGGACACCGACGTCTATCACTGGAATCAGACGTCCGCGATAGCGAAGAATCCCCGCGACATGGGCGGGCGCCTGCGCGAGGGGCTCAAGATCCGGAACCGGCAGGATGACTTCAATCTCGAGTAAAGGGACCGCAAAAAACTCAGAATCCACCCGAAAAAGCAGATGCTGCTGCGTGTCAGAGGGAGGCATCTGGAAGCCGCTTGACCAGTTCGATGCAGTTACGACCATCCACCCGACGATAGTTTTGGGTATCGGTGAGCGTCCGGGCGAAATGTATCCCCAGCCCACCAATATTTCGCTCGGCGATAGAAGCCTCTAGATCAGGAATGGGGAGCCCTAAGGGATCAAACGCGTGTCCGTCATCCTCAACCCGCATTCTCAGAAGGCCATCGGCGCATTCGATCGACACGACGACCTGACCGGGGCGCCCATCAGGATAGCCATAGGAAATAACGTTTTGAACGATCTCTTCAAGGACGAGATCGACCTGGAAGCAGAGGGCAGGATCCCAACCCTCCTCCTCGCCCAGCGTTTCGATCGCCATCGCCAATTGCACAAGGCAAGCCTGCTCTGCGGCCATCTCTAGTCGCAGGATATGCCGGTGATCGGGGCTCAAGGACTGGGACATTCGAGGCCTCTATCGTTGGACTGGGGCTCCAGGTGTTTAGGAAGGGATCTGGCGCGACCTCTATGACCTTAACAACCGGCGTGATGGACGGATAATAGTATAGAATCCGGGCTAATGTGGCTTAGCTCAAGCCAATTACAGTTGCGGTTTAAACGACGACCGAACGGCTTCCCTACGGTACATCAGATGTCGACGGATTCGGATCAGGTTCTTGACCAATTATTGAATGGGATCAAGGGGTTCCAGGATCGGTATTACCGAATTGACCCGGAGCGGATGAGAAACCTCACCGAGCACGGACAAAACCCCAAAGTTCTTCTGATTGCCTGCAGCGACTCTCGCGTGGATCCTGCGCTTCTGACGGGCGCAGAACCCGGTGACATCTTTGTCATCCGCAATGTGGCTAATCTGGTTCCGCCTTATCACCAAGCCGGTCATGTCGACGGCGCACGCGCCGCCATTGAGTATGCGGTGCGTCATCTCGAAGTCCAACACATCGTCGTTCTCGGACATGCCTGCTGTGGCGGAATCAAGGCGCTGCTCTCCGGCCTTTCCGGGCAAGGAATGGAAAGTGATTTCATCGAGACCTGGGTCTCAGTCGCGCTGGATGGGTGCTCCAGATACCTCCTTGATCCGGAGGGAAAGACCCTGCACCCCCAAAACAATGGAAAAGTCGATATTGAAACACTCACTCAATATCAGAACCTCACCGAGCGGGCCGCCATTCGCGGATCCTTGTCTAACCTAAAGACCTATCCATGGATTGCAGAGCGAATGGCCAAGGGCCAGCTCCACCTTCATGGCTGGTGGTTCGACCTCGAGTCGGGGGATCTTTGGGCGACAGATCCTGACAATACCTCTTTCCTGCCGGTCCTTGACTAAAGACACCCTCCCCCCGCCATACGGAACCACCGCCATGCTCTCAATCAACACAGAAAAAAAAGCCAATTCTCTGGTCTTTACCCTAGGCGGCCGCATCGATGCCAGCTGCGCCAAGGATCTCGAAACCCAATGCCTCGAATGGATCGAGAAGGGTGAGACGCAAATGGTCATGGACCTGAGTCAGGTCAACTTCATCAGCAGCGCAGGCCTTCGGGTCATTCTTTTGGTGGCCAAACGGCTTGAGCCTAATGGTGGACGCGTCAAACTGGCCGGCCTGAATGCGACATTGATGGATGTTTTCGAGATCAGCGGGTTCAGCAAGCTGTTTGTCATTGTTCCCTCCGTCCAAGACGCTCTCTGAGCCATGAAGTCGAGCAGCCTACCCGCCACCATCGGGGCCTGGCTGAAAGGGAACCCGATTGCTGCGGGACTCTTACTGACTCTAACGGTCGTCGCGGCCCTCTTCGTGGGCTGGCGTTATAGCCATTCCCAGACCAGCGTCAAGATCGGCTTGTTGCATGCCCTTTCAGGCCCCATGGCGGTGAGTGAAAACCCGATGGTCGAAGCGGAGCTTCTGGCCATTGAGGAAATCAATCAGGACGGTGGCGTTCTTGGAAGACCACTCGAGGCTGTCATCGCCGACACCGGTTCGCACGCCGAAAGTGCGATACGCAAAGCCGAGCAGCTGCTCGACAAGGACAAGGTCAGCGCCATCATCGGGTGCTGGACCTCAGCCTGCCGAAAGAGCGTCCGACCGATCATTGAGCGGCACAATGCCCTGATGATTTATCCGATGGCCTACGAGGGATTGGAGCGCTCGCCGAACATCATCTATACCGGAGCCGCTCCGAATCAGCAGGTTCTTCCAGCCGTCAACTGGGCCTATGAGAACATCGGGACCCGCTTCTATCTGCTCGGGTCCGACTATGTCTGGCCACATGCCGTCAACGCCATCGTGCGCGACCAGATCCGGGCCTTGGGTGGCACCGTGGTCGGAGAGAGTTATCTTCCTTTCGGAAGTCTGGATGCCCGTGAGTCAGTGGCTGCCATCAAAGCCAGTCATCCGGATGTGGTTCTCAGCACGGTCGTCGGTGACTCCAACCCCGCGCTGTATCACGAATTTCGGACCGCAGGTCTCACCTCTCGACAAATTCCGATCATCTCCTTTTCCATCGCCGAGACGGAGATCCAGGGGCTTCCCGGGGCTGACATCAATGGCCACTACGCAGCATGGGGCTATTTTCAATCAATTACCCGCCCCACCAACCAAGCCTTTGTCGAACGCTTCCGTCGCAAATACGGGGACGCTCGCGTTGTCAGCGACGTCATGGAAACCGCTTATTTCAGTGCGTTGCTCTGGGCACGCGCTGTGGAGCGCTCGGGCACTTTGGATCCCGACGAGGTCAACCACGCCCTGTTGGGGATCAATCTAGATGCTCCCGAAGGCATCATCACCGTAGACCCCTCCACGCGGCACACCTGGCGCTCGTTCAACATCGGCCAAATTGAAGGGAACCAGACCATCCGGATCGTCTGGTCAGCAGACCACGCCATTCGGCCCGTCCCCTATCCCGGTTCCCGCTCCATTGGCGAGTGGGACAATTTTCTCTCCAGTCTCTATAACAGCTGGGATCATCACTGGATGAATCGACGGACGATGCAGTCACCGGGAGAACAACCATGACCCGATGGCCCTCCTGGGGACTTGGCATCCAACATCGAACCCTCGCCACTCGGCTGGTCTTTTGGTTT
This sequence comes from Pseudomonadota bacterium, assembly GCA_039795615.1. Classification (GTDB taxonomy): domain Bacteria; phylum Pseudomonadota; class Gammaproteobacteria; order Methylococcales; family Methylococcaceae; genus UBA6136. The sequence continues at coordinate 14,259 of JBDKLO010000059.1, forward strand.
ACCGTCCTGTTGCTGGTTCCCATGCTGATCATCAGCATTACGGTCGACCGGGTCTCGAACCGCGCCCTGCAGGAAGATGTCCTTGAAAAGCTGGGGATGGTCGCTCGTGACAAGGCCAGCTCCCTCGAAATTCTGGCCTACGACCGCACTCGAAGTGCCGCCATGATCGGGCGGATCGGACGGATCGCAAATGCCGCCATGACACTGGCCAATCCAAAGGCAGCCGAGAATGACCGGATCGAACAAATTGAAGTCATGGGGCGACTGACCAGCCTTTTTGCCTCCAACCTGGGTTTCCTGGATGTCATCGTCGTCTGCCCCAAGGGCAATGTTCTCTACCAGAGCAGTAATCGATTCGATCTCGGGAGCAGCCTCGTCAACGGCCCGCTTCGGGACAGCCCTCTCGGGCAACTGGTCAAACGTTCATTAACGCTTCTTGAGCCCGACATCTCCGATTTTGATGTCTATCCTGGGAGCGAGCTCCCCCAAGGCTTCGTATCCGCGCCCATCATCCGTGAAGATGGCACCAAGGCCGGGCTGGTCATCCTGCAGATCAATGACAAGGAAATTCTCGATATCCTGACCAACTACACGGGCCTTGGACGCACTGGAAACGTGATCGTCGGAGCCTTGAAAGACGAAGTCATTCATGTCGTCGCCCCCATTCGCGGACGTCCAGATGCGGCATTCAAGGTGAACGTTGGGGTCGGAGCCCCCTATGGCAACGACATTCAAAATGCCGTCATCGGCAATCTGGGGGGGGGCAGGGTTCGCAGCGTTCTCAAAACCGATGTTCTGGCATCCTGGATCTATGTCCCTTCCTTCCGCTGGGGAATCGCGATCGAACAGGACTTCTCCGAAGCGACCGACATGGTCGGAGATCAGCGCATGGCTCTTTTTGGCGCAGTCGCCGCGATCATTACGCCCATTCTTCTGATTGCACTCATGGTGGCCCGTTCGATTTCAGGCCCTATCCGGACGGCCGTCCAGGCCGCCGAGCGGGTAGCGGCCGGCGATCTTTCGGGCGATCTTTCGGCCTACGGCAGCGATGAGACCAGCAAACTACTCAACGCGCTCGGCAAGATGGTGAATGACCTCAACTCGCTCATCAGTCAGGTTCAACGATCCACGATTGATCTGGTCTCGACGGCCAATAGCCTGAGCGCCATGACGCGCACCCAGAGTGACGAGGTCAAGAATCTCGGCTCCACCACGACTGAAATTGCCGCAGCCACCAAGGAAATCTCTGCGACCTCTGAAGAGTTACTGCAGCGGATGACCCGCATCAGCACCGTGACGGACCATACCCAAGAGCTCGCCAACTCCGGGCAGAATGCGATTGGAACGATGGAAACCACGATGCGGAGCCTTTCGGATGCCACCCATTCGATCTCCGACCGTCTGGGTCAGATCAGCCAAAAAACGAATATCATCGGCTCTGTCACGACCACCATCACCAAGATTGCCGATCAGACCAACCTGCTTTCACTGAATGCCTCGATCGAAGCTGAAAAGGCCGGAGAATATGGGGTCGGATTTGCCGTTCTGGCTCGCGAAATTCGTCGCCTGGCCGATCAAACCGCCGTGGCCACACTGGATATCGAACGAATGATCCGGGAAATGCAGGATTCGGTGACGGGCGGCGTGGTGGAAATGGACAAGTTTTCCGAGCAGGTCAATCGGAGTGTCTCGGACACCCATCTGATTGGCGAGCGCTTTGGGACGATCATTCAGTTGGTCCAGGATCTTCTGCCCCAGTTCGAGGCCGTACACGAAGGGATGCGCTCGCAGTCGGCTGGAGCCCGTCAAATTCGTGATTCCATGGTCACCCTGACCGAAAGCGTGAGGGTTTCAGCGCAATCTTTGGACGAAACCCGGGCTGCAACTCACCGGCTTGAAGCCGCCATCGACGAACTGCGTTCTGAGATATCGGCCTTCCGCCTAGGCTAATCGCAGCCAGCGGAGAAATCGTTGCCCGATCGTAGGAGGGGCAGCGTCTGCCTGAAGGGCTGGATGCTCAACCCAGTCGCTTAAGGCTTCAAATTCGAGCTGCAATTGCACTTCCAGAACAGGCAAAAGAACCTCAGAGACGAAAGGGACCGGAAAGGGATCTAAGGGACGGAAGAAGAAATCGAATTCTTCGATCCAATGGCTGGATTCCGGTGCTCTCCCCCTCAGCGGCAGGTCCATGACCATCTCGAACCGGGGCCCCAGAGCCGCCCGTAACCCGTTTTCATCCAGAAGAGCCAACTGCCGTCCCCGAAGCTCGCTACCCTCGGCGTCGAGAACAAAGGTGAGGGTGAGATATCCAGAGCCATCCGCTCGTTGACGCTGCGTGATTTTAAGCAGTCCCTCCCCGCCCGTCGCGTCCCCTCGACGATGAAAGCCTGCAAAACCCACCATGGTTTCTTCAGTGGCACCGACTTTAGGATCGGCCTGACGTTCATGCGCATGCGATCGATTACCCACTCTTTTAACCCTCTCCCTTGAGGAATCTGAAGCAGGCCCCTCAGCCAAGAGGCGCTTTGCTAGAATTTGCCTGAATGCCCAAGGCCCACGGGCCCCACTCCCACTAAGCGTAACCCTTATTCATGCAACAGAAAACCGGCGTCCTTCTGATCCAGCTCGGCACACCCGATAGTCCCTCCACCTTGGATGTTGCCCGTTATCTGGGTGAATTTCTCAACGATCCGCGGGTGATTGATCTTCCCTGGCTGGTGCGAAAGATTTTAGTGAACGGCATCATCGTTCCTTTTAGATCCCCCAAGTCCGCCAAGATCTATCGTGAGCTTTGGGCACTGGGGGGTGGATCCTCGCCGCTTCTAACGCACACGCTGGCGACCCGGGACGCACTGGCTACTCGGTTTCAGGATGAAGAGGTCACTATTGAAGTGGCCATGCGCTACCGCGAGCCTTCTCTAGACGCGGCGCTCGAAAGGATGCGACTAGCCAATTACAGCCGCATCGTGATCATTCCTTTGTTCCCTCAATACGCGAGTGCATCCTCTGGATCCGCCATTGAGCGCGCGCTCGAGATCATCCAAAAATGGTGGGTCATTCCTGAGATCAGCATCGTCAATCAATTTTTTGATCATTCGGGCTATATCGATGCAGCCTGCGCGATGGCCGAAGGTTACGACCTCGACAGCTATGACCACGTCTTATTTTCCTATCACGGGCTACCCGAACGTCAGGTCGACAAGGTCTACACGCAGGGACTATGCAATGATCGTGACTGTGAACACCAGTTCGATCTGGAGAATCAGTTTTGCTATAAGGCCGCCTGTTATGAAACCTCAAAGCGATTGGCCGCCCGGCTGGGTCTTGCGGAAGATCGTTACACGACCTGTTTCCAGTCCCGCCTCAACGGCAAATGGATTGAACCCTTCGCGGATGGGGTGATCGAGTCGTGGGCTGGGCGGGGGGCCAAGCGCCTGTTGGTCTTTAGCCCTGCATTTGTGGCGGACTGCCTTGAAACGCTGGTCGAAATCGGCGTTGAATATCAGGCGCTGTTCACCCGCTTGGGCGGAGAGACCATTCAGTTGGTCCCCAGCTCCAACAGCCATCCGAGATTCATTGATTGTCTGGAGTCACTGGTCAGAGAGAGAATCCCCACCGGCACTGAGGGTTAGATTCGGCTTCAGCCCAGCAAAAGGGGGCTTCGGAATCGACTCGGTTCCGAAGCCCCCCGGATCATCTCTTTGGTGATAAACCTTAGCTCAGCTCGATCTCAAGCTGGTTGACGCCTGCGACCAATCCTTTGTCCCATAGGCCCGCATCAACCCTGACGCCACCGAGACGATAGGGATTCTCGACCCGATCGAAAGTCAACGGCGTTCCATTCAGGGTGAGGGCAACAGGCCCCACCCCATTCAATTTCCGCTGATAGCGGACCGCGAAGCGGTGGCCACCGAGGTCCAACTCAATGCACAAACCCGCGAGGGCCTCGGGAATCAAAGGGTCAATACAAATCGCCTGTCGGGTCACGCGGAGCCCAAAAAGAGACCTCAAAATGAGCCCTGAGGCGATACCGGCCCCACTGGAATAAACGCGCCAGCCTCCCTCCAGGGTGACCCCACCCTCGCGGATCAGATCGTATTCCTCATAGGCCTGATAGCGGTCACGGAATGTGGCATCGGAGCTTGAGAAATAGCAATTCGCCTGCCGAAGTGCTGCGGTTTTCACCAAGTCCTTGACCCCGATCGGAATGGCTTTGGAGAGCGCCTCAAAGAAGGCTTCAGCGTCACCAAACTGCCACAGCGCCTCGGCATAGCGAAGGTGCGCGTGCGTGTACATCAAACCGATCTCGCGCCCGAAATAGGTAGCCGTCTCTGCGCGCTGGAAGATTCGCATCGGACCGCCCCGGTAGACCATCGGCCGGTCAAATAGGCGGGCCCCATCAGGCCCCTTGAGGTGGGCTTCAATGAGGTCGAAGTGATTTTTGGCTTCCTCAGGTGTCAGCATGTGATTGATCACCGCATGAATCATCGGAAGGAGGCTGTAACGAAGGCCGGTCTTGTGATCCAGCGGGTGCAAGAGGTAAGCCACCGCTTCAGGATCCTCGAAATTCACATAGCCTGGGATCACGCCGTCGACTAAAAGGTGTTTCCTGAAATCGGCCAGAACCTCTTGGGCTTCAGTTTCCAGAAGACCGCCGAGCACCGACTCCCCAACCCCGCCCAGAGCAGAAGCCAGGCTGATCAAGACCTGATAATGGAGAGTCACCGTCCATGAGCTGCACAAATGGTCGCGCAACGAAGGGTCCGCCGGCTGTAACGAATCATTCCAATCCCCATGGCCATAGGCCTCGAGTCGTGTTCCGGGGATCAATCGCTCACCAATCAGCCCCAGAGCGCGAATCAGGTGGTCATAAATCGGCAGAGACTCTTCCTTCGCGACATCCGAGGCAAAGAAAGGTACCCGTTCCTTGAGGAAAGACTGGTCGCCACTGGCTTCAAGATACTGTGCCGTCGCGAGTAGCGGCCAGAAAATGATATCGCCGTGCGAATCATTGGGACGGATATTGCGCTCTCGATGAAGATACATGAACCACTGGGGCCAGTCGCCATCGGGATTTTGATTGCGGAATACCTCTAAGAGCAGGGCCCGAATCGGTTCGAACTGCCCGATCGCCAAAAGATACTCGACCGGGCCCTGGGCCACATCGCGGGTTCCCCAGCCTCCACCCGAGTACTGTTCCAGTCCGCGGGGTGCGAGGAAATGAATCAAGGCATTGTGCGCGAACCAGGGCAGAATTTCGGCCATCTTCAGCAGCGTTGCCGAACTCTCCGAAGGGACACTGAGTCCAGCAGTTGCCGCACGCCAGTAGGTATCGGCATCCGGCATCGAAACCGGATGATCGGCCTTGATCAGGTCCCCTTCAATCCGGAGTCCAGCCTGACGCGAGGCCGTCGTCACCACACACACGAAAGGCTCACTTCGGGAGACGCCGTCAGGGAAGAGAAACGCATCATCCGTGACCGTTTCAAAAGCGGTGCCCGACAAGGGATCAATCTTGAAACCACCGTCCGGAAAGCGGCGGCCGACTTCACTCTCAGGCAATGCTCCGACCCGAATGCCCGTCCCTTGACGTTCAAATACGGCAGGAAGCGGCTGAGCACCGTCGTCGCCGTTCATGGCCACGTGGTGGCTGAAAAGGCACCGGATCGGGGAACCTTCGTGGACGTTCACCTCGAGGGTCAGGATGTGGCTTTCCGTGGAGGCCCGGCTGACCACTTCGATCAGTCCTGCAGGATGTCGATAGATCCAGCGACAGGCCTCGGGAGCCATGCTGTAAGCCGAAGGCAACCCTAGACGAGTCCAGCCGTGCCCTGCATCGATGAAAAGACGAAGCCCGTGGGATTTGAAAAGACCCAGATAACTGTGCGTGGTCGAGAGAAACCGATTAATGCTCACATGGCCCTGAGTCACCATCGAATGGAAAACTCCATTCATCCAGGTGGTCGAGGTCAGGACCGTTTCTTCCGTCTGGAAGAGCCCACCGGTCCTGAGAATATGGCCATGCGGTCTCAGGACGGCCTCCTCTTTGGCCTTGAGGACAACATGGGTTCTTTGACCGGTAAAAAATGACAGTAAGTGTCCGTCCTGATACTCCGCCTCACGGCGCTCGGTACCAAAGATCTGGTCAATCGACCCCGCATCCAAGGTCACGCAGGCCAAGGTCGGAGCGACATCGAAAAGAGATTTGGGCGGGAGCGTATCCATGGTCAGCCGGGGAACGGGCGATAGCGACTCAAAAAGGCCTACCGCCTGATCCACGACACCGAGATCCGCTGGCGAGGTGGCCTCGGGGTGATCCAGCTCGATCCAACCATAAAACCCGGCGCTTGCTCCCTCACCGGGCGCTAAACAGGTCACCTGATCCTGAATGGCCACCAAGGCATGTTCGTGTTGGAGGAGAATGCCGGGCAAACCCTCGGTGAGGGCCGGTGCCGGAAGATCCCGGCGGGTATCCAGCCCATGGAACTGAAGCGCATCCGTTGAGTAACTCTGGGCATGACGTAAGGAACCGATCAGCGACCAGGGATAACGCCCACCTACCGCCTGGTTTTGCCGGCTAGCAACGACATAGCCTTTGCCCGGGTGGCAGAGGGGTTCGTGATCAATGTATTGGCTGACGTAGTATTCATTCAGTCGAATGGCCCCGTAAGGCGCAATGGCAAGGTCCTGCGCGTAGATCAGATCGTATTCGATGGGATCGCTACCGCGGTTTTCGAGCTGGATCTGCCAACACCAGGCCGGACGATCTTCCGCCAAAACCAGCCTCACCTGATAACGCAGTCCCTCGAACTCACCTTCTGCCACAAAGCGGTCTTCGTGCATCCCGAACCGGCTCGGACTGTTCGGCCCGAGTAAGGGCGTCACCCGACTCGGCTCGCCCACACAGCGAAGGAAGAGGTTTGCCGGTGCGGCTTCGACCTCATTACCGGGAAACAGGTTGATGACAATGTCCTTGTTGGCAAACTTCCGAATCGTCCCGTTTCGGTTGATTTCGATTGAGAGCCCTTCGGCATTCTCCATACGATAAGGCGGGACCTTTGGGGTCATGGACATGGTCTTACTCCGGGGGCTTTTAAGCCCTGTTAGATCGATAGCGCGAATCAACCAGGCAAAACGTCCGAAAAAACCATGAAGGTTTGGACTTTGGCTGCAGAGAAACAGATGAGGATCTCACTCAGCCGGAAAGGGGCGTGGCCATCATAAACCCTCAGATAGCGCGCCAACCATGATTCCAAAGAAAGTTTTTCAACTCGGGTCGGAAAGGCCGTCTTCAAACGCTCTAAGGGAGCTTCAACCTCGGACGCTCACAGTGCCCGTTAGTTCCCAATCGGGCACCCCCAACCTAGGGATTGCCGATCTCAAACCATTGATCCAGAACGCGGTGAGCCTCTTCGATACCCTGATGCTTCAACGCGGAGAAGACGGCCACGCTCACGGGAGCGGCCATCCGCTGATTGAGGGCATTGATGACCCTTTGGCGAGTATCGAGCGCCCCGCCCCGACTCAGCTTGTCGGCCTTGGTCAAGGTCACATGGACCGGAAGCCCGAAGTGTTCGCACCAATCAATCATCCGAAGATCGAAATCAGTGAGGGGGTGACGAATATCCATGATCAGAAAAACGCCTTTCAGGGATTGCCTTCGGCTGAGAAAGCCTTCAATCATAGCCCCCCAGGATTTTTGGATGGCTTCAGGAACCTTGGCATATCCATAACCTGGAAGGTCAACGATGCGCCGTGTTCCATCGAGATCGAAAAAGTTCAAAAGCTGCGTCCGACCCGGTGTCTTACTGACCCGTGCAAGGTTCCTTTGCTGGGTCAACGTATTGATGGCACTGGATTTTCCCGCGTTCGAGCGGCCGGCAAAGGCCACTTCGGCGCCTTCATCGGGTGGCGCATTCTCCACCCGGGGTGCGCTGGTCAGAAACTGGGCCTGATGATAAAGGGGATTCAACACGGGGGACCTCGAAGGTTGACACCACTCCCCGGGTTCTTGCCGGGGGACAATCTTGTATACTTTTGCGACTCGGCGGGGGACCCGCCTCTCGGCGTAGAGTCTACCTCCAATTCGCGATAGCCTCGCCGATACCCCTGCAATCAAACAAGAATACTGAGGAATCTGGAATGCGCATTATGAAGTGCCTCGTCACCATCGCTTTGTTGGGTTCGGCTTCCTTGTCGCTGGCTGCCGGCAACCCGGAAGCGGGTGAGGAAAAGGCGGGCTTGTGTGCCGGCTGCCATGGTGACGATGGCAATGCCGCCGCTCCCATCTTTCCAAAGCTTGCCGGCCAGCATGCCAGCTTCCTGATCAAGCAGTTGCATGATTTTCGTTCCCAAAAACGGGTTGAGCCCACCATGAACGCCATGGCAGAGCCCCTGACCGACGAGGACGTTCTTGACCTGGCTGCCTTCTACACCAGCAAGAAAATCACCACTGAAGAGGCGGCGCCTAATCAGGCGGGTGAAAAACTCTACAAGGCCGGCAATCCGGCAACGGGTGTGCCTGCCTGTACCGGTTGTCATGGTCCGAAGGGCCGGGGCAACCCTTCTGCCGGCTTCCCCTCATTGCATGGTCAATACGCTGCCTATTTGGAAAAAACGCTGCACGACTTCAGAAGTGGCGAACGCGCCAACGACAGTAATGAAATGATGCGCAAGGTGGCCAAACACATGAGTGATGAAGAAATTGCTGCCGTATCGGACTACGCCTCGACCCTCAAATAAGGCCCCGAATCTCGAACGTTTCAAAAGGACATGACCATGACCAAGTTGCTGACTGGCTTTCTTTCATTGATCGCACTGAGCCTGATTGGATTTCAGACCCCTGTAATGGCCGAAGAATTTAAGGCTGGGACCGACTACGATCTCGTTAATCCCCCTCAGCCTACGCAGGATCCCAAGAAGGTCGAAGTACTGGAGTTTTTCTGGTACGGCTGCCCCCACTGTCTTGATTTTGAACCCGATCTCAATGCTTGGCTCAAGACCAAGCCTCAGAACGTTCAGTTCATTCGCCAACCGGCGGTTTTCAATGAGCAGTGGGCCGCCCATGCGAAGGCGTTTTACACTGCCGAAGCTTTGGGCGTTGAGGACAAATTACATGCCGACTTCTTTGATGCCATTCAGCACAAGAAAGAGAAGCTCATGACCGAGGAGGATCAGGCCAAGTTTTTCGTGGCGCATGGCGTCGACGAAGCGGCCTTCCATCAGGCCTACAAATCTTTCGCTGTCGACTCAAAGATGCGAGTTGCCGCCATCATCGGCGCCAAATACGGCATTACCGGAACCCCCTCCATCGTGGTCAACGGCAAATTTGTCGTCAGCCCAGGAAAGTCTAAGTCCTTCTCTCGCATGATCGAGATCACGAACGCGCTGATCGCCCAGGAATCAGGCAAGAAAAAGTAATTACAGCGCGGGGGTTAGTTTCGCTTCAAGGCGAAACAGCCCCCGTTCTGCGCTGAGGCCGTCTTCACTGATTGCCAATTCGGCAATCTGGCTTGAATACCCTAGCCAGCCTTCTGTCCCCCGAATCCCGCAGGCCAGCCGATACCGGCCCGCCGCCAATCCCAGCCGAGGGATCTCAAATTCCCAGCGGCCAGTCCCTCCCGCCGCCAGTTCAGCCTCTGCAGAGGCCAAGAGAACCCCTGAAGGACTCCAGCACTGGAGGACCAGCACCTCATTTGGCGCCACCGACCGCAGGTCAAGATGGAAACGAAGCGCAGAGCCACTGGCGATCCGGGCCACGCCCTCCCCAGCCCCCACCAACGCCACCCCGGCCAGTAGTCCCGTCGTATCAAAGTCCACCGGCATATCAGGGGCGATCCCCATGGGCTTGAGATTTCGATCCAGAAATCCCGTCGCCTCGTAGTAGCGTCTGAACATGGCATCCGTCTCACCGACACCTAGCGACTCACCCTCAAAAAGCAAAAGGCAACGATCGGCAATCTGCCGAACGTTCATTTCCGAATGGGACACAAAGAGAACCGTCGTCCCCGCCGCTTTCAGTTCGGCAAGGCGTTCAAGACAACGCATCTGGAAGGCCATATCGCCCACGGCGAGGACTTCATCAATCAGCAATAAATCCATCGGAACGGCCGTTGCGATGGCGAATTCGAGGCGAGCATACATGCCGTCCGAATACTGGCGAACCGGGACATCCAGCAGATCCCGAAGCCCGGAGAAGGCCACAATCGGCTCCACCAGGGCATCGGTTTTTTGGGTATCAAACCCAAATTCCTGACATTTGGTATAGATGTTCTCTCGACCGGTCAGCAGGGGTTGAAGGCCCCCACCCAGCCGAATCAGAGGGGTAATGCTCCCCCGACGGAACACCTTGCCGGCATCCGGCCGAATATCACCGTTGATGATGCGAAGCAGTGTGCTCTTCCCCGCACCGTTGGGTCCAATCACCCCGATGCACTCCCCACGACGGGCGTCCAGAGCCACATCCCGTAGCGCCCAGAATTCTGCCTCTCGCAACCGGGGCGTCTCAGTTCTTCCGAGCAGTCGAGTCCCGAAATCCAGGAGGCCGTTTTTCAGCGCCCGACTGGGGGAGCGGTTGAACTTTTTGGCCAAGCCCTCGATACGGAGTACGCTGCTAGACACGTCCAGGGTCCTTATCTCAGGGAAAAGAGCGAACTAGCCCGGATGACCTTCCGGCTCCAGGCTCCCCGCCGATGGGGGCATGAGGAGCTCTAGTGCTCTCTCGACCCCCTCCGGTTCAAAGGCTTCTCCATGAGCCAGCCTCAGACCCTGCCGGTAAAGGCGGCTGGCGCCGACCTCATCGCGACGTTGATAAAGAACATCGCCCAGGATCTTGAGTGCTTCGGGCAGGGGCTTCAGACTCAGACTGGTTCTTGCAAACTCAATCGCACGCGCTTCCTGACCGGCCTTGACTGCAAGTCGGGCCAGGAGAGCGAAAAGCGCAGCATCCTCTCGATGAGGCCCCAGCCACTCCTGGACATGTTGCAACTGTTTCTGGGGGTCTTCGGCTTCAATCCGCCCATAGAGTTCCAGCATCTCAGGGGTCCATTCGCGCCCTAGAGCGAGACGCAACGGCTCTTCGACTTCCATGCCAACACCCGCATCAATCATGCCGCGGCAATAAACGCCAACCACCTCATCCTGAATTTGGACATGCTGTGGAACCCAACGCCACACCTCTCGGATGAGAGATGGATCCCGGGTTACCGCACGTTTCTCGAGCAAGGTCCGGTAGACCCTGACTTCCAACGCCCGCAAATCCGCTTCCGGATAGAGCTTGGCTTCACGTAATGAAGGAATCAGGTAATGCAGCGCCTCTTCGTCCCGAGTCCGCTCATAGCCTTCTCGCAGCATCCGGAGCACCAGCGGGTGGTTCGCGTGCGTCCGGTTAATCTCGTTCAGGTATTCCAGCGCTTCCTGATCTTCATGCGTTTCCAGAAGGAGATCCGCTCTGAGAAGATGCACCGCAAGATCCACTTGAGCGGTTTCCTTACGCGCGCGGGCCAGGTAGTCCTCGCGCTGCTCTGGGGCACCCCGAATGTGCGCAGCGCGGGCTGCAACCAGATAATTGATCAGCGGAAGCGTGCTATCGGAGGCATGCCGAATCAAGGTCCGCTCCGCCCGCTCCCATTTGCCCTCGATCGTCTCGATATACCCTTGAGTTAGGGCTTCCTCCGACCGCTTCATCCTTTGGGCCAGATTTCGTCGCTTGATCGTCTCTGGAAGCCGTGCCGCACGCCAGGTGAAGAAGAAACCGAGGTTCAGGCTCACAAAGAGCACCGCAACGAACATCATGATCACATAGAGCGAGGTCTCAAGGACCCAGTCACCCAGGCCAATGATGACGTAGCCTGCCTGCCCCGACGCCGAAAGATGCTGATAGATTCCGACCACAATCCCGAGAATCAGGAAGAACGCGGCCAGCGAAAAAACAATCCGGCGCCTCATAGGCGTTCACCCGAAGCATCCGCCGGTTTGGGCTGAGGTGCCGCTGGTGGGGTCGAAGGCTCACCAGCAGGACTTTCTGGCTTGGCGACCTCGGCAGGCTTGACCTCCGGACTCGGGGGGGACTCAGGTGCTTTGCCTGCCTCGCCGGGCTTGGCCGCATCGGGCTTGGCCTTGGCTGACGGCTCCTTGTCCTTGGCATTTTTCACCGGCTTACCTGGCGCGGCGGCGGCCGGCGGGGTCTCCACCGGAGCAGCGGGCGCCGGATTCGGAGCCACCTTGGGAGGCTCGGCGCGGGCCGCAGAGGCCGTATCCCGCTTCTTGAGGATCTGGTCCTCAGCCTCAAGGCGCAGTTTCTCGATGTTCTGGAGCATAACCAACGACTTACTGATGTCCGGATAGGCCACATTCAGGGATTGATCGCGAAGTTTCGCGATGTCTTTGAGGGTCTCCCGAGTTGACTCCTGATTGACATCGAAGTGCTCCTCGATCCATCCGGTCGCATCCTTCAGACTGTCCCCGTAGAGCCGCTCATCGTTTCGGAGCAATGCCGCCCGAGTCGTTTCGAGCTTCAGGATCAGAATCTGCTGCAGGGTATGCACCTGTTCGGGGGTCAGGAGCGCATCCACCCCGCGATCGATGCGACGAACCGTTACCAGTTCCTTGATTCCCTGAATGGCATGGTCGACCGCATCAGCATCCGGATCCTGAGGGCCAGCATGTGCTTTCTCATCGGCCTTCTGGGCTTCATGCTGTTTGATGGTGCCCGCATGGGGAAGATGGGTCGGTAGCAAGGTGACCTTCTTTTCAAGGGCAATCAGCTCCGCAGAGATGCCGACAATATCCAGGCCTTCGACCTTTCGCAATGAGGCCATTTCGCCGGCAAGCACTTCTCTCACCTTGAATACGGCCGGATCACCGCTCTCATGGAGTCGCTGATCGGCAGCTTCCATGGCGGCCAGCACCGATTTCACATCACCGATCAGATTCAGTTTTTGATTCGCAACGCCCAGAAGGTATTCCGCATCAGTGACCAAAAGATCGCCGCGGGTTTTGTTGAGCTGACTTTGGATCTGCTGAATCGCCTGCGCCAGGTCACTGCGGGTAGCGTCCAGCTTCACGTCCAGCTGCTCGCCATGTTCGGCCAGAAGCCGTTCGATCTTGGCATCGTCGGTCGCGGCCTGGCTCTGCAAGCTCGCAATTTGGGCATGGAGGCTGGCGATTTCAGTCTGGGTTGCCGTCAGTTGATGGGTCACTTCCTGAACTTGCTGGCTCTTGTCCGAAATCTGCCCCCCCAAACCCTCCTGGCGGGAACGCAATTCCTGAAGCACAAACCAGCCGCCCCCGACCAGGATGAGGGTGCCAAACAAAAGAACATAGCCCATCCAAGCGAAACCCCCGGACCTTGGAGGCTTTGGCTCACGCTCTGCCTTCTTGTCCTTTTTTCCTTTGCCAGACTTGGGATCGGGGACCGACTCTGGGGCTGGGGATTTCATCGCCGGTGTTTCCTCGGGGGCGGCAGCTGCCGTTTCAATCTCTGGCTCACTCACTGGCATTTCCTCAATCGGATCAGGTTCAGGCCCGGAAAGTTCGGGCTCGAGGTTCGGCAACGGGGCGTTGATTTCAGGCTCTGCAGGCAGGTCACCCTCAACGCGGGGCGAGGGATCATTCAACGGGGCATCCGGCGACCCTGTGATCGGGGCTTCCCGCAAGTGGAATGCGGTCTGACCGGTTCTTTGGGCGTGCGCATATTGGCGCATCGCCTGGGCCAAAGACTCATCTCCGGCAGATTCAGCTTCCAGCACCCGGCTCCAGCCCCATTCGTGGGCCAAACCAACAAGTCTTGGACCTGGCACCAGCAAAAGAGGACGCGGCTCATCGTAAAAGGCTGGACGCTGCCAGAGTGCCGTCAGTTGGGCCAGGGCTTCGCCACTGGTCACGACGATGCCATCAAACCGGGCAGCTCCCGTCGATTGAAGCTGATACTCCAGGGTCTCCAGAGGCACCGGAACGCGACGATAAATCTCAGCCACCGCGACCTCTGCGCCTCTCGCCTCCAGCGTCTGCCGCAAGAGTTCACGCCCGCCTTCGCCACGCACAATCAGGATTCGCTGCCCCTCTACGGACAGCAAACGCGGGTCCTCCAAAAGGCCTTCACTGCTAAAGGTCGAAGGAACCAGTTCCACTCGAATCCCGTTGGATTCAAGTGCGTCCCGCGTTGCATCGCCGACCGCAGCAATGCGCGTGCCTTGGGCCAGATAAGAGGTCCAAGCCGGTTGGTTTAGCGACCAACGGACTGCATTGGCACTGACGAAGATGATCCAGTCCCACGCGCCCAACTGATTGAGAAGTTCGGGCCCAGGCGACCCTGGCTCCGGCGCCTCAATGGTCAATAGAGGCGCCATAATCACCTCGGCGCCCGCTTCATGGAGAAGACCAGCCAAGCCGTCCGCCTGTCCGGTGGGACGGGTCACCAAAAGGCGGTATCCGCTCAGGGGGGGCTGGAAGGAAGTCGTCATGCGTTTGCGAGGACCTTTTCGAGAATACGGTCAGCCCCGGCAGCCAAAAGCTGCTCAGCAAGTCTGCGTCCCAACTCAACGGCTTCGGCTCGATCACCATGAATCTGATCCATCACGAAACTGCCGCCCTCCGGGTCAGCCACGATGCCGGTCAGCAGGAGCCCTTCGGGCCGAAGTTCGGCGTGACCTGCAATCGGAACCTGGCAGCCGCCGTCGAGGCGCGCGTTGAAGGCTCGTTCAGCAAAAACGCAATCTGCGGTATCCCGATGGTGCAGTGGCCGAATCAGATCCTCGATCACGCGGTCTCCCATCCGGCACTCGATGCCGATTGCGCCTTGCCCAACCGCAGGAAGCGAGACCGAGGCCTCCAAAGCTTCAGTAATGCGATGGCCAAGGCCCAGCCGCTTCAGGCCGGCTGCCGCCAAAATGATGGCATCGAGGCCCTCGGTTTCGAGTTTCTCCAGTCGGGTGCCGACATTGCCGCGGAGGGCAGTGATGCGCGCATGGGGGAGTCTTTGCCTGATCTGAGCCTGCCGTCTGAGGCTCGAGGTTCCGATGCGGGCATCGGCCGGCAAGGCATCCAGCGAGGGGAACTTCAGTGAAACCAGGGCATCCCGGGGATCTTCTCGTTCCAGAATGACCGGAAGGTAAAGGCCCTCCGGAAAGTCCGCAGGAACATCCTTCATCGAGTGAACCGCAATATCCGCGTCACCGGCAAGGAGGCCATGCTCCAACTCCTTGACGAAAAGGCCTTTTCCACCCACTTTCGCCAGCGGCGCATCCAGAATCTGGTCGCCACGCGTCACCATCTTGACCAGCTCCACCTGAAGCCCAGAATGGAGACTTTCCAGACGGCGAGCCACGTGTTCGGCCTGCCATAGGGCCAATGGGCTCTTGCGGGTCGCGATCCGAACGATTTGGGGCACTACTGAAAACCCTAAAGAAAATAACGCAAAGTCTATCAGATCAGCATCCCGGAGGGGCCGTTCGGCGGGGGGTTCAACACCCCGGCCTGCTTTGAATTGCGGCACCCATCCCCCTCTAGTATCCTTCGGGATTTACCGACGACAGCCCTCCCCATGGAAGAGAATTACCAACCCGCCATCATCGAAGCCAAAACCCAGCAGCTTTGGGAAGACAAAGGCGTCTTCCGGGCGGTCGAGGATCCCTCCCGGGAGAAGTACTACTGCCTGTCGATGTTCCCCTATCCCAGTGGCCGACTGCACATGGGCCATGTCCGGAACTACACCATTGGCGACGTCATGGCCCGCTACCAGCGCATGCTCGGCAAAAACGTGCTCCAGCCCATGGGCTGGGATGCCTTTGGCCTTCCTGCTGAAAATGCCGCCATGGGCAAAGGCGTTCACCCGGCTGACTGGACCTTCGAAAACATTGCCTACATGAAGCGCCAGCTCAAGGAGCTTGGGTTTGGCTACGACTGGCAACGTGAACTTGCCACGTGTTCGCCAGAATATTACCGCTGGGAGCAATGGTTTTTTCTGAGACTGCTTGAGAAGGGACTGGTCTACAAAAAGACCGCTCCGGTCAACTGGTGCCCGCACGACCATACCGTTCTGGCTAATGAACAAGTGATTGAAGGCTGCTGCTGGCGTTGCGACACGCCCGTCGTCCGCAAGGAGATTTCGCAGTGGTTCATGCGCATTACGGCCTATGCGGAGGAACTCCTCGCAGAACTCGATACTCTGGACGGCTGGCCCGAGCAGGTTCGCACCATGCAGGCCAACTGGATTGGTAAGAGTCATGGTGTGCGCTTTGCCTTCCCCTACACCCTGGAAGGGAAAGAGGGAAAACTTTGGGTCTACACCACCCGCGCCGACACCATCATGGGAGTCACCTTCTGCGTGGTCGCCCCAGAGCACCCCCTGGCCGCTCATGCAGCTCGCCACCGCCCAGACCTTGTCGACTTCATTCGAGAGTGCGAGCAAAGCGGCACCGCCGAAGCCGACATGGCCACTATGGAAAAGAAGGGCATGGACACGGGTCTGACCGTTCGCCACCCCCTCACCGGAAACGACATCCCCGTCTGGGTCGGCAACTACGTCCTGATGAGTTATGGCGAAGGCGCTGTCATGGCAGTCCCTGCCCACGACGAACGTGATTTCCATTTTGCCAAACGCTACGGTCTTGGCATTCAGCAGGTCATTGCCCGAAAAGACGGCAAGGAGACCTTCGATGAGGCCGAATGGCAGGACTGGTATGGAGACAAGACCCTCGGCGTGTGCGTCCATTCCGCTGCCTATGATGGTCTTGACCATGGCGCAGCCGTCGATGCCATTGCCAAGGATCTTGCGGCCCTTGACCTGGGTGAAAAGCAAACCAACTTCAGACTCCGGGATTGGGGCGTTTCGCGCCAGCGCTACTGGGGTTGCCCTGTTCCCGTCATCACCTGCGAAAGCTGTGGCACCGTTCCGGTTCCGGATCAGGATCTCCCGGTCCTGCTGCCTCGCGACGTCGACATCACGGGGGTCGGCTCCCCTCTCACGCGGCTGGATGATTTCGTCAATGTCCCCTGCCCCTGCTGCGGCAAGCCCGCCCAGAGGGAGACGGACACCTTCGATACCTTCATGGAGTCGTCCTGGTATTTCGCGCGCTATACCTCGGCAGACAATGCCGAAGCCATGCTGGACGAACGGGCCAATTACTGGCTCCCCGTAGATCAGTACATTGGCGGAATCGAACATGCGATCCTGCACCTTTTGTATTCGCGCTTCTACCACAAGCTCCTGCGAGATGCCGGGCTATTGAAGGCGAAGGAACCCTTTGCCCGCCTGCTGACACAGGGCATGGTGGTCGCCCCGACCTTCTTCCGGGAAGCCGAGGGCCGCAAACAGTATGTCGGCCCCGATGAAGTCGATGTCACGACCGATGACAAGGGACGGATCACCTCGGCCCTCCTAAAAAAGGACGGTCAACCGGTCCGGGTCGGCGGCACGGAAAAGATGTCCAAGTCCAAGAATAATGGCGTCGACCCCGAGCACCTGGTCACCCGTTATGGTGCAGACACCGTCCGACTCTTCACGATGTTCGCAGCCCCCCCTGACCAATCTCTCGAATGGTCCGACTCGGGCGTCGAAGGCGGGTTTAGGTTCCTCAGGCGTTTGTGGCGACAGGTGTCCCAGCATGTCGAGAATGGGATTCCCGATGGAACGGCACCCTCCACCTTCAATGACGGCCAAAAGCAGATTCGTCGGCAGGTCCATGAGACCCTGAAAAAGGTGACCGACGATATGGGGCGCCGCTTTACCTTCAATACGGCGATTGCAGCTAACATGGAGCTTCTGAATTCGCTCTCGAGGTTCGAAGACACCTCCGAAGCCGGACGCTGGATTCGCCAGGAGGCACTGGAGAGAGTCACACTGATGTTGGCGCCCATCGTTCCTCACATCACCCAAAGCCTCTGGGAGGCTCTGGGCCATGAGGGCATCATCGCCACCGCTCCGTGGCCCAAGGTCGATGCATCCGCGCTGGTTCAGGATGCAATCGAGATGGTGGTCCAAGTCAACGGCAAGCTCCGTGGGAAGATTTCGGCACCGGTAGGGGCGACGAGCGATGCCATTCAGGCCCTGGCCCTCGCTGATGAAGGCGTTCAGCGCTTTGTCGAAGGGCAACCCCTCAAAAAGGTGATCGTCGTTCCTGGCAAGTTGGTCAACATCGTGGTCTAGAGATGCTCAGACTCCCGTCACTGCTGGTTTTGATTGGGCTCCTTGGTGCCTGCGGCTTTCATCCTCGGGGGGGGTTGCCTGACAACATCAAGGACAAGTCCATTGCCCTTACTGGCATTGGACCGAGCGTCAACCTCTACAACCTCTTCGTTCAGCGGTTGAAAATTGCCGGTGGCAAATTCACCACCAAGAGCGGCGATGCGACTGTGGTCGTGAATATCCTCAAGCAGCGGCATATCCGGCGTCCCATCACCTTGAGTGCCGTTGGCCGCGCCAACATGTTTGACCTCAACTACATCGTGGTTTACGAGGTTCATGACAGCAAGGGGCACGCGCTCAGCAAACCCAGTGAGCTTGCGATTCGACGGGAGTACTTCAACACACAGGCCTCCCCTCTGGGTCAAGGACTTGAGGAACAGCAGTACCGGACCGAGATGGAAAGCGAGGCCTCCCTGACCCTTTTGAGGCAGGTCACGCTGATCCTTGAGAATCCGCCTAAGGTTCCTTACGAAAACCCCACGGAGGACTCCAAGGCCAACAGCCCCGAACCTTTGAGCAATGGCAGCATGCAGCCGTGAAAATCCGGGTTGACCAGCTCGCAGCGCAGCTCCAGAAAAAGCTCGCTCCGGTCTACATCGTCAGTGGCGATGAACCCCTGCAACGCCAGGAATGCGTGGATGCGATCCGAGCCGTTGCGCGCGAACAGGGATTCATCGATCGGGAGATCATGGATGGCGAAACCGGATTCGAATGGGCCAGCGTTCGCATGTCTGCCCGCGAGCGCTCCCTGTTCGGTGATCCCCGCATTCTCGACCTGAGGTTACCCCAAAAGCCCGACCGCGAGGGCCAAGACGTTTTAACGGGCATCGCAACATCCCCTTCAGACGAAATTCTGCTGCTCGTTCAGCTCCCGAAACTGACTGCCAAGGACCAACAAGCCGGCTGGTTTCAAAAGCTGGAGACTCAAGGCGTTCATATTCAGGTCTGGCCACTCGAAGGCGATCGCCTGATCCGCTGGATTGAACACCGAATGAGTAGCCGCGGACTCCTGGTGAACCAGTCGGGTGTTCGACTGATCGCAGCCCGAGTCGAAGGGAATCTTCTGGCTGCAGCGCAAGAAATCGAAAAGCTGCAGATCCTGTTTGGTGGCGGTCAAGTGACCGACGCCATGATACGGGAAGCAGTCGCCGATAACTCTCGCTATGACGTCTTCGATCTGGCGGAGGAGATCCTTGCAGGGCACCTGGGACGCACGCAAAGAATACTCAAGGGTCTCCAAAACGAAGGGATTGCCCCTCAGGTGGCCCTTTGGTCGGTAACCCGAGAACTGCGCCTTGCCAATCGCCTCAAAAGGGAACTTGCCGAAGGCAAAAGCTACGATGCCCTGGCCAGCACCCATCGTCTCTGGGATCGCCATAAAAGCGTCATGCAAACGGCGCTGGGGCGGCTAACTCCCCAAGGCATCCGCTCCTGCCTGGTTCGTGCCGCAGAAGTGGACCGGATTGGGAAAGGCCTGGCTCCTGGCGATCCTTGGGATGCGCTTTGGGGACTCTGTGTGGCCGTGGCTACCGGAGCCGTTTCGCCGTCGAATATTGCCCATTGATCATGGAAAGCCTTATGTCCGAATCCCTCAAACAGAACCTTCTTGCGATCGGCGTCAAGGCCCGCGAGGCCTCTCGGACCATCGGCCGGGCCGAAACCCGGGACAAGAACAGAGCCCTTGATGCCATTGCCGCACGATTGGAAGCAGCAATCCCCACTCTGATCGGAGAAAACGCCAAGGATCTTGAAGCCGGCCGAGCCAAGGGATTGGACGCGGCTCTACTGGATCGGCTGGAACTGAACGAAAACCGGATTCGGGCGATGGCCCAAGGCGTTCGTGAAGTGGCCGCATTGCCGGACCCCGTGGGTGAAATTACGAATATGACGTACCGTCCCTCAGGTATTCAGGTGGGTCGGATGCGGGTACCGCTGGGCGTCATCGGGATCATCTATGAGTCACGTCCCAACGTGACGGTGGATGCAGCAGCTCTGTGTCTCAAGTCCGGCAATGCGACCATCCTTCGAGGCGGCTCCGAATCCATTCACTCCAACAGGGCGATTGCTGTCTGTATCCGGGGCGGACTCAACGATGCGGGACTCCGCGAGGATTGCGTCCAGCTCATTGACACCACCGATCGTGCCGCCGTGGGTGAGCTTCTGAAGTTGGATCGCCATGTCGATGTCATCATTCCGCGAGGCGGCAAGGGCTTGATCGAACGAATCGTGGCCGACTCCAGGATCCCGGTGATCAAGCACCTTGACGGGATTTGTCATGTCTTCATCGATGACCGATGCGACCCCGAAAAGGCCCTCCGAATTGCAGTCAACGCGAAAACCCAGCGCTATGGGGTATGCAATGCCATGGAAACCTTGCTGGTCGCAAAAGCGGTGGCACCGGCCCTGTTGCCGGCCTTGGGTGATGCGCTGACAGCTAAAGGCGTCGAGCTTCGGGGCTGCCCACAAACCCTTAGCTTGATTTCAGCTGCGGTTCCTGCCCTTGAGGACGATTGGGATACCGAGTACTTGGCTCCGATCCTCTCCATCCGGGTGGTGGAAGACCTTGATGCCGCCATGGATCACATTGCCCGCCACAGTTCAGGCCACACCGAATCGATCGTGACCGAGGACTACACGCGAGCCCGACGGTTTCTTCGAGAGGTCGACTCGAGCTCGGTCATGGTCAATGCCTCAACACGCTTCGCCGACGGTTTTGAATATGGCCTCGGTGCCGAGATTGGCATTTCAACCGATAAGTTGCATGCTCGGGGACCCGTAGGCCTTGAAGGGCTCACCAGCCAGAAGTACGTGGTGCTGGGTGATGGCCACATTCGGGGTTAGCCTCACCTAGAGGACCATGAGATGAGGCTGATCGGCGTTTTCGGCGGCACCTTCGACCCCATTCATCATGGGCATCTTCGGATGGCGCAGGAAGTGCTCGACGCCACACCGATGGCAGAACTGCGCCTCGTCCCCTGCCATGTCCCGCCTCATCGGGAGGAACCCGGAGCCTCGTCAAGCGCCCGGGTCAAACTCATGGAAGTTGCCTTAGCTCACGCCGACCCGCGGCTCGAAATCGATACCCGGGAGCTGGATCGACCCGGACCCTCCTATATGGTCGACACCCTGATTTCCCTCCGCGAAACGCTCGGTCAAGACGTGTCATTGGCTCTCATTCTGGGGCTTGATGCGGCCCAAGGGCTTCCCGAGTGGTCGCGCTGGACCCAGCTGACATCATTGGCCCACCTGATCATTCTGAGTCGTCCCGGCTATTCACCCGACTGGCCCAAAGCGCTGGAAGATCACTTGAGAGAGCGTTGGCGCCAGCATCCCGATCAGCTGCTCAACCAGCCCCGGGGCTTTGCGCTTCAGCTCCCGGTTACGCAGCTCGAGATCTCAGCCTCAAAGATCCGAAGGTTGCTCAAACAGGGGCGCAGTGCCGCCTATTTGACACCGGACCCTGTGCTCGCCGAAATTGAAAGACGGGGACTCTATCGACCCGATTAGAACGTCTGGCCGAAGGAGAACTGGAACGACTGGAGATGGTCGCCGTAGACGGTATTGAGAGGACGCGCAACACTGAAACCAATGGCGCCAAACGGTGAAATCCAGCGCGCGAGAATGCCCGGGGAGTAGCGCAGGAAATCGCCTTTGACCGGCGCGTAGCAGAGGCCATCGGAGGGATTACCGTTGCTTGCGGAGGTATACCCTTTGGGACCCGCCACCTGAAACGCGTTGCAGTAGACGTTACCCACGTCAAAGAATGCACCAATACGGATGCTTTTGCTGTCTTCCATAAAGGGAGGGGGCGCCAGAATTTCCGCCTGCATCACGATCTTGCTCGAACCCCCGAGCGAGAGAAGCCCGCCCTGACCCAGCTGGTTGGAGATGGTCTTCGGACCCAGTGAGCTCGGGAAGAAGCCTCGCATCGACTGGGGGCCACCCGCAAAAAAGTTTTCCCAAAATGGCAGGGCCGGAGCCCCATTAAATCCATCCCCGTAGGCCGCTTCTGCCGCCAACTGGAGCGTCAGATCCTTCGCGAGAGGGAAAAAATGCTGCGTCTTCGCGCTCGCCTTGAAGAAGGCGACAGAATCGGAACCAAAGACAGGAGGAGTCGCCATAATCTGAATTCTTTGCGCTCCACCTTCGGTGGGGAACATCGCCCGATTGAGGGTGTCGTGCACATAGCCGACAGCAACCGGAATGTAATCGAAGGCGTAGTTAGTCT
>JBDKLO010000060.1:0-8099 GCA_039795615.1 Pseudomonadota bacterium
TTGCTGACACCGGAGACTTTCAGGCGATTCGCAAGTTCACCCCAAGAGATACGACCACCAACCCCTCGTTGATCGCGGCAGCAGCCCAGATGCCTGAATATCAGGACGTCGTTGACGAGACCCTTCTGAGTGCCCGTAAATCCCTGGGTACTGCGGCGAGCAACACGGATGTCGTATCACTGGCTTTCGACCGACTGGCTGTAGCGTTCGGTCTTCGCATCCTGGAAATCGTTCCAGGGCGTGTTTCAACGGAAGTCGATGCGCGGCTTTCCTTCGACACGGACAAGACGATTGCCAAGGCCCACGAAATTATTGCCGCCTATCGGGAAGCAGGTATTCATTCCGATCGCGTGCTGATTAAAATCGCCTCGACCTGGGAAGGCATCAAGGCTGCAGAGGCGCTTCAAAAGGAAGGCATTAACTGCAACCTGACCTTGCTTTTTGGCCTTCACCAGGCCGCAGCCTGCGCTGAAGCGGGCGTCAGACTGATTTCACCCTTTGTTGGTCGGATTCTGGACTGGTACAAAAAAGATACGGGCAAGGAGTACGCCGCCCATGAAGATCCAGGCGTGCTTTCGGTGACCCGCATTTATCACTACTACAAGAAGTTTGGCTATGGCACCGAAATCATGGGTGCGAGCTTCCGTAACACGGGAGAAATCAAAGAACTGGCCGGTTGCGATCTTCTGACCATTTCCCCAAATCTTCTGGCCGAACTTGAAGCCGATTCAACCCCGATCATCCGAAAACTCACGCCTGAAGCGGCCCAAGCCTCAGCGGAAACTCGGATCACCATTGATGAGACCACGTTCAGAGCGATGCATGCCGAAGATCGCATGGCCTCCGAAAAGCTGGCTGAGGGGATTCAAGGCTTTACCAAGGCCCTTGAAAACACCGAAAAACTCCTGAGCCATCGCCTGCTTCAGTTGGAGGAAGGTCCCAAAGCAGCCAAAGCGGCCAATGACCTTTTCAATATCTACGATCACAACGGGGATGGAACCATTTCCCGGGAAGAGTGGTTGGGAACGGACGCCATTTTCGACGCGTTGGATGCCAACAAGGATGGTGTAGTGTCGATGGATGAACTTCGCACCGGCTTGGGCGCCCTCATCAATCTCGCCATGGCGCAATAAGGCTATTTTGCAACCTCCCCGACCAGAACCTTGCGTTCCGGTCGGAGGGGCGGCAATCCACCAGGCCCCCACAAGGGGCCTTCAAGATCAATTACATTTAACGGTGACGGTCGGTCTTACCCCGTAATAGCGGGAAGATTTCGTAACCGCCAGGGTATTGTTCTTCTCATCGTAATCGTAGGCGGTGGTGTACCCACCCTCTTCATTAGTGACAACCTTGGCTGCGTAGTCCGGCTTCTTAAGCTCCTCTCCCGTCTCCAAGAAGAGTCCGTTCTTGTGGCGAATCAGAACGTTCGTTCCACAGACAAACTCCCCAAGAATATCTTCCTTGGACCAGGTGGCTTTCTGGGGCGCCGCAGCAACCGTAGTCGGCTTGCCGGCAGTGGCTGAGCATCCGCCCAAAATCAGGGAGGCAGCAAGCACGGGAAAAAAGACGGACTTCATATTCGCTCCGATCAAGTTAAGAAATGCGGCCCATGAAACCTCCGGGGACGCTCAACGATAGCCCTTCAGGAATGGGCCATATTGATCTTAACTGATGCCGAAACCCTCATTTAGATCGTCTTTTTATGACTTTATTCCATAAGAGATGTTCGACTTGAGCTTATCGAACCCTGAAAATACTGACTTCCTTCTTGAGACTATCGATCGCCGCCTCAAGCTGCTGGGTCGCCTCACCCATTGCCTTGACCGATGTCTGGGTCGACTGGGCCGTATCCTTAAGCCCTTCCATGGCATCACGAATCTGCCGCGCACCGCTCGATTGCGAGCGCATGCTCTCATGAACTTCGGCAAACCGCGGGAGCATGAAGCGGACCCGATCGAGAATTTCTGAAAATCGGCCGTTACTTTCCTGCGTATCCTTGACGCTACGATCGACCTTTTCGGCAAAGCGCTGCATCTCGCTCACGCCGCCCGAAACTGCGTCCTTCATTTCCTGAACCATCTGTTCGATATCGAGTGTAGCCAAAGCCGTTTGATCGGCAAGTCGCCTGATTTCGCGGGCGAGGACCGCAAAGCCCACACCATATTCTCCCGCCTTATCAGCCTCCATGGACGCATTCAACGAAAGGAGATTGGTTTGATCGGCGATCTTTGTGATGGTCGTCGTGACGCTGGCAATCACCTCCGTGCGTTCGGCAATCATGCCAAGACGCCTCGAAACGGAACTGGAGGCATCCACCAGATCTCGCATGACAGTCTCCATCCGGCCCAGCGACTCCTGACCTTCGTTGGCGAGCTGACTGGTCTCCTTGGTGACATGTGTGACCGAGGTCATGGTATTGAGCAGTTCGTCCGAAGTCGCCGAAATCTCTTGCGTTGCCGCAGCAATTTCATTGGTGGCAAGGCTCAGTCGGGTCGCTCCATCACCCTGGTTACGTGACATTTCGCTCAACTGAACGACTGTCTGAGCCAGATGCCCAGTCGAATGCTGCACCTCCCCAATCAATGAATTGAGATGGCTGACCATGCGGGCCAGGGCCGAATTCAGCTTACCGATTTCATCCGTGTCGTGCCCCTTGATCTGTACGGAAAGGTCGCCAGCGGCCACCTGCTCAGCGGCATCCACCGCCTCCCCAACGGGAGCGAGCACTCGGCGAGTGAAGCCGGTCAAAATCAGAAAACCCAGGAGGAGAGAAAGTACGGAGGTCAGACTCGCAATGCCCAACTCCCGATAAAGCAACTCTTCAAGTGCTCCGGTCGACATGTGGATCAAAATGGCGCCCCGAACCGAATCGGTCATTCGACTGTTTTGCACCTCATCCAAGGCGGTCCCTTCCAGATGACCACTGGTCATGAGGGGAGCCGCCACAGAAATGTGGTCGCCATCCAGTCGACTTTTGGCGCTGGCCTGATTGATGACATCGCTCAGCATGCTGAAATCCTGAGACGAGAGGGCCCGATGACTCATATCCCCCTCGTCATCGGCGAACTGCTGCACCCGTCCACCGATATCGACAACCCAGATCCTGAAAATCACGCTCTCATTGACCATGTGATCGAGCAGTTGCTGGACACCGATCGATTGATTCAGGACATCCAGCATGCTGCCATCCAGCCCCACCTGGACGATTCGGGGATGATCCACGCCAGAGACACCGACATATTTGAAAGGTCGCCCATCGACCTCCCTGGGAATCACGCCCTGAACGACCGATTGCGCCGTTTTAGCCGAAAGCAGGCGATAAAACTCCGAGGCCTGGGGTTGGGTCTTGGGGTCGGGCAGGAATTGGAAGGCCCCTACACCCGAGGTATCGAGGTAGGTCTTGCCATTGGCATCCGTTACCAGAATTTCACTTAAGCCATCCTCACTCACCATGGTGGTGAGACGGTCACGGATGTCATTGATGGGGAGTTTGCACTGCTCGGCCACAGCGACGAACTGACTGATGATCCTGGCGCTCGCCACCATATCCATGGAAACGATGTTCTCCGATCCTCTCTCCACTTTCTGGCTGACTTCGATGCTACGACCGACAACGCTGGCCAAGAGCTGTCCATCCCGACCCGCCTGATCGAGCATCGCGTCCCGGGAATAAAGACCCATGGCCGTGATGGACCCCAGGACGCTCAGGGCCAGGAGAGGAAGTACAACGCGCAGAAGTCGGGTTTGAAATCGCATGTCCATCCAGAGAAAACGAGAAAGGGTCCGCCCCAAGGGCGATGCACGTTAAACTAAGTCGCATAGCCCTTGGGCCGAATCTTATCCCGATTTTACGACCCCCACGATGCGATTGCCTTTGGAACGTCCTTTCGATGCGAAAACCTGACCATATCACCTACTGGACCGATGACCGCCCGCCCTTTCACATTGCAGCGGCGATGGCGCTGCAACAACTGTCATTCCTCTCGGTTTACCTTGTGGTCTCCCCGTTCTTTGCCAGAACATTGCAGCTCAACCCTGATGAGTCGATGCAGCTGGTTTCCGCGACGCTGCTCGCCTCAGGATTTGGCGTGGTCCTTCAAACCATCAGCCGATGGGGAATCGGCGCCCGGTTGTTTTGCCCCTTGCAGGCCACCTCCTCCACCTTCGGCGCGCTTCTCATGGCCAAGACGGCGGGCGGTCTGAGTGCCGTCTTTGGAGCGGTCGGTGTCGTAGGCCTGACCCAAGTCCTCTTTAGTTTTGCCTTTCACCGTTTTCGCGGGATCTTCAATCTTCAGGTGGCGGGGGTTGCCGTCCTGCTGATCGGTCTGGGACTTGGGCACAATGGTCTCACCCTGATCCTTAGTCCTGAGGATCTTGAGCTCACCGTCAGCCAACAATGGATGGGGTTCATTGCCACCCTGGGGACCATGATTGTCGCCAATGTGTGGTTCAAGGGCTTCATTCACCTCTTTTCAGCCTTTATTGGACTTGCCACTGGATTTCTTGCCTGTCTTGCGACCGTGCATATTCCGGAAAGCACCCAGACCGTGATCGCGAATTCCCCATGGTTCTATATGCCGCAGATGTCTTTTGGCAGCTGGAGCATCGATCTTCAGAGTCTTCCTGCTGTCATGATGACCGGCCTTTTTCTGGCATTGCATGCGTTCGGGGGCCTGGTCGCCTCCCAGCGATTCAATGATGCCGATTGGAAGCGCCCTGAAATGAACCAGATCCAGCGGGGGATCGTGGCCGAAGGTGTGACCAATGTCGTCAGTGCCCTATTGCACGGGGTTCCTGTCACCTCGAGTGGAGGCGCCGTGACCATGGCGGCTGCGACAGGCTGTACCAGTCGTTACATTGCCCTTTGGCTCGGCGGTTTCAGTGTCCTTCTGGCGTTCATGCCCAAGGTCATCCTGTTCTGGACCCTGTTGCCGGATGTCCTGACGGGCTCGGCGATGATTTTCCTCAGCTGTTTCACGATGATGGCGGGCCTTCAGATCATCACCTCTCGACTGCTCGATAACCGAAAGATCATCGCGATCGGCTTTGGGATCCTCCTCGGGATCAACTTTGAGTCACATGGCGCCGCCCTTCTGGAAAGTACCCCCACGTGGATACAGCCCGTATTGTTTTCCAGTGTCAGCATCGGAATTTTTTCGACCCTTGCATTGACCATGCTGTTCAGGCTGGGTGCAACAACGAGGGAGCGCAGAACCTTCGATGCCTGTCACACCTCCCAGACGATGCTTTCGGAATTTCTAGAGCACCAAGGCAAAAGTTGGGGCGCAGCGCGCGAACTGGTCCAACGCTCCATCTATGCCACCTGGCAGGTCTTTGAACTTTTGACGCAGTACGAGCTGTTTCTGGCCAACGGAGAGGGTCAGGAGACAGTAGAAGTCGAAACCCTGTCCAATGAGTTCACATTCTCGGTCATCATCCGATATGCAGGACTCTCCGTTCCTTTAGCGATGACGCCGCCAAGTGCTGATGAACTGATCGAAAACGAGAATGGCGTCCTTCAGATGGCGGGGTTCCTGATTCGACAGCTCGCCGACGAGGTCTATACGGAATTCAGTACCGATACCGCCCGGGATATGAATTTGAAAAAGCTGAGGACCTCGGACGACGAAGAATCACTCACAAAACGGCCCCAAACCGCCGAGCTCCGGCTGGTCTTCAAACTGTAGTAGACCAACCGGACCTGCACTGCGTTAGAAACTGACGTTGCGATCTCTTTCAGCGACCGCCGCGATAAAGTCGGGCATCGCCTTAATCTCAGAACCGGCGACCAGGTCCTCTACCCCAATGCCACGCGCGACAGCGCACGCTCCACAGACCCAAATTGGAATTCCGGCAAGTTGAACTGCCATCAGGAGTTCCGAAAGTGGCGTGAGATTGACGCCAGCGACATGGTCGGCAACGCCCTCTCGAGCAAGAGTGACAGCCTCATTCCAAAGCCAAAGAACGACGTCATGACCTGATTCCCCAGCACTTTTAGCCGCAATAAAGGGAAGACTCGCCATGGTGGGGTCATTGGTGCCTTGGCTGGCTGAAATAATAAACGAGGTCACAAAAATCTCCTTGTGTGAAAGGCATTCAAAATATCCCCCCAGCATCCCGCTTGGCGCGAGAAGATGGAGGGGAAGCGGCCCGATGCCCGGGCGCGCCCGGACACCTGATCAAGCGATTAAATGATCAGGGAAAGAAGAACAATACCGCCAACCAGCCAGATGGCCTTGGGGTACTTTTTGCGAAGATCAGCGATTGACGACTGATCAATCTTATTGATCCATTCCTTCGCGGTGGTTTTTGTCGTGCCCGTTTCTTTATTTGCTGCCATGAGTGACTCCTAAATCATGCAAGGTGGGATCGATCCGAAGTCAGAGTGTACACAATCTAATTCTTTGCGTGCCTTTTGGAAAAACCCAGACCCAGACCAGAGTCGTTGCCCTAAAATTCGTGACGTTAGGGTGAGGAATCAGGGGCCAACTGATGGGAAGAAAACGCTGTGAAAAGTGACGACCGTTTCTGGAACACGATTGAACTTGTTGTCTTTGACGTCGATGGAACCCTTTATGCCCAGACGCCCTTGAGAATCCGCATGTTGCTTGCCCTCTCTCTGCATACCTTGGCATCAGGCTCACTGGAGACACTCAAGGTACTCAAGCATTTTCGCCGGGTGAGAGAGGATCTTGGGAGCCGGGAAGCGCAGAACTTTGAATCGGCTCTCTTTGAGGAAACCTCGAAGATCACCGGGATTTCACCCGAGAGAATTGCCGAGATCGTCCATGAATGGATTGAAGTCAGGCCCCTGGCCTATCTGAAGGCCTGCCGCTATTCTGGCTTAACGGAGGTCTTTGAGGGGCTTCGCTCGAGGGGAATAAAAATTGCTGTCTTCTCGGACTACCCAGCAAACCAGAAACTCAAAGCCTTGGCGCTTGAAGCAGATTTTGTGGTTTCAGCCGAAGATGCAAATGTCCGGGTTTTAAAGCCCAATCCACGCGGACTCATCGAACTGATGGATCAAGCAGGCGCCCCCCCTTCAAGGACACTGATGGTCGGCGATCGCATTGACCGTGACGGGGAAGCGGCAAAAAGAGCAGGGACTCAAAGCCTGATTCTGAGCGCGAAAAAACGTCCCGACTGGAGCTGCTTTAAATCCTATGAGCAGGCTCCCTTCACCCTTCTCCGAGAGAATCCCTCCCCCACCACCACCGACGCCAAAGGAGCTCACCCCATGAAAAATCTTGCCGTCTGGATCATTTTGGCGCTGATGTTGATTAGCCTTTCGCTTGGTATTGTGATCCTCACCGTACTTCAACGTTAAGGAAATCGGCTCATTCAAAATAAAAATGGGGAGACGCCCTTGGGCGACTCCCCATTCGTTATCGTTCTGCCTCGGCTTAAGGGGACTCCCTTATTGGAGCCGAAACAGAGGCTAAGGCCGATGAGGGAGATTCGAGGATCTCTCCCCACTCTGACCTAAGGGCCTTTACTTGTGTGCAGCGAAGGGGTGCTCAGATTGACCCTTCTGCTTGACAACGTCAGCTGCCTTCGGCTCGCCTGCAACAGCGCGCTTGATGGACAGCTTGGTCGCTTCATAGTTGTAGTCCTGGATCTTGGCATCGTCTTCTGCCAACCAGTGGATGAAAACGCCAACGCTGACGAAAAGGTCATCGGCTTCTTCGACAGGAATGGTGCCATCTTCAACGCAATCTGCAACGGCCATGGCCACGCCACGCTGTGCCGGTCCAAACATCTGGGTGGCCTGTTTGCCATTCTTGATGGTGACCTTGTTGAACATGACGGTTGCCGGCTTGCAGAGCAGGTTCGGTGCAACAACCGCGAGGAGGCTGGTGAAGCCATCCTTGTTGTTGGTGACGCAGTTAGCGAAAGCCGATTCCGCAGCGCTGCCACGCGGCCCCAGAATCAGGTCGATGTGTGCGATTTCGTTGCCATCACCGAAAAGTGCTTCGCCAACGAGCAGCTTATTGATTTTTGCCATGGATAAAATCTCCGTCTGTAGAAAGGTCATGTTGTATTGGGAAAAGCTCTCGGCGATTCTTCACGATGCCATTCAAACCACCATCGAGAGTCTG
>JBDKLO010000061.1:0-3476 GCA_039795615.1 Pseudomonadota bacterium
GAGTGGGTTCAAGGAGAGGTTCGAAGGAGCAGTGGGTACGCAATACACCTCTGTTGCCCAGAACTGGACGTTGAAGCAAGCTCTAGAGTTTGCCGGCGGGCTGGCCCATGACGGGAGATTGCTCCATATCGGGCAACCCCTCCTCACGGCCAACGTTAAGAACTTGATCCTGGAGAATGATCGAATGAAGAAGTTTGACGCTGGGAAGTCTGGTATTGGCCAGGCCAAGATCGACGGTTGCATGAGTATGCTTTCCGCTATTCAGGTGGCATCCCAGAAAAGGGTATGGGATGTGGGCTGCATGATTGCCGACATTCCAGCCTCCCCCGGGACATGGGGCCGGTGGTGATGCCAATAGCCCAAAATCCTCAAAATACACCCCTGCCCGTACCCCTACCTAGACCCTTTTCGTCGATTCTCGGGCATCTCAGGAGGCCGAAAAATTGGGCATTTGAACCCATCGGCTCCAAACTGCCTTAATATGTCACTGGGGTGCGTCTCACCCCCTCAAGTCGAGCAATCCAGTAAAGGAGAACCCATGAAAACATGCAGTGAACACATCTCAGAGGCAGAGGCCGATATTCGGGCATGCTTCCGAGCCTTTGACGTAAGGTCCGCGGCGATCCGTGCGTCATTCAGCCCAGTATCCCCGGATGATTCCCTCGGGGACATTATTCTCAAGTCCACCCAACCGGATCCACGGGGTGAACATGCCAAGGCCGAAGGGGAATTTTCCCAGGCCGTCAAGAACGCCCTGGCAAAGATCGATGCGGGCCTTGAGGTTGCTGCCGACTTTGAAGTGGCCGCTTCTTACTTGGAGGGAAAGTCCTCCATCCCACCCCATGACGAATCTGTTCGCTTTTTCTGCGATCAGGCTAAATCGGCAGGAAACATAGGATCAGGTGGAATCGATCTACAAGCATTGGCTAGCGACATCCGCCGAAACATTTCCGGGGCAAAGGCTGAACTACAGCGAGTTAAGGCAACATGGGTTGAACGCACCAAAAGTGCGTCAATCGTGGCGATGAGGGGAAAGAGGTTTTTGCTCAGTCAATCAGCGGGATTCCAGGATGTCACGGTTCAGGAATACAAATTGAAGGCGGTTCAGGTGCTGCATGACCGCAAGTTCGGGGCATCCACCCGTCGCCGCACTGAAATTACGAGGGCGAAATGATGGAACAGGAAATTTTAGGTCGCATTCAGAACCTTGAAACCATCATCAGGGGGTTCACTCTGCCTCCGGATCATTCCGCTGAGCTCAAGTCGCTTAGGGCAGACCTGACAGCATTGGGGCAGGGTCACGCGGATCTAACCAACCGGATCCCTGACATCAAGCATTTGGCGACTAAGCAGGAATTGATGGCCAACATCCACGCAGTGGCTGAATCTCTTGTTGACGGGGTTGTTAGCGGGGAAAAGGCTGGAAAGGCCGAAATCATGGCCCGAATCGACTCAACTCTGGGTATGGTTCATGCCGAGGTGCAGGCCTCCAAGAATGCTGCTCTTGCCTTTGGGATCCATGCCGCTGAAGCCCTTCGCACCAAATCTTTGGAGTTCGCACGATGAACACATCAACAATGATCGAGAAAAAGGTTGGTGAAATCGCCGACCGTCACACCAAGGCTTTGGCCTCAGAACTTCACGTTAGGGATATGTTTCGCAGTCACATGATGAGCTTGAATGACGCGTATGGGGTGGACGTCTCACGCCCTGACATGGCGGCCATGATTCATGGCATGGCGGATAGTATTTTGAGTGGCGTGAAGGTTTACGTTGAGCGTATTTCAAAATCACAGTTGACTGACGCTCTGATCAATACGCCGCAAGGGTTTTTCGACATGGCTGTAGCCTACGCCGCAAGGAATGTTGAACCCGAACTCAAGGCCGCCATGCAACGTCGGGATGATCGTTTCAGGGAGAACCTAGCTCAGTCTCAGGCTGGACCTGAAATCATGGCATTGATTGCGAAAGATCAGGCCGACGAACGCCAGAGGATCATGGAAACGCTTGAGGACGAGCTAGCTGAAATTCAGTCTCGCCCTGATCGCAAAAACTAAAGAATCTTCCCACCTCAAAGGGCCCTTAAGGGGCCCTCTTTTTATGGAGACTTGCCGATGCTTGATCTTGTAAAGCATGAAGTGGCCCATGGCTTAAGCAACTTGGTTTTTGGTGCGGTATCCGTCCAGATACGGCATTCCGCATGCGGAACATTCATTGAGACCATTCCAGAGTGGCCCAATGACATCTTGAGTGACCGTGATCGGATGCTGCACTGCCTGTGTAGCGGACTTCTGGCGGGAAGGCTTCACGTCGATAATGTCGATGCATCTGGCGATGAGGCCTTGCTTGAGTTCTTTCCCCAGGCATTAATCGATTCGGCATGGGAGGATGTGGAGCGGTTTGTTAAGCCTGAGCTAGAAAGAGTCACCAGAGCCCAAATTGAAGCTATGGCGGATACCCTGGCAAAGGGTCAACCGGTAATACTGAAGCGAGCGAGGCCGCATTGATGCAAATTGGAGATCGAATTCGGCTACCTTCAGGCGACTATTTCGGGACAATTTCCTCTATCGAAACCATGGGAGTGTTCGTCGCGTTTCCATTCCACAAGAGCGAAGACAAAGGCCCGTTCGTCTGGAGGTTTCATCCAGGATCATGGCAAATGGGAAATCAACTGATCGTCTCATCGGTGCTGGCCGGGTTCCTCAAGGTTCCAGCGGGCAGCGTTCTTCAGGTGGTGCCAGCGGATACCGTGCTCCAAAAACCAGCACAGGGCGATTTAGAGGGACCACTTCAGAAGGCATTCCGGGTGGCAAATGGTTAATTATCTGGTGCGTTCTGAGGTGCTGCGAGAATTGGCGTCGGAGCTTAACGGCGATCTCCCTGAAGGCGTTTTAATGGCTGTAGTTGAGGAGTTCGGACCCATGACCGCGGATGAAATCAGCGTTCTCATGCATCGAAACCGATCGGCGGTGCAGGCCATGGGTGTTGTGGCCCTGAGGAAACTGGCAAAGCGACATCCAGGGCATCGGGATTGGCTGGAGCCAATAGATAAATCGATTTATCATACGTCTGCGGGCTGGCCCGCCGCTGAGGTTTACTAACGCTCAGAAACCGCATGGCACGGTGCAGTTGCAAGCCATGATCGCCGAAGACTCGGGCTCGGAAATCTCAACTTCCTGGAGTCCACACAATGCTCAAATGCACACACCCTCAGGGAGCTGTCAGCTTCCTGCAATATCACCTTGCCTCCACGCAGAGGCACTTCGCCAACCTAGAACCCACAACCCGCCAAACGGCTGCGGAGATATACGAGCCATTCAAGCGGGTTCGAAAGGTCGCTTCCGTGGTAGGAACGATCCATGACGATGTCAGTCGCGGCTTAGCCATTCTGGAGGGCCGTTCCGATGCAAATAGTCATGACATCGAGGACAAAGGCAGCCTCCGCCGCATAGTTGCTCTTAGCAAGCTGAACCCCG
>JBDKLO010000062.1:0-14837 GCA_039795615.1 Pseudomonadota bacterium
CAGTGAAATCAACATTGGGATGGCTCCGAGCCTCGCTTAGATTGCCGCTGATCGTCCTGATGCTGCTGACAGGACTATTGATCGCAAAAACCGTGATTCCGTGGTCAGGGCCCTCATCCTCCTCTCGCTATCGCACCATTCGCAATCAGTGCGTCATGCAC
This sequence comes from Pseudomonadota bacterium, assembly GCA_039795615.1. Lineage (GTDB taxonomy): Bacteria > Pseudomonadota > Gammaproteobacteria > Methylococcales > Methylococcaceae > UBA6136. The sequence continues at coordinate 162 of JBDKLO010000062.1, forward strand.
TGGTGCCGCGTCCTTTGCAGAATCCTCAATCTCAAGATTCAACGAGAAGGCTTTCCGGGGCGAGAGGCGAATCTCTGGGTTTCAAACCATATTTCGTGGATTGATATCCTGGCTCTCGCCACCGAGCACGATCTTGTCTTTGTCGCCAAACACGAGGTCAGTACTTGGCCTCTCATGGGGTCCATTTTTTCGGGTATCGGAACGCTTTTCATTCAACGCGGTAATCGCGAAGCCACGCAGGAGATGGCTCGAACGATGCGGGCTCATCTGGAGGCTGGAATTGCACTCATGCTCTTTCCTGAGGCCACCACGACCGATGGATCTGAAGTCCGTCGGTTCGGTAGCAAACTCCTGGAACCGGCCGTGCAATGTCAGTCGCCGCTACAACCCGTTGCCTTGCGGTACCAGGGCACAGCAAGAAAGATCGCCCCCTTCATTGGGGAGGATACCTTCGTAAGGCACCTCCTCAGGGTTCTGACCCTGCAAGAGATCCAACTGATCATCTCTTATGGTGCCGTCATCGTCCCTGAAAATCTCTCAAAGGAGCAGTTGGCCCGACGCCTTCATCAATCCGTCATCGGGTTGATAGCGGCTGCTCAGCACTCCAACTAAACGAATTGTTACAGAACCGTCACAATCCCTTCACGTCGCTTTCACACTAAAGCAATAAAGTGCCCTAAGTCGGAGGACTTGGGCGTTCCAGGCTTTTATTCCCATCGAGGAGAAAGCCACTCGCGCACCGCATCCTCTCCATATCTGGCCGAGGAGGCCCTCTTGAAGATCGCACTCATTACGGATGCCTGGCACCCTCAGATCAATGGGGTTGTGACCACCCTGTCCACCATCGCCACAAAGCTGCGCGAGTTTGGGCACGATGTGGAGCTCTTTACCCCCGACCAATACCGCAACTGGCCCTGCCCTACTTACCCCGAAATTCGTCTGGCCATAGGCTGCAAACGTAAAACGGTTCATCGGCTCGAAGCCTTTGCCCCGGATGCGATTCACATTGCAACAGAAGGTCCTCTGGGGCTGGCCGCGCGAAGCTACTGCATAAGCCGTAAGCTGCCATTCACCACCTCATTTCATACGCTGTTTGCTGAATATGTGAATGTCAGGACGGGAATTCCTGTCTCCTGGGGATACGCCTTTCTGGCATGGTTTCACAACCCCGCCAAGCGCACCATGACCGCCACTCCCGGCCTTGTTGAACAACTGAAGGCACGCGGCCTCAAAAACCCCGTCCTGTGGTCACGCGGTGTGGACACCACCCTCTTTTGCCCGAGAAATGTCAGCAAGCTTGAGGGCAAGGGTCCCAAATTGCTCTATGTTGGCCGGGTTGCTATCGAGAAAAATATCGAAGCCTTTCTGTCGCTCGACACACCCGGCACCAAATTCGTGGTGGGTGATGGTCCCCAGCGCGCTGAGCTTGAGGCCAAATATCCTGACGTGGTCTTCCTGGGCTACAAAAAAGGCGTAGAACTGGCCGAACATGTTTCGGATGCCGATGCCTTTGTTTTCCCCAGCCGGACGGATACGTTTGGGCTGGTCATGCTGGAAGCTCTGGCCTGTGGCGTTCCAGTCGCCGCCTACCCGGTTCCAGGACCCAAGGATGTCATCCTGAGTGATGCGATTGGCCACCTGAATGAGGATCTGGGGGTCGCCGTTGCCCACGCCCTTGAGAAAGACCCCAAGAATTGTCGCGACTATGCCCTCAATTACTCCTGGGACAAATGCGCCCGTCTTTTCGAAAGTCATCTTGCACCTTTCGATTCAGAGGCAGCGCAATGATATCGACTGATCAAAACCCCAACCTCCCTCTAAGGTGATGCCATGAATGTCATTCGCTCGATTCACCGCTGTGATGTCACGATCTTCATGTGGGTCGCCAGTCGCAAGACCCAAGATCAGATGGTCCGCATTGCCAAAGTCATCTCCCGAACGGCCAATGGCCCGCTTTATCTGGCCCTCATGCTGTGGCTGGCACTTAGCAACCAACCGGGTGATGCCGGATTCCTCGGCTCCCTTCTTTTGGGCTTCTTGTTGGAACGTCCCCTTTATTTCGTCCTGAAAAACCTTTTTAAAAGAAGCCGCCCCTACGTTGCTCTGAATACCCAGAATTTCATTACGCCCGGTGATCGCTTCAGCTTTCCATCCGGCCATACCTCCGCGGCCTTTCTGGTAGCGACTTTGATTAGTTCATTCCATCCCTGGGCAGCGCCATTGGTCATGCTCTGGGCTTCCACGGTTGCTATGGCCCGGGTCGTCCTGGGCGTCCACTTTCCCACGGACACGCTGATTGGTGCCCTTATGGGAAGCGGCCTTGCCTTCCTCAGCATGGAGATCCTACTCAAGTGAAAATCTTTTACGGCGTCCAGGGCACCGGCAACGGGCACATTACGCGCGCAAGAGCCATTGCCCAAAAATTCAAGGGCAAAGACGTCCAGGTCGATTGGCTTTTTACCGGTCGTCCGCGAGATCAGTTTTTTGAAATGGAAGCTTTTGGGGATTTCCAATGGCGAGCCGGCCTGACTTTCGCCACGAGCCACGGCAATATTCAATATATCCAAACGGCGTTGAGAAACAATCTGATCGAGTTTATTCGGGATATCCGCTCCCTTGATCTGAGCGGTTACGATCTCGTCGTTACTGATTTCGAACCCGTGACGGCCTGGGCCGCGAAGATGCAAGGCATCAAAACGGTCGGGATCGGGCATCAGTATGCTTTTGGCCATCAAATCCCGATTGCCGGAAATGACGTTCTTGGACTATGGATCCTCAAATACTTTGCGCCGGCCAGTGTGGGGCTCGGTGTCCATTGGCATCATTTCAATGGACCCATTCTTCCGCCCATCATTGAGACCAAGGCGCCCGATGGGGGTCACAAGCCGGGCAAGATCATCGTCTATCTTCCCTTCGAGGACGTTCAGGAGGTCATCCAGCTCCTGAAACCCTATAACGCCTTCGAGTTCCATGTGTATAACCCAGGAGGCGCGACCCCGACCGGCGGGGATACGGCCCACATCGAGGTCAAGGGACTTTCAAGGCAAGGCTTCCAGAAGGATTTTGCAGATTGTGCAGGGGTCATTACCAACGCGGGCTTCGAACTTCCCAGCGAATCGTTGCATATGGGTAAAAAACTGCTGGTGAAGCCACTCCATGGTCAGGTTGAGCAGCTTTGTAACGCGCTGGCACTGGATGAACTCGGCCTTGCCGAGGTCATGCATGACCTCGATGCTGGAAAAATCGAAAGCTGGCTTGCCAAGGAATCGGCTCACCTCATTCGATTCCCGGACGTTCCCGCTGCCGTCGTCGACTGGCTGATGAAGGGCAACCTCGAGGTCGATCAATCCTGGATTGAAGAAATTTGGGATCGCTGCGAACGAATCAATTAATTCGTAATGATGATGGCGTTTCAATTCGCCCGAATCGACACCACCTATAGTTAAAGGAGTAAACAGAGCATTATGGCTGGACAGAACCTCAAGGGCGTCGCCCGAATTTATGCGGCCTTCTTCCATTCCATTCGTGGATATAAGGCCACCTGGGTTCACGAGGAAGCCTTCAGACAGGAAGTCTACCTCTTTGTCATCGCGGGCCCCCTGGGGCTTTGGATCGGGGATACCGCTGTTGAGAAGGTCCTTCTGACCGGAAGCATCATCCTGGTGATGATTGTTGAGCTTCTCAATACCGGGATCGAGATCGTGGTCGATCGCATCAGTTTTGAGCGCCATGAACTTTCGGGTCGCGCCAAGGACGTCGGCTCTGCTGCAGTTCTCACATCGCTGGCCCTGGCCGGGCTGACCTGGGGACTCATCCTCTTCCCTCGCTGGGCCCCCTTGCTCCAAGGCTAGAATCACTGGACCGCATCCGGACCTTAACCGACGTGTCATAATCCCCGTCTAAAGTGGTCCGGATTCTAATGATCGAGGAATGATCATGTTGAGCATTTTGGTCGTTGAGGATGACATTGGCATTCGGGACATGCTAAAGGACATACTCGAACAGGCTGAGTTTGAAGTCCTGACGGCGGGTGACACCCACAAAGCACTGTTGCAAATTCAGCAGAAACTGCCAGATCTGATGCTTTTGGACTGGATGCTTCCAGGCCAGAGCGGGATCGAGTGGGCTCGTCGCCTCAAAAAGGATGACAAATACACCTCCCTTCCAATCATCATGCTGACCGCCCGCGGAGAGGTGGATGACAAGATCAGAAGCCTCGATACCGGGCTTGATGACCATATCACCAAACCGTTTTCCTCCCGCGAACTGGTGGCCCGAGTCCGCGCCGTTCTCAGAAGATGCGGAAAACTTGAAAAGCTGAATCGCATCGAAGCCGGGGGCGTCACCCTGATCGCTGACCAGCATCGCGTTCTGATCAATGGTGTTCCGGTGAACATCAGTCCGACCGAATATCGGTTGCTGGAGTTCTTCCTTTCCAATCAGGATCGGCTCTATACCCGCTCGCAGCTTCTGGACCATGTCTGGGGCCGTCACAGCTCCATTGAAGAGAGGACCGTGGACGTCCACATTCGACGACTAAGAAAGCTTCTGGCCGAGTTTGAAAAGGATAATCTGATTCAGACCGTGCGAGGATTTGGGTATCGGTTCTCGGAACAAATGTGACCGTCAACGCACCCACCCCTCAGGGTAACCATCGCCAGCGTCGCCCTATCCCACTGACAACCAAAATCGTGATTGGCCTCCTCGCGGGGGCCGGGTTGGGTCTGTCTCTTGGCGAGGCGGTCCAGCCTCTCAAATCCATTGGCGATACGTATGTTGGCCTGATGCAGATGACGGTGCTTCCCTTCATCGTCTTCTCACTGATCGGCAATATCGGCCGACTCAATATGCAGGAACTCAGGCTACTGGCCCGAACCGGGCTGGTAACCTACGTTCTACTCTGGCTTTTTGCGGTCATCACGGCCCTGTCCTTCTCAAGCGCCTTTCCGGTGCTTCACACCAGCCACTTCTTCAGTAGCTCACTCATCGAAGCGCCACCGACAGTCGACTGGCTCCGACTCTTTATCCCCTCCAATCCTTTCAAATCGCTGGCGGAGAACTCGGTTCCGGCGGTGGTAATTTTCTGCATCCTTTTCGGCGTTGGCCTTGCGGGCTTTGATGCCAAACACGGGATGATCGAGCTGATGAACATCTCTGCCCGGAGCCTTCACAAAGTCAATGGCATGGTGGTTCAGTTGACGCCCTATGGGATCTTCGCGATCACGGCTCACGCAGCAGGAACCATACCCGTGCGTGAATTTGAGCGACTAGAAGCCTACTACCTGACCTTGGGGTCCTGCATCCTTATCTTGACCTTCGTGGTGCTGCCACTTTTAGTGTGCACCTTTACCCGAATCCGCTATCGGGACGTTCTTCGTATTTCGGCGGATAGCCTCCTGACCGCATTTGTCACGGGCAGCGTCCTCTCCAGCATCCCTCTCCTCATCGAAGCGACGAAGTCGTTTTATCAGGAGGATGAACAGGATGGTGAGCGCAATGCCGAATTTGCAGAATTCATTCTGCCGCTCGCATACCCCTTCCCCAACAGCGGAAATGTGGCAGCACTCCTCTTTATATCCTTTGCGGGTTGGTTCGTAGGCCAGCGACTCACGTTTGGAGAAGACCTTCACCTTTACTGGCTCGGATCCTTCCTGATGTTCGGAAAGGTCCTTTTGGCCATTCCCTTTCTGCTGAATGTGTTCCAGATTCCTCAGGACATGTTCCAGCTGTTTCTTGCCTCGGGTGTTTTCGCCGGACGCTTCAGTGACGCCCTCGGGACCATGCATTACCTCGCATTTACCCTGCTGGCAACGGCCCGCATGACTGGACGATTTGAATTTCAATGGGGAAAGCTCGTCAGAAATTCCCTCCTGATTGCAGCTGTCATTAACCTGACCCTGCTCGTCATTCGATCACCACTGGAGAGTCTTTCCGTATCCGATGACAACCGACATCTGATTTTGAACCGGACCAACCTCTACGCATCCCCGAAAACGGCGGTCACCATCCTTCCAGCGGGTCCCAATCCCGTTTCCATGCAGCACTTTAAGAACCGGCTGGAACGCATCAAAAGTCGTGGAGTCCTGAGAGTAGGCTACCAGGAAGACTACCTCCCTTACTCCTTTATCAACTCACAGGGCAATCTCGTTGGGCTCGATGTCGACCTCATGGTGAAATTTGCTCAGGAACTCGGCGTATCTCTGGAGTTCGTCCCCTATAAGCGCTCAACCCAGCAAGATCAGATTGACCATGATCACTTTGATATCGCCATCTCCGGTATCTCAGTCACTCTCGAACGCTCCATTCGGATGATCCTGACCGAGCCCTATTTCATCGTGAACCTAGCCCTCGTCGTCCCCGATCACCGACGCACCGAGTTTGAGTCGGAAGATCGCATCAATGAGCAGGAAAACCCCCACATAGCGGTGACCGAAGGCAGCCTCTTTGAGGAGAGCATTCGTCGCCATTTCCCGCATGCCATAATTGATCGCATTGCATCGCCAGCAGAGTTCTTTGAAGACACGCAGGCCGACTATGATGTTTTTGCAACACATGCCGAGAGTGGATCCGCCTGGACGCTGGTCCACCCTCAATACACGGTTGTCAACCCCTTCCAACGTCCCGAACGCGCACCTCTGGCCTTCGCCGTGGCGGGATTTGATGTCCTGTTGGAAGATACTCTGAATACCTGGATCAACCTCCAGAGGGTCAATGGCACCATCGACCGGCTTAGCGAGTATTGGCTCCAGGGTAAGGAACCCAGTAAAGAAAAACATCGCAAACCGCTCCTCCCCGCCCTATCCCATTAAGTTGTTGTGGTTTTTTTGACGCAATGATTGATGCGAATACAACAGCTTTGCCGATTCGCAACGCTTTTCATCAGATTGTCATATTGGGTTGATACATTTCGCCTCGCGTGGGTTTGACCGCTTTGTGGTCATTGCCTCACCGGATCAGCGAAATCAAGAGACATCAACCACCACAAGGATCAACCATGACCAATCTGGACACATCAAGATTGAACAGAAATGCGTGCGTTTCCGCCGCAGTTCTGGCAGCCTTGCTCGCCAGCCCTGCCGCCATGGCAACGGCGAAGACAAAGGCTCATGCCGCTGCAGCCCCAGCCGCAGCTCAGCAACCCGCAGCAACCTCTCAGGACGCGCTCCTTAACGCGCTTCTGAAGAACGGCGTCATCAACAAGCAGCAGTATGCAGATTTGGCCAAGTCAGGTCAGAACTTCAATGACAACGCCCTGCTCCAAGTTCTCGCCCAGAACGGTGCGATCACCAAGGACCAGGCCAAGAGCATCAGCGGCGGCAAGGTTGACGGTGCGGCTCCTGAAATCAAGAATGCTCCCAAGGCCAATCCGAACGATGGCTACGCTCGCGTCAACGAAAAGGGCATCGAATGGGGATCCAACGACGGCAACTTCAAGGCCAAGGTCGGCGGCCGTATTCAGGTCGACTCCCAGATCGCCTATAACGATCCGAACGCAAAGCCGGGTACCGCTCTTTCTACCGGCATTGCGCTCCGCCGCGCTCGTATCTTCATCGAAGGTCTGATGTATCGAGACTACGAATACCGTCTCGAATATGACTTCGCTCGCGACACCGGCGGTGCCTCAGGCATCACCGAAGCTTACGTCAAGTACATCCACTTTGCTCCGTTCGGCCTGACCATCGGTCAGCAGAACCAGCGTAAGTCAGCGTCATCTTCGATGTCGAACAACTACCTGACCTTCGCTGAACGCGCGCTGCCCAACAATGCCTTCATCGAAAAGGACAAGTACCAGCTCGGCGCCATGGCGGATTACTTCAATAACGCATGGGGTGTCCCTTACGTTTTGACCGGCGGTATCACGACTGAAGCCCTTGGTGGTAGCGGCCCGTATAACAGCTCCGACAACTCAGCACCGGGCTCAAACAGCGTCGGCGGCACCAACAGCGTTGCCAACAACGCAAACCGTAATGCGTTCTCTGGCAACCAGAGCTACCAGATGGTCGGCCGCGGCGTTGCACTTCCCTTCAAGGATGAAGCAGGCAACCTCCTCCACACAGGCGTTTGGGGTTCATACCGCAGCATCACCAACAACTACAACCCGAACGGCTCGGTTCGTAACGGCGGTTATGCATTTGCATCAGCCCCCGACACCGACGTCGACCGCACCAACTGGGCCAGCACCGGCAACCTGACGAACGTCAAATGTTCGAATGGTGGCGCTGCACCGACTGCTGCAATCGGCGGTTGCGGTACCGTGGTCAAGAACGGCAAGACCATCAAGGGTCATCTGGTCACGGCTCATCAGGTCAACGACATCAACATGTTCGGCGCCGAATTGATGGGTGCCTACGGTCCGTTCCATATGTCATCTGAATACATGATGACGAAGATCAACGGCGTCGGCTACGACAGCAACGACCTCCTCCAGGGTTACTACGTGGAAGGCGGTTACTTCATCACCGGCGAAACCCGCCCGTATGACGAGAAGAAGGGCACCTGGAACCGCGTGATTCCGAAGTCCAACTTCCTCAACAACGGCGGCTGGGGTGCCTGGGAAGTTGCGGCACGCTATGACCTCTTGGACATGAACACCAAGAACATCAATGGTGGCGCCATGGACATCTTCACCCTGGGTGTGAACTGGTACCTGACCCCGCGCGTTCGCCTGATGAGCGACTGGGTTCACGTTCTGGCCACCAACACCGGACAGGGCAACGTTGGCGCTTCTGGCAGCAATGGCAAGTGCTCAGGCTTCCCGGCTCAGGGCAGCTCAGCCGGCATCGCCTGCTTCAATGGCCTCTCTCCCAACATCTGGGAAACCGCAGTTCGAATCGACTTCTAAGAAGCTAAAGTCCGGGGGATTCTCCCCCCGGACTTTTTTTCTAAGAAACTGCAATTTGAAGCTCAAAAACCATTCATAGAGATCTACCATGAAAAGGAATACCCTGATTGTGAGCCTGCTTGCTGCGGGCTGCAGCATGATGATCAACACGGCCTTCGCTGCAGAAGGCGGTCGTGACGCCATCAGCATTGTGGGTTCTTCTACGGTCTACCCTTTCTCAGCCGCTGTTGCAGAACAGTTCGGCAAAAAGGGCACCTTCAAGACCCCGAAGGTTGAATCTACCGGCACCGGCGGCGGCATGAAGCTGTTCTGTGGCGGCGTAGGCCCTACCTTCCCGGACATCGCCAACGCATCGCGTGGGATCAAGAAGTCTGAGTTCGAAAGTTGCCAGAAGAACGGCGTCAAGGACATTGTTGAGGTCAAGATCGGCTTTGACGGTATCGTCATTGCCCAGTCCAAAAAAGCGAAGCAGGAAATTGTCCTGACCCGCAAGGAAATCTTCCTGGCACTCGCAAAGCGCGTTCCGGATCCTCAGGCGCCTGAATCCGGTGAACTGGTCGTCAATCCTTACAAGACCTGGAACGAAGTTAATCCTTCACTTCCGAAGACCAAGATTGAGGTCCTCGGTCCGCCGCCGAGCTCCGGTACCCGCGATGCGTTTGCCGAACTCGCCCTTGAGGGTGGCTGCGCACAGATCCCCTGGCTCAAGGCCAAGAAGGAAACTGATGACGCTTTCTTCAAGAACGTCTGCATGACGATTCGTGAAGACGGCGCCTACATTGAAGCGGGCGAAAACGACAACCTCATCGTTCAGAAGCTTGAAGCCAACCCTGATGCCGCTGGCATTTTCGGTTACAGCTACCTGACCCTGAACGAAGATAAGCTTAAGGGCGCACCCATCGACGGACGTAAGCCTGTCTATGAACTGATTGCCAACGGCAGCTACCCGATTTCCCGTCCGCTCTTCTTTTATGTTAAGAAAGCACACGTTGGCGTGATTCCGGGCATCGAAGAATTCGTTACCGAATTCACCAGCGAAAAGGCTTCTGGACCTGAAGGCTATCTGGCTGACAAGGGCCTGATTGCCCTTCCTGACGCAGATCGCAAGAAGGCGGCCGAAATTGCCAAGGCAATGACCCCTATCTCTGCCCCCAAGAAATAACTTAAGAGAAACACCATGATGAAGCTTTCAATTGTTTTGGCTGCAGTTGCATCATTGCTTGCAGGCTGCACCTTCACCGGCATGGACAAGAACCCCAGCCGCATCCGTAGCCCTGAGCGTGAGGCCTACCAGGCTTGCCTCCAGAAGTCCAACAATGACAAGTCCAAGTGCGACAAGGAACGTTCTGATTTCTACCGTCGTCAGGAACTCGAACTGATGGACAACAACGGCTAATCAGCCCGAGCCAACCTAACACTAGGTTGCAGTGCCCGGCGGTTAAGGCTCCCTTACCCGCCGCCGGGCCGCTCAATGAAACCCCGTCCTAGACGGGGTTTTTTTATTGGGGGCATGTCATCATTCTGTCATCATCTGGAAACGAAACTGTTGTAATTTGATACTGCTAGAAAGACCAGAACGAAGGGACATCATGACTCAGAACACCGGACGCGACCAAAGAACCCGCGCTAAATTCAAGATTACGGGCATTGACGAAGCCAATGGCCTTGTCCTGTTGCACCATGCCAAGGATGGATGGACCGATGACCCAGAGGGGGTTCGCGCCATGCCATGGGTCGAGTTTGTCCGCAATTTGATGGAAGGATGGTACGAACTCCATCCCACCAAGGATCCCAGCATTTCCCGTTAACTTGCAGCCACTTGCCAGAAGCCACAAATTTAACGCCCGGCATCATCTAGAATGGCTAATCTCCGGATTGCTGTCGGTTTCTGGCTCGGATGTCCCCTAGATGTCGCAGGGGTGTCAACAAGCTGTAAGAATGCCAATCTAAGATTCCCCATTGTTTCTCGCATAGAAATCCGCCTTAAGCCCCAAGGGTAACCAGCCGTGGAAAAATCGACACTGCTCCTTCTGATCATTCTTCTTGGTATAGCGACCCATGTCTGGAGCTCGCGAACCGCAAAATCCATCGCCGCTTCAACCGGCAAGAAGCTCCATTCACTTCCGGGCTTCTATGGTTACTTCACATCCCTGTGGTGCGTATTACCCAGTTTTTTGGTTATAGCACTTTGGTCCGGCCTTGAAGGCAGCGTAATTACCTCCTCGGTTTTGCACACGCTCCCTGCGGAAATGACGTCAACTACGCCGGAACAGATCAGCCTCATAGTGAATGACATCAAGAACGTGGTGGCAGGTTCACGTACGGCGGAAGTTTCGCCCGAAATCACCGCGGCTGCTGAGCTCTTTAAGACACTGACACAGCGCAGCAACCTCCTGCTGACACTCATCACCCTATCGCTTTCCATAATCGGGGTATTTTTTGCCCGATCCAAGATTGCACCGGATTTTCAGGCCCGCAATCAGGTTGAACGCGTTCTGACCTTGGGCTTGATTGGCTGTGCCTTGGTTGCCATTCTCACCACAGTCGGCATCGTGCTCTCAGTCCTTCTGGAATCCATTCGCTTTTTCCAGATGATTCCTATCACCGAGTTCCTGTTTGGGCTCAAGTGGAGCCCCCAGATTGCGATGCGAGCCGACCAAGCCGGATCCTCCGGGGCCTTTGGCGCGATCCCGCTGATCACAGGAACCATGCTGATCTCTTGCGTAGCAATGGTCGTCGCTGTACCCATCGGACTCCTTTCAGCGATTTATCTCTCCGAATACGCCACACTGAAGTTCCGCTCCATTGCAAAGCCACTGATCGAAATTCTTGCGGGGATCCCTACTGTCGTTTACGGCTTCTTTGCGGCACTGGTCGTTGCACCCTTCATTCGCGAGATGGGAGCCAATATTGGTCTTGAGGTGTCCTCCGAAAGCGCTCTGGCCGCAGGATTGGTCATGGGCATCATGATCATTCCCTTTGTTTCATCGCTCTCAGACGATTTCATCAATGCCGTGCCCCAATCGCTTCGGGATGGGGCCTACGCTCTTGGTGCCACTCAGGCTGAAACGATCCGGCAGGTCATCATTCCGGCGGCACTTCCCGGCATTGTCGGGGGAATCTTGCTTGCGGTCTCCCGCGCCATCGGAGAAACCATGATTGTGGTAATGGCCGCCGGGTTGAGTGCCAACCTGACCGCCAACCCGCTGGAAGCCGTAACGACCGTCACGACGCAGATCGTGACCTTGCTGGTGGGAGACCAGGAGTTTGACAGCCCCAAAACCCTGGCCGCATTTGCACTCGGTCTGGTGCTGTTCCTCCTGACGCTCACGCTCAATATCATCGCCCTTCGCATCGTCAGGAAATACCGTGAACAGTATGAGTGATAACGCACCTGCCAACGGAGTTGCGGCTAAACGCAGCATCGACATCGTAAGAGAGGGACTTGCCAAGCGCCGCAGCGCTGAAAAAAGGTTCCGTGCCTACGGTTTTGCCTCCATCGTTTTGGGTCTTTGCTTTCTGGTGGTGCTCTTTGCCAGCATCATTGCGAACGGCTACACGGCGTTCCTCTATACCAATGTCGGTCTAGATGTTCATCTCGATAGCCAGATCATCGATCCTGAAGGCTCAAGGAACAGCAAGACGCTTGCGAACGCCGACTACGATGAACTTTGGAAGCCGGCACTTCTGGCCCACTTCCCGGAAGTCACTGAGCGTCAGCCCAAAAGGGCGCTGGTGAGCTTTGTCGCCTCGTCTGCAGGCCTTGTGATCCGTGATCTCGTTGTAAAGCACCCGGAACTGATCGGGACGACGCAGCGCATCTGGTTGCCTGTGGATGATTCAGTCGACATGCTGGCCAAGCACCGCATGGGCGATGAAGCCGAGCTCAGCGATCGCAACAAGATGACACTAGGCTGGTTTGAAAAGCTCAAAAACGACAACCGGATCAAGACTGTCTTCAATAAAGACTTCCTCAGCCGCGGCGACTCCAGGGAACCTGAAACTGCGGGTATCTGGGGCGCAGTGAGCGGCTCAGCCCTCACCTTGATCATTACGATTGGCCTTTCGCTGCCGGTGGGCATTGCCGCTGCGATCTACCTTGAAGAGTTCGCGCCGCGCAACCGCTGGACGGACCTCATTGAGGTGAACATCAATAACCTGGCGGCCGTCCCCTCGATCGTCTTCGGTCTTCTCGGCCTCGCCGTTTTCATCAATTTCTTCGGTCTGCCCCGATCCTCCCCTCTGGTCGGCGGCCTGGTACTGACCCTCATGACCCTACCGGTCATGATCATTGCAGGACGTTCTGCGCTGAAGTCAGTCCCCCCTTCCGTCAGGGAAGCGGCCCTTGGAGTCGGCGCATCGCCTGTACAGATGGTCTTCGATCACGTTTTACCCTTAGCCATGCCAGGCATGCTGACCGGAGCCATCATTGGAACGGCTCGCGCGCTTGGGGAGAGTGCGCCCCTTCTCATGATCGGGATGGTGGCCTTTATCGTTGATGTTCCGACATCAATCACCAGCCCGGCGACAGTGCTTCCTGTCCAGATTTACCTCTGGGCTGACAGTCCCGAGCGGGCATTCACCGAGCGAACTTCAGCAGCGATCATCGTCCTGTTGGCCTTCCTCATCACCATGAACGGTCTTGCGGTTTATCTCCGTAGACGTTATGAACGGCGCTGGTAAAACCATGATCAAGCACGACGAAACAAAGCCCAAAGGCACTGTATTCCAATCATCCAACGCCCAGTCTTCTGGAGGTAGCACCATGGAATCCGTATACGACAGGGACCACATCGGAACCGTCGGTGAATTCACCCACGAAAACGCCAGAATCAACTGCCGGCAGGTACATGTCTATTACGGCGAAAAAGAAGCCGTACAAAACGTCAATCTGGACATCGGCAAAAATCAGGTTATCGCCTTCATTGGCCCTTCAGGTTGCGGTAAATCCACCTTCCTGCGCTGCCTGAACCGGATGAACGATACGATCGTTGGATGCCGAGTCACGGGTGACATCCAGCTGGATCAGGACAGCATCTATGGCGACCACATCGATGTCGTTCCCCTGAGGGCGCAAATCGGCATGGTGTTCCAGAAGCCGAATCCTTTCCCGAAATCCATTTATGAAAACGTGGCGTATGGCCCGCGCATTCATGGCCTTGCCGGTAGCAAGCAGGATCTCGACGAAACCGTCGAAAAATCATTGCGTCGCGCAGGTCTTTGGGATGAAGTGAAGGATCGACTGGATCAGCCGGGAACCGGACTTTCAGGTGGTCAGCAGCAGCGTCTGTGCATCGCGAGAACCATTGCGGTTAATCCCGAAGTCATCCTGATGGATGAGCCCTGTTCTGCTCTCGATCCGATCGCAACCGCCAAGATCGAACAACTGATCGACGAACTCCGCAGCCTTTACACCATCGTCATCGTGACCCACTCCATGCAGCAGGCGGCCCGTGTGTCACAGCGGACCGCTTACTTCCATCTTGGCAAACTGGTTGAGGTCGGCGAAACGGCGCAGATCTTCACCAATCCACGCCACAAGCTGACCGAAGAGTACATCACCGGCCGCTTCGGCTAATTCCCTCACGACCCGCAGCGGGCCCCTTTTACAGGGCTTCCGCTGCGTAGTCGGCCAGTCTCGACCGCTCCCCACGCCGCATGCTGATATGAGCCGCATGGGGCCAATTCTTGAAACGATCCACCGCGTAGGTTAGACCAGAGGTTGTCCCCGTCAGATAGGGGGTATCGATCTGGGCAATGTCTCCCAAACAAACGATCTTGGTTCCAGGGCCTGCCCGCGTGATGAGGGTCTTGATCTGCTTTGAGGTCAGGTT
>JBDKLO010000063.1:0-10668 GCA_039795615.1 Pseudomonadota bacterium
GTCTGTTTCTTGATGGCCTCTTCCTCGATCATGCGAAGGACCGAGAGGGCCAGCGACTCGACGCTCCGGATCGTCCCTTGACCATGGCAACGGGGGCAGGTCAGGAGGCTGGATTCACCCAGTGAGGGCCTGAGGCGCTGACGAGACATTTCCAGAAGACCGAACCGTGAAATGCGACCGAGCTGAATCCGGGCACGATCCATCTTGACGGCGTCCCGGAGGCGGTTTTCCACCGCGCGCTGGTTGCGTGACGCCATCATGTCGATAAAGTCGATCACAAACAGGCCACCCAGGTCACGCAACCGCAATTGGCGCGCAATCTCATCTGCCGCCTCAAGGTTGGTATTGAGTGCCGTCTCCTCGATGTCGCCGCCTTTGGTGGCGCGGGCCGAGTTGATGTCAATTGCGGTCAGGGCTTCCGAGTGATCGATAACGATCGCGCCGCCCGAGGGCAGCGGCACTTCACGCGCATAGGCGAGCTCAATTTGGCTCTCGATCTGATAGCGATTGAAGAGGGGGACATTGTCCTGATACAGCCGGGCCTTGTTGATGAACTGCGGCATGACCTGCTGCAGGAAGCTCTGAACGAGCTTGAATGTGCCCGGCTGGTCGATCAGGATTTCGTCGATATCGCCACGCAGGTGATCCCTGAGGGCCCGAATGATCACGTTGCTTTCCTGGAAGACCAGCAACGGGGCCGGCTTTTCCTTTGCAGAACGGTCAATCGCTTCCCATAACTGCATCAGGTAGTTGAGGTCCCACTGCAGTTCTTCAACGGACTTGCCGCCGCCGGCAGTTCGGATGATCAGGCCCATGCCTTCAGGAACCTGAAGGGCCGTCATCACTTCGCGCATATCCGTTCGGGTATCCCCTTCGATGCGCCTTGAAATCCCACCGGCCCGCGGATTGTTGGGCATCAGGACCAGATAGCTTCCGGCAAGGCTGATGTAGGTGGTGAGCGCAGCGCCTTTGTTGCCGCGTTCTTCCTTTTCAACCTGGATCAGGATTTCCTGACCTTCGCGAAGCTTGTCCTTGATGTCACGGCGACTGACTTCCTGATCATCAGGAACGCCGACGTAGGAGGGGAGGATTTCCTTGAACGGGAGAAAGCCATGGCGATCTGAACCGAAATTAACGAACGCAGCTTCAAGGCTGGGTTCGACACGGCTGATGACACCTTTGTAAATATTCGCTTTTTTCTGTTCTCGGGAAGGAACCTCGATGTCGAAATCGTAAAGTTTCTGTCCGTCTACCAACGCGACACGGAGTTCTTCCGGTTGCGTGGCATTGATCAACATTCTTTTCATTTACCAGTCCATAGGCGTCCCGAGGCAGCCTGATTCCATGGCTGCGCGCCAATCTTGAGGGCTCCAGCGCCTCGAACCAGAGGTTCGGTCTGCTGAAGAGCCCAAGGGGTCGGGTAGCATCATTCGCTTTGTCACGGCGAATGGATACCCGAGTCGGCACTCGGGCCGCATGTCTTTGGCTCGTCTTGGGTCGAGCCGTCAAAACCCTGCGTTATTTCAGTAAGTTGTGCCTTGAAGCCAACGCCGAGCAGCCTGATGTCTAGCGCTACTGCCGTCGGAACACTCCAGAGGCTTCACGGGATTCGAGCAGAACTTTTAGGTTTTCCGGATTTCCGCCAGGGGAGGCCGGATGCCCAACGTTCAGTTCAGAATTCATTTGGGGGTCAGTCAGAACCGGCAGCGTCTGGAAACCGCCCCGCGTACGGGCTCCACGCTAATTCTTCGTCTGGTTATGCCAGTCTTGCACAAGATCCTGTGATGGACCCTAGACCTATCCCAACCTGCGAACTATAACCGGCTTATGGCCAATCATCAATTCTCTTGCCGTGGTGATATCATCCAGTCATGAATTCCCCACCTCCATCGCCCGCCGTTCAGTGGGTAGAGATCGATGCGGGCCACGCTGGACAGCGCGTCGACAACTTTCTCCTGACGTATCTGAAAGGCGTTCCCAAAAGCCTGATTTACCGAATTTTACGGACAGGAGAAGTCCGCCGGAACGGGGGGCGAGTCAAGGCACATGATCGACTGGAGGAGGGTGATCGGCTGCGCATTCCGCCCGTCAGGACCGCGGAGCGAGAGGCGCCGGTGATCCCGGTCGATGCTTTACGCCAGCGAATCGAGTCACGGATCCTGTTTGAGGATGAGGATCTGATCGTCCTGAACAAACCCTCCGGTATTGCCGTTCATGGCGGGAGTGGTCTGAGTTTCGGTGTGATTGAGGCCTTGAGGGCCATGCGCCCTGAAGCCAGGTTTCTGGAACTCGTGCACCGGCTCGATCGGGAGACCTCGGGCTGCCTGCTCTTGGCCAAAAAACGCAGTGCGCTTAAGGATCTTCATCTTCAATTCAGAGAAGATGACGTGAACAAGGTCTATCTGGCACTTTTTGCAGGCCAGTGGGCTCGATCCAAGCAGATGGTCGATGCGCCCTTGAAAAAGAACATGCTCAAAAGCGGTGAGCGGGTCGTCAAGGTGGCGCGTGACGGCAAGTCCGCGATGACCAATTTCAAAACCCTCCAGAAATTTCAGGATGCAACCCTGGTTGAGGCAAGCCCTATCACCGGAAGGACGCATCAGATTCGTGTTCATGCGCTTCACTTGGGCCATCCATTGGCCGGGGATGAGCGCTACGGACAGGATGCGCAGAACCGGTTTTTCAAGGATCTGGGGCTTCGGCGGTTGTTCCTTCACGCGCGAGAAGCGGGTTTCCGTCATCCTAGAAGCGGGGTCCCGATGAAAATCGAGGCGCCCTTGGATGACGAGCTGGAGAGGTTTCTCAAGGTATTGCCGAAATGAGGCACGAAACGGACCTCCTCATTTTTGACTGGGATGGCACGCTCTTCGACTCCATTGACTGGATCGTGACCTGTCTTCAGCAGGCGGCCCGCCAGACGGGGCTGCGTGAACCCAGCCAGCGCGAAGCCCGATCGGTGATTGGGTTGAGTCTTCAGGCCGCCCTCGATGCACTCTACCCCGGAGAGGATGAGGCCACCGCACATCGTCTCGTGACCCATTACCGTCAGGTCTACCATACCCGACCCCTTTCGAGTCTTGGCCTCTATCAGGGCGTTCCCGAGCTTTTGCTGGCGTTGCGGCATGCGGGCTATCAGTTGGCCGTTGCGACCGGGAAAGCGCGCTCAGGGCTCGATGCGGCGCTGGATGAAACCGGCATTCGTCATTTGTTTGATGCAACCCGTTGCGCCGATGAGACGGCATCGAAACCGGACCCTCTCATGGTGGAGGAAATCCTCGAGGAACTTCGGGTAGCCAAAAGCCGTGCTGTTGTGATCGGGGATTCGCTCCATGATCTCCGCATGGCCGATCGTGCCGGGGTCCGTGCGATTGGCGTCAGCCAGGGGGCCAATGATCATGAGGAACTCATGGCCCTGTCCCCGGTCTTGTGTATAGCCAAGATTCAAGAATTGAGCCGGCACCTTCTCGCCTAATTCCCATTTTTATTGATCAGGAGCATTTCGTGACCCAGTCCAGCGAATCAGAGCGCAAGGATTTCGAGCAAAAAACCCTGGAGAAAATCCTGCTTGCGACCGTTGAAGAGCAGCGCCGGGCAAGACGCTGGAGTATTTTTTTCAAGATGGTCCTTTTGGTCTATATCGGTGGGGCGATCCTCGCGAGCCAAAATCCCTTCAAGCATGCCTTTGATCAGGAAGGGGAGTCTCGAACGGCTGTCATCGATGTCGCAGGTCTCATTGCACCCGGCCAACCCGCGAGTGCGGAAAACATCATTGAGGCGTTGAAGGACGCGAGCGAGGATAAGAAAGTGAAGGGCGTCATCCTCCGAATGAACAGTCCCGGAGGCAGCCCCGTTCAGTCCGATGAGGTCTACGAATACATTCGAAAGATCAAGAAAGAAAAGCCTGAGTTCCCTGTGGTTGCGGTGGTGGCTGATCTTTGCGCTTCAGGCTGCTACTACGTGGCTTCGGCGACCGACAAGATCTTCGTCAACAATGCGAGCGTGATCGGCTCCATCGGGGTGATCATGGGAGGGTTTGGCTTCGTTGATGCCATGAAAACCCTCGGCATAGAGCGGCGAGTGATGACGGCCGGAGAACACAAGGCCCTGATGGATCCTTTTGCGCCCATTGATCCCGTGGGGCGAGCCCATATGCAGAGTGTCCTTGCGGCGGTTCATCAGCAGTTCATCAACGCCGTGAAGACCGGGCGAGGGGATCGTCTCAAGGAGACGCCAGATATGTTCTCAGGTCTCGTCTGGACGGGGGGTGAAGGCATCAAGCTTGGACTTGCGGACGCCATTGGTGATGACCGCATGGTGGCGGAAACCGTCATTGGGGCTAAAAAACGCGTCAGTTATAACCCGGAAGAAAATGTCTTTGATCGGATGACTCGAAAACTCGGAACCACCGCAGGCACCACGTTCGCGGAAGAGGTCATGGGGCTTCGGCTTTTAGCTCGATAACCGTTGTCGGGATGAATCAGGAAGTTGAGGTTCTGGAGCGCTCTGACCGATACGAGGGGTTTTTTCATCTTTCGACCTTTCGCTTGCGTCATACGCTCTATTCTGGGGGCTGGACCCAGGAAATCACCCGCGAGCTCTTTCACCGTGGCGGTTGCGTTGCGGTGCTTCCTTATGACCCGATCCGGGATGAAGTGCTTCTCATCGAGCAGTTCCGTATCGGTGCCCTGGGTCAAAAAGACCCCCCATGGCTCACCGAAATTGTTGCTGGCGGCATCGAGGCCGGCGAAAGCCCCGAAGATGTCGCGTTTCGGGAGGCCGAGGAAGAGGCAGGCCTTTCGCTGAAAGGGTTGTATCGGATCGGATCCTTTTTTACATCGCCCGGGGGAACGGGTGAGCGGGTGACCTTGTTCATCGGTTTGGTGGATGGCCCCCTGGAAGCGGGTCTTCACGGGCTGTCGGAGGAGAGTGAAGATATCCGCAGCTTTGTTCTGACCCTGGAGGAGGCGGAAAAGGCGTTAGCTTCCGGGGTAGTGGACTCCATGATTCCAGCCTATGCCATCCAATGGCTGGTTTCTCATCGGGACCTCTTTAATCATTCCTGATCCCCCAGCGGCATGGGATTGCCAATCACTTCGTCCTCGCGGAGTGAGGCATATGACGCATTGGATTGTGTCATATGACCTGTGGTGCAAGATAAAGTCGCTACCGTTCTGTCGTTGACGATGATTTTTTGCCGCCATGCGAACGTCTGGTGGCGCTCAATCAAGTGGGCTATTTCCCGGCAGATGCCTTCCAGGCCCTGAATGTCGCGGCCGATCTGATTCATCATCCCAAAGGCCTTCCTTGATGGTCTCTCGAGTCCTTGAGGCAGGGATGGGATATTATCTTGGGCATGTTTTTTGCTAATTCCAAAAACCATCTTGGCTTGGGAGACCATTTGAGGTCACTACAATCGTACTGCCAGTGTCTCAGGATCTTCGCAGAGATTCATCTAAGGCGAGGGCTCCCTTTGATGCTCCTTGCCGGATTAAGCAGTGCCCCTGCGGTTTATGCCGATTCCGAGACCATTCGACTGAGCAACTCGGCTGGAAGGGGCTGGGTTTTGGATGTCAAAGGCGCTTCCTTGTCAGAGATCTTCAGGGTGCTAACTGAAAGGATGGGCATTCCCGTGGTCTCGGCGCCGCCCCCGGATGCGCCTGTCACAATACGGTGTTCTGGCAGTGATATTCAAGCGATTGTGAGCTGTCTTCTGGGAAGCGGCGCCAGTGTGATGTACCGAAGGGGCCTTGCGGGTCAACCTGATGCGATTGCCAGTGTTCGGATCCTTGCCTCGTCCTTTGTCAGGTCCCCAGGCAAAAGCGCAAATTCTGATCCGGGTCGGGTGGCCACGATTCTCGAAATGACGCGATCGGAGGATCCAGACGCCAGAGCTGATGGCTATACCCGATTGGCGCAATTGGGGGCGGGGAATGACACGATCAAGCGGAGTGCCTTTCATCAGGGGCTTTCAGATACGAGTGGTGAAGTTCGGGCCGCGGCTCTGATGGGGTTGCACGGGGTTGATCCTCAGGGATCTCGCGAAGAAATGATGAGTGGGCTGAAGGATGTTGATGGCAATGTGCGTCTTGCCGCTTTGGACATCATGGGGACGGAATCGGGATCTGAGGCCCTCTTGAGACAGGCCTTGAACGACCCGGATGAATTGGTGCGGGAGCTGGCCAGAATGCGGTTGGGGCTCCCGGAACAGAATAGTAATTCACAGTAAATTTTGAGGAGATGAGTGGTATGAGTGACGCCATGAGGGCTTCCGTAAGCGGAACTATTGCCGTTTTGACGACGGTGGCCACCCTTTTGCCCGGGCTGGGTACCTCCAAGGCGATGGCCGATGTGGACGTGGTGTCCGCACCAGCCCCCTCGGGCTTTCTTCAGCCACGTCAAATCGTTGGGGCATCGCGCATTTCCACCACCCTGAGCGCTGCGCCCAGCAGTAGTCACAGCTATCGCATCACCTGCTTCGATGATGGCTCCGGTGCACCGGTTCGCTTCATGCTCAAGGTCCAAAATCGCACCAAGTCTTCCACCTATCGGGTGCAGGCCACGATCTCGCGAAATGGCGAAGAACAGTCCGTCATTGATACGGCCAATGGGGATAACCGCTTCAGTGCTTACGCGGTGGTGAATCAGGGGGCGGGTGATTACATCCTGACGCTGAGCAAGGTGAAAGCCAAGGTTAAGGATGCAGACAGCAAGCTCAAGGGGGCTGCCGTCATACAGACCATGCAGGAGTGTGACACTCAGACCGGGAAGTACACCGGACTTTATCCCGCAACGCCCCTGGATTGATCGGGATGAAGGGAATGATCAGGCGGGATGGTCGTGTGACCAAAGGCGTTTTCGTGATCCTTTTGAGCTTAGGGGGGGTTGGCTGTGAGTCGGTCAAGCCCTGGCAACGCGGGACTTTGGCCAAGTCTCATATGGCGCCTCAGCCCTTTGGATCCCAGGCCGAGTTTCGCGAGCATATCTACGGATCCCGTGAGTCTGCCGGAGGCAGTACTGCATCCACTGGCGGTGGCGGCTGCGGCTGTTACTGATCACAACCCGATTCTGAATTCAAGATGTTCAAGTTGATTTCCCATTCCATGCGGGCGCGTTTTCGCTCTGCCCAGGACTTTTCACACGCCAGTTCCCGACTTCTCCGGCAGGTGCGCCGAAATTTACTGGCACCCGGGGTCAATCCGCGGGTCGAGTCAGGAGCTCTAGTCAAGCTCACCGCTGCGGCTCTGGCATTGCCAGGCCTCTCTTTAGCCCCGCGAGCGGAGGCCTTGATTGATGACCCGGTCGGGCTTCAGTATGGCTACTACAAGCAATCGCCCTGGCAGCTTCTCGGTGGAATCAAGAGTCAATACAGCCCACTGACCGTTGAGAATATCGAGGGAAACGGCATTCTGACGTTCCCCGATCACTGGAAGTTTTCCTTTGGCTATGTCCAGGATACCTGGTCAGGCGCAACGCCGGTGACTTCGGCCCCCTACGCGCTGGGTGGCAACAACCCCACCCTGGCTGGCGCATCACCGCTCGTCAGAGGGAATGGGACGATCCTCTATGATAAGAAACTCACGCCGTGGCTCCTGGATCCCAATACGGCAACCTATGTGCCGGATGCTCGGCTTGTTCAAACCGTGGCCTCAGCATCCCCTGAAATTCGAAATGCAGGCAATTTCAGGTTGGGTCGGGAATGGGAGGACATGGCTTTCAATGTGGCAGGTGGTGTTTCACAAGAGCCTGACTACAGTTCTGCCTTCGGCGGGCTGAATGGGTTGATCAATTTCAATGACAAGCAGACAGCCCTCAACTACGGGGTCGACTATACGAATAGCTCGGTCTATGCCTTGATCAACCCGGCATACTCGCCCTACATTGACAAAAGCTATTACGCATCCCGAGGGCAACTCCAAGTGGAGACGGGTCCCAACGGAACCAAGGTTGAGCATCTGACTGGGACGCGTCAGGACTGGAACTTCCATCTCAATTTATCCCAGGTCGTCAATCGAGGGCTGCTGGTTCAAACCGGCATTGGGTTCGTGCGAAGCCAGGGCTACCTGGCCAACCCCTACAAGGCCGTGGATATGGTTTTCGTCAATACCAAGGAGGATCCGGTGCCCCAACCGGATGGTGAGGCTCCGCTTCCTCCGCTTTGGGCGCCGAGCGTTCAGGCAGCCGTTGAGCGGCGACCGGATTTTCGGGATCAGGGGATCTGGGATCTTCGTTTCGTCCAATATGTGGATGATTTTGATGCGGCTGTGCATGGAGGCTACCGGTTTTTCATCGATAGCTGGGGCATATCCGCGCATACCTTCGATGTGGACTGGGTTCAGCCCATTGAAGAGTGGTCCGTTACGCCAAGGTTTCGTTACTACAGCCAAAGTGGGGCAGGTTTCTATCAGCCGTATTTCCTCTTTTCCGGAAGTGAGCCCACGGTCGGCGATCGCTTCAGCCTGGCGGGAGTTCCATTATCCGCCTATTCCAGTGACTGGCGTCTGGCGGCCTATGGTTCGGTCAGCGCCGGGGTGACGGTTGCCCGTTCACTGGGAAAGGCCATGGCCTTCGAAGCAGGTTTTGAATGGTATCGACATGCCGGTGATCTCCGCATGGGTGGGGCTGGAGCCGGGCAGGGTGCCTGGTCCAATGTGGATTACTATCAGTTCAATGCGGCACTCAAGGTGGATCTTGCGGCGGTCAGCAAAGGTCATTCAGACGTTCCTGACGGCGGACACGGGGGTCATTCCGAGCACGATCACAGGCAAAAGCACATGGGAATGGATGGTCCTTCGGGCATTCTCTTCAATCATATGCTCCCCAATGCCGGCGATACCATGGTCGGGGTTCGTTACAACTATGGTTTCCAGTCCGGGGACATGATGCATGGGACAAGCAAGGTGTCCGACCTCCAGATCGTGAATCAAGGTTGCGGTCCGGTTCTCAAATGTCGTTATACCCCCAAGGACATGGACATGAGCATGGTGATGGTTGACATCATGTATGCGCCCACCGATTGGATGACCTTGATGCTGATGCCTCAGTTCATGAGTATGGATATGCATCTTCGGGGGCTGAATGGCGCACCACCTCCGGATGGCGAGGACATTCATGCCGCACACGGCGCAAATCCCTTCCATGTGACTGGTGGTGTTGGCGATATCTTTCTGGGCAGTCTTTTCAAACTCTATGAAGCGCCAGGACACAAGATCCATCTGACGACGGGCTTCACGGCGCCTACCGGCAGCGTGAATCAGAGGATCAACGGCAACTCGGAATTTGAGCACTATGGCATGCAACTCGGGACGGGAACCTGGAATGCCTGGCCGAGCCTGACCTATAACGGCTATTCAGGAGACTGGAATTGGGGTGGTCAGATCAGCGGCAATGTCCCTCTGGAAAACCACAATGACTCAGGCTTTGCCAGTGGCACGGTGTTCCAGTCAACCGCCTGGGGAGGTTATCAGGTGCAAGACTGGCTCCAGGGCTCGGTCCGGGCGCTCTTCACCTCGCAATCTCAGATCGCGGGAAATTACTACGGCAACTTTGTGCCGTCCGGGCCCATGGATACGCCCCAGAGTTACGGTGGCAATTTCCTGGACATTGGTATTGGCCTCAACGCACACGTGAAATCGGGTGATTTTGAAGGCAATCACTTCGGCATTGAGTGGCTCCAACCGGCCTACAATGATTACAACGGCTACCAGCTCGAACGAAAGGGGTCGTTGTGGGCAAGTTGGGGCCTTTCCTTCTAGGCGCCCAGAGGTTGGCGAAGGTTTGTAGCAGTCATCGAATTTTCGGAGTTAGACGTGGGACGCCCGCTATATCTATTGGAACAGGCGTTCAGCGCGATGGGCTCTCCCTGTGAGATCAAGCTCTATGCCGATTCCAGGAGCAGGGCGCGGCATGTGGCCGGACGAGTGATCGACGAAGTCGAGCGTCTTGAGGCGAAATATTCGCGCTACCGCGCAGAGAGTTTCCTTTCCCAGATCAATCGGGTGGCACAAGAGGGCGGCTCCGTCAGCGTGGATGCCGAAACGGCTGGGCTTCTCGATTACGTGGCTACCTGCTGGCATCAGAGCGATGGTCTTTTCGATGTGACCTCAGGCTTGCTTCGGAAGGCCTGGAAGTTCAAGGACCAGTCCCTTCCGGACCCGGATGCGATTCAGGCGCTGCTCAAGCATGTCGGATGGCATCGACTGTCGTGGCAGAGTCCCAAGCTTTCGTTTCCGGAACCTGGCCTTGAGCTGGACCTTGGGGGCGCGGTAAAGGAATATGCTGTCGACCGGGTGGCCGGACTTTGCTGGGATTCTGGGATCCGGCACGGATTGATCAATCTCGGCGGAGACATCAAGGTGATCGGTCCTCATCCTAATGGTCAGCCCTGGGCGATTGGCATCCGGCATCCCCGTCATCCCAACGAGATTGCCCGTACGGTCTACCTCAAGCGTGGTGCAATGGCCAGCAGTGGCGATTATGAACGTTGCATCGTGGTTGATGGGATGCGTTATGGTCACGTTCTCAATCCGAAAACCGGTTGGCCGGTATCGGGCTTGGCATCTGTCAGTGTGGTTGCAGAATTCTGTGTGGTTGCCGGAAGTGCCTCGACCATCGCGATGCTGATGCAGGAACAAGGTTCTGACTGGCTCCAATCAATAGGGGTGGTCTACT
>JBDKLO010000064.1:0-21912 GCA_039795615.1 Pseudomonadota bacterium
ACGTGCATCGATCATCTCCCCCTATTGTTATTCGACTCGCAAAGATATAAACCCAGGACCTCGACTTTCCATCAGAATCGGTCAGTCTGATGGCCGCATCAGTTAAACTAGCGCCCCGGCAAAACGAAGGCAACGAATGAAACGGATACGCAGGCCATGAACGAAAAGCACGCCATCAAGATTGATACCCGAATCGATTATCTCGAAACGGAATCCGAACCTGATTCGGATCGCTACGTCTTCGCCTACACCATCACAATACGCAATCAAAGTGAGGAAGCAGCCCGCCTGCTAACCCGTCACTGGGTGATCACGGATGCCAACGGCCGGATACAGGAAGTCCATGGCGAGGGTGTCGTTGGCGAAACCCCGTACATTCAGCCAGGCCATGCGTTTCGATATACCAGCGCAGCGATGATCGAAACGCCCGTCGGAACCATGGAAGGCGAATACCAAATGCGAACCGATTCCGGCGAACTCTTCGACGCTAAAATTCCGGCATTCACCCTCGCCGTTCCCAGAACGCTTCACTGACCCGTTCATCGATGGCCATTTACGCCATAGGCGATGTTCAAGGTTGCCATGACGAGCTTTTGAGGCTGGTCGATCACCTGAACTTCGACCCTTCAAAGGATCAACTCTGGTTCACTGGGGATCTAGTTAACCGCGGCCCCAAGTCACTTGAAACACTGAGGACCATCAGAGCCTTGGGCGATAACGCGATCTGTGTCCTAGGAAACCATGACCTTCATCTCCTGGCCGTCGCGGAAGGTATTTCCAGAACCAAACATCGGGATACGTTTGGAGACATTCTGGCCGCACCCGACAGAGACGAACTTCTTGGTTGGTTGAGGACTCTTCCCCTCCTCCATCATCAGGCCGGATTCTACCTGATCCATGCCGGGTTGCCTCCTCAGTGGAGGCCCGAACAGGCGGCAAAACTGGCCCCAGAAGTTGAAACTATTCTCAGATCATCCAGCTATACCGACTTCCTGTGGCACATGTATGGAAATGAGCCTCTGTTGTGGAGCGAAGACCTTCAGGGATTTGATCGACTAAGATTCATCACCAACTGCCTGACCCGCCTTCGATTTTGCACCTTGGATGGGCGAATCAATCTGACCCAAAAAGGAAGCCCGAAAGCTGCAAGCGAGGATCTGATTCCCTGGTTTGCGCATCCGGACAGATCGCCATCGAATGACTGGGTGGTCTATGGTCACTGGTCAACGCTGGGATTTCATCAGAGCCATCAGACCATTTGCATCGATACAGGCTGCCTCTGGGGAGGAAGCCTGACCGCGATTCGCCTGGATCAAAGCCTTCAACGTTTTGCCGTGGAAAACCACGATGGACCTTACCAAAGACCGGAGTCCGATAGATGACCTTGAACCGAAATCTTCCCCTGATCCTTGTCGTCGGGGCACTCGCACTTCTGATCTACCGGATACTCGGCACACTGATTGAACCGATTGTGTGGTCCATCATATTAAGTTTCGGAACCTGGCCGCTGTACCGAAAGGTCCACGCCCTTTGTCGAGAGCGACCTAATCTTTCAGCCGGCATCATGGTGTTTCTGGTCGGTTGTGTCGTCATTCTTCCGTTGGTCGGCGTCTCATCTGTCATTCGTCGGGAAGGTTCTGAACTACTTCGCCTGATTCCAGGACTGATCGAACACCCGCCATCCCTATCCCGGGCACTGCCGCATATTCCCTTTATCGGCAAGGAACTGACGGGGCTCTTTGATCACATGGACAGCAGTGATGAGCTGCTCAAGAACCACCTGGCCCCCCAGGTCAAGGAGTTGCTCAATCGGCTCATGACCATGCTGGGAAGCATCGGCCTGGTTTTAGGCCAGGTCGGCTTCATTCTTTTCTTGATGTTCTTTCAGTATCGAGATGGTGTAGAGATGCTTGAAGAGGTCAAGCGAGGCCTCCACAAAACCATCGGTTCCGCATCGACCAATTATTTTGCGATTGCAGAAAGGACGGCTCGGGCCGTTCTCTACGGTATCGTTCTGACCGCGATGGTCCAGGGTAGCGTTGCGGGGATGGGTTACTGGGGCGCTGGACTCAAGGAGCCGCTGCTGTTGACTCTGGCCACCATCCTGATGGCCATGATTCCGTTCGGAGCCGTCACCATCTGGATTCCAAGCTCACTTTGGCTGCTCTCCCAGGGAGAGCCGCTAAATGGTCTGGGACTTCTTGCGTGGGGATTCTTCGTGGTCAGCTGGGTCGACAACCTGGTCAGACCCTTTTTCATCAGTCACGCCAGCCACATCTCGTTTGCCCTGATCGTTCTGGGTCTGGTGGGCGGACTCATCAGTTTTGGCTTCATCGGGCTTTTCATCGGCCCTGTTATTTTGGCCATTGCCCATGCCGTTTGGCGGGAGTGGCTTAAGGAGAGCTCAGCCGAAACTCAGACCTCCTTAAACCCGGATGCTTAAGCTTCGTCGGTAGCGTACGCCTTCATCTGATCGAAATTCATGTAGCGATAGGTCTCGTTCGCCTTGGGCGCGAGACCTGACATGAACGTTGCGTATTCGGCCGGTGTGGGGATCTTTCCGAGCACCGAGCACACCGAAGCCAGCTCGGCGGAGGCCAGGAAGACCTGCGTATTCGCACCCATACGGTTCGGGAAATTACGGGTACTGGTCGAAACCACCGTGGCTCCCTCGGCAGTGCGAGCCTGGTTCCCCATACAGAGAGAACAGCCAGGAACTTCCGTTCGCGCCCCTGCCTTGCCGAAGATGCCGTAGAAGCCCTCAGAGGTCAGTTCCGCCTGATCCATTCGGGTCGGAGGCACAATCCAAAGTCTCCCAGGGACCTGCTGAGAGTGGCTCTCAAGGATGTGGCCTGCCGCTCTAAAATGGCCGATATTGGTCATACAGGAGCCTAGGAAAACTTCATCGATGGCGGTTCCCGCAACCTCGGACAGCGGCTTCACGTCATCTGGATCGTTAGGGCAACACAGCAACGGTTCGCGGATTGCATCGAGATCGATCTCAATGATCTCTGCATATTCTGCGTCCTGATCCGGCTCCAGAAGTTCCGGTTTGGCGAGCCAGGCCTCCATGGCATCGATACGCCGCTGCAGGGTTCTCGCATCACCATACCCTTCGCGGATCATCCAGCCCAAAAGACTGATATTGGAGGTCAGGTATTCCTGAACCGGTGCTTTGTTGAGGCGAACCGTGCAGGCCGCTGCCGAGCGCTCAGCAGACGCATCAGCAAGCTCAAAAGCCTGCTCCACCTTGAGATCCGGAAGTCCCTCGATTTCAAGAATCCGGCCATTAAAAACATTCTTCTTGCCCTTCTTTTCGACCGTTAGCAGACCACGCTGGATAGCCGCATAGGGAATGGCATGGACCAGATCGCGAAGCGTGATGCCGGGTTGCATGCTTCCTTTAAAGCGGACAAGAACAGATTCCGGCATGTCGAGGGGCATCACCCCGGTTGCCGCGGCGAATGCGACAAGACCAGACCCTGCCGGAAAGGAAATACCGATCGGAAAACGGGTATGTGAATCACCACCAGTGCCCACGGTATCAGGCATCAGCATGCGGTTTAGCCACGAATGAATAATGCCGTCGCCCGGCCTCAGGGAGACACCGCCTCGATTCATGATGAAGTCAGGCAGCGTGTGGTGCACCTTGACGTCAACCGGCTTGGGGTATGCTGCCGTGTGACAGAAGGACTGCATGACGAGGTCTGCAGAAAATCCAAGGCATGCCAGATCCTTGAGTTCATCCCGCGTCATGGGTCCAGTCGTATCCTGAGACCCAACGGTGGTCATTTTCGGTTCACAATAAACGCCCGGGCGAACCCCTGCTAATCCGCACGCTCGGCCGACCATCTTCTGTGCCAGGGTAAATCCTTTACCTGAGTCTATTCCGGCCTCCGGCCGCCGGAAGACACTGGATGCGGGCAAACCCAGTGCCTTCCGGGCACGATCCGTCAATCCTCGACCGATGATCAGAGGAATGCGCCCCCCCGCCTGTACCTCATCCAGAAGGATGTCGTTGCGCAACGAGAAGCGGACCTTTTCTTCGCCACTCTCATGGCTTCGGATGACGCCTTCATAGGGATAGATATCAATCACATCCCCGGTCTTAAGACCATTGACATCACACTCGATGGGAAGCGCCCCTGAATCTTCCATTGTGTTAAAGAAAATCGGCGCAATCTTGCCACCAATACAGACCCCACCGTCGCGTTTGTTCGGGACATGCGGAATGTCGGTTCCGATGTACCACAAGACCGAATTCGTCGCCGATTTACGAGAGGATCCGGTCCCCACCACATCCCCAACAAACGCCACAGGGAACCCTTTCTGCTTCAATTCTTCAATTTGGGATTCAGCCTGCGTGACACCCTCACGCGGTACTTTCAGCATGGCCTTGGCGTGCAGAGGGATATCCGGGCGTGACCAGGCATCCTGAGCGGGGGAAAGATCATCCGTATTGATTTCACCGGGAACCTTGAAGATGGTCACCGTGATGCACTCAGGGACCTTTGCCCGACGCGTGAACCAATCGGCCTCGGCCCATGCATCCAGCACTCTTTTTGCAGCGACATTGCCTGCCTTGGCCTTCTCTTCGACGTCGTGAAACGCATCGAAAATCAACAATGTCCGACTTAAGGCTTCCTGCGCCTTGCCGGAGAGCGAAGGATGATCAAGAAGGTCAACCAGAGGGGCTACGTTATAGCCACCGAGCATGGTTCCGAGAAGTTCGACAGCGTTTTCTGCGCTCAGGATTGGCGAATGCACTTCTCCTTTGGCAAGCGCCGCGAGGAAGCCTGCCTTGACATAGGCCGCCTCATCTACACCTGCCGGCACACGATTCGCGAGAAGATCGAGCAAAAAGGCTTCTTCTCCTTTGATCGGTGACTTGATCAATTCGACCAACTGACTGGTCCATTCTGCAGTCAGCGGCTGAGGGACAAGTCCTGAAGCTTCGCGCTCGGCAACATGTTTCCGATATTCTTCAAGCATCGTCATGGCATTTCCTGATGGGTTGGTTCCTGGGCCTAGCCATCACTGGCCCGAGGCGAGAAAGGGTCTAGAAAAATGGGGCAGATTTTGTGCCAACCCCAAGGTCTCCGCATTTTGGCGGGTTAGGCCGAACAATCAGCGCTTGAAACGCTCAAGAAATGACGCTTGTGCCTCGAAAGGGTGCGCCGTGGCTTCGGCACGAACATACTTTCCATCCGGCTGCAGGATCCAGGCGTTGACATCATCACGAAGAATGGCTTCAAGATCTTCACGCAGGCGATCCGCCAGTTTTTTCTGCACCATCGGAAAGCAGACCTCAACACGACGGAACATGTTCCTTGGCAGAAAATCCGCACTGGAAGCGAAGACTTCGGAATTCCCGTCGTTTTCGAAGAAGTAGACCCGGCTGTGCTCCAAAAAACGACCGATGATGGAGCGAACCTCTATGGTCTCAGAAATGCCCGGAACTCCAGGCCGAAGAGAACAGATGCCCCTAACGATCAGCTTGATCTCAACGCCGGCCATGGAGGCTTTATAGAGCGCCTGAATTAACAAGGGCTCGGCAACCGCATTCACCTTGATGATGATCCTGGCCTTTTTCCCTGCCAGAGCATGATCGGTTTCGCGCTGAATTTTTTTGATCAGGGATTGATGCAGCGTAAATGGCGCGTGGAGCAGCTTATGGAAGCGGCCAACTTTTCCAAGACTGGTCAACTGCACAAGAACCTTTCTGACGTCCTCACCCAATTCCTGATCTGCAGACAAGAGTCCGTAATCGGTGTAATGGCGAGCGGTACTCTGGTGATAATTACCCGTCCCAAGATGGGTGTAGTAGCGAAGCCGATTACCCTCACGGCGAAGGATCAGCAGCATCTTGCCATGGGTCTTGTAGCCGACGATGCCATAGACCACCTGAACACCGGCTTCTTGAAGCCGGTTGGCTAGAGAAATGTTGGCACGTTCGTCAAATCGTGCTCGAAGTTCGACGACGACGGTGACTTCCTTACCCGCTTTGGCCGCTCGAATCAGCGCATCAACAATCGGTGATTCAGCGCCCGTTCGGTAAAGTGTCTGCTTGATGGCAACGACGTGTGGATCATCGCCCGCCTGACGGATCAGTTCGACAACCGGAGCAAAGCTTTCATAGGGGTGATGAAGCAGGATATCCCGTTTGCGAATAGCTTCAAAAAGGTCATGTCCTCCTGCAATTTCCTGAGGTCCTCCAGGAACGAACGCGGGGTACTTAAGTTCCGGCCGATCCAAAAGATCATAGACGGCCCGGAGACGACTGAGATTGACAGGACCGTGCACACGGTAAAGACGATCTTCGGTGAGCCCTACCTGTTCAAGCAGATAGTCCGTAATGGCTTGCGGGCAATTATCCGCAACCTCCAGACGGACCTCATCGCCATAGTTCCGGCTACTCAGTTCGCCCTCAAGCGCTCTGAGCAAATCATCGATTTCCTCCTCATCGAGGTACATCTCGCTATTGCGGGTCACCCGGAACTGGTAAAGGTTTTTCACCTTTACACCGTGAAAAAGTTCACCCACAAACTCATGAATGATGGAGGAAAGAAAAACGAAATCATGTTTCCCCGAGGCAATACCCTCGGGTAGCGGAATAATTCTGGGGAGCGAGCGTGGGGCTTGAAGGATCGCCAGATCAATTTCACGCCCAAAGGCATCCTTGCCTGCAAGAGAGATAATGAAGTTTAGGCTCTTGTTCAGTATCCGGGGAAAAGGATGGGCCGGATCCAGACCAATGGGGCTAAGGATCGGCAACAGGTCTTCATTAAAGTAATTTTGCAGCCAGTCTTTCTGTGCCCGGGTCCACTCACTTCGCCTCAGAAAGTGAACATCTTCACTCGCCAGCGCCGGAATGACCACATCATTCAAAACCCGGTATTGCTCCTTCACCAGAGCGTGGCAAGTCCGACTGATCGCCAACAAGGCTTCCTGTGGCGTCAGATTGTCTGGTTCTGTAGCCGTGACACCGAGCTCTGCTCGCTGCAAAAGACCTGCCGTTCTCACTTCGAAGAACTCATCCAGGTTAGAGCAGGAAATACAAAGGAAGTTAAGTCGCTCCAGCAGGGGGGTCCTGGGATCCTTGGCCTGCTCAAGAACTCGTCGATTAAACTCGATCAGACTGAGTTCTTGATTCAGGTAAAGCGAGGCATCCGACAGGTTGATCTGCCCTTTTTCACTTTCAGACTGCGCTTCGGAGCCATCAGTTACACTGCCCCGCCGTTCAACTCCCGCCATGTGCTTGGCAGCCCGAACCATTCGGCTCGCCTTGGACTTTCCAAGCCCAGGGATTTTTGTCAATTGATCAACGTCTGCGTTAGCTAGTTCTTCAACGGAGAAGATTCCGCGTTCAGCCAAAATAGAACGTGTTGTTTTACCGGAGGATTTGGTTTTCTTACGACTGCTCAATGTGGAACCAGAAGTTACAGTTACGGCGCGGGGAGTTTCAGGTTTTAGTCAGGTCGACGACGCGTTGGCTTCAAAATAGGCCTCAAGCTCAGCATAACCTTCCTCTTTAAGCCTGTCGCGCGGGATAAAACGAATCGCGGCGGAATTAATGCAATACCGCTGCCCCGTCGGTTGAGGACCATCCTCGAACACATGCCCTAGATGAGAATCAGCATGGCGACTTCTGACCTCCGTACGCACTCTGAAAAGAGAGTGATCGGTCTTGGTCACTACGCTGTCACCAGCGATGGGTCGCGTAAAGCTGGGCCAGCCGGTTCCCGAGTCAAATTTATCGAGGGAACAGAATAGCGGCTCACCGGAGACGACATCCACATAGATGCCGGCCTCATGATGGTTCCAGTAGGGGTTTCCAAAAGGGCGTTCGGTGCCTTCGGCTTGAGTGACCTGAAACTGCTCATCGGTCAGCAATTGTCGAAGTTCTTCGGCCGTTGGTTTTTTAAAGGCAGAGCAATCCCATGTCATAAAGCTTCCTGATTTTCCTTGAGCCAGCTCCGAGACCATTTAAAGGTCAACCATGCCTTGGTACTTCGGACAGCAGCCTAAGTTCCCTGGGACAAACCCACTCACTTAACGACTCTAAGCGCCGGTCTCCCTTTGGGCTCTTGCTGCGGCGGCTCGGGGGGCGGGCTGTCCTCTTCTTCTTCGTCATCAAAGACCATGCCCCGCCCATTCTCCTGAGCATAGAGCGCAAGAACAGCGAGAGTTGGAATATCAACGCGCATCGGTTGGCCACCAAAGCGCGCATTGAAGGAGACACCCTCGCTACTCATATCGAGCCCTTGGATCGCCTCTGGTCTGAGGTTAAGGACAATCCGTCCATCCTCTACAAAATGATTAGGGACGATCGTTCCCGGCACGGTCGCATTCACCAGGAGATAAGGAGTGAATCGATTATCAACAATCCACTCGTAAACGGCACGAATGAGATAAGGCTTAAGAGGCGTCATGATGGCTTAAATTCAGAGTCTCTGGCGCTTCCTGCGCTCAATGCCGGCACTGAGCAAACCGGATCCCAAAGGATCCGGTGGCACGATTAATCGATGTCCTTCCAGTACTCCTTCTTCAAGCGGTGGAAGATCCAGGTCAGGAAGAGAAGGTAGAAAATCACATATTTACCCAAAGGCACCCGTTGCAGTAGCGAGGGCTCGGATACATAGGTGAGGAAGTTAACGATGTCATTGGCAACGACATTGAACTGTCGAGGCGTCAGGCTGCCGGGATGCTCGAGCCTAACCCCTGCCACCTCCGACTTGCCGCCATGTTCTTCAATGATAGGAACCTGCGGCCCCTGCAGTTCCCAAAGCACATTCGGCATCGCAGCATTCGGCAAAAGGACGTTATTGACGCCATAGGGCCGCTTGGAGTCCTGATAGAAAGATTTGAGATAAGTGTAGACCCAGTCGGCACCGCGTGATCGCACAACCAGAGAAAGATCCGGCGGGGCCGCACCAAAGATTCCGGTCGCAACCTCAGGATCCATTGAGGTCTGAATGACATCATGGATCTTGTTATCACCAAACAGAAGCATCTCGCGCATCCGGGCTTCATTCACATGAAGATCCTTGGAGATTCTCGAGTAGCGCATCTGCTTGAGACTGTGGCAGCCAAGGCAGTATTCCCCAAAATACTCAGCACCGCGAATCACCGAGAGCTGATCAAAGGCATCATGATCAGCACTCTCGAGGTCCACACCCGATTGGGCATGCGCCACGAAAGCAACAGCGGAAAAGACAAGAATGGATAAGACCTTTTTCATTCTGGACAGCATCCCTAGATTTTTCCGCGCAGACGGGCCAAGAGGTTGTTCAGGTAATAACGCACCGGCACGTGCTCCAAAGCACGAATACCCTCCTCAATCAGTCGCCACTGGAATCCCTTTCTTTGAGAGAGTGGAACGACAGACTCAGTCAACCGTTCGGGAACCGGCTGCGTAATTTCAACCGATGAAAAGATCGGCATGAGCAGGAAAAACGCGAAATAAACGACGGAAAAACCCCGCGCCATCATCGTGTAGAGCTCTGTAACCGGCTTGGTTCCCAAGACGCCAAGTCCGAGAAAACTGATCACAAAGGCCGTCAGTGCAATCTTGAACAAAGGACTCCGATAGCGAACGGATTTCACAGGGCACCGATCAAGCCAAGGCAAAAGGAACAGAACGACAATGGACGCTCCCATCGCGACCACACCACCCAACTTGCTGGGAATCGCACGCAGAATCGAATAGAACGGCGTGAAATACCAAACCGGCTGGATATGTTCCGGGGTCTTCATGGGATCAGCCGGATCGAAATTGGGATGCTCGAGGAAGAGCCCTCCCATTTCAGGACTGTAGAACACAATCCAGGCAAAAATGGCCATGAAAAGACCAGCCACGTAGAGATCCTTGACCGTGTAATAAGGATGGAACGGGATGCCATCCTTCGGAATACCAACAAGATCACGATTCTTCTTGATCTCGATGCCGTCCGGATTATTCGATCCGACCGTTCTCAACGCAGCCAAATGCAGAACGACCAGACCAATGATCGCCAAGGGTATGGCAATGACGTGCAGAGAAAAGAACCGATTCAAAGTCGCATCCGCAATCA
Organism: Pseudomonadota bacterium; assembly: GCA_039795615.1. GTDB lineage: Bacteria > Pseudomonadota > Gammaproteobacteria > Methylococcales > Methylococcaceae > UBA6136. Next base: position 10,074 of record JBDKLO010000064.1, read on the forward strand.
CATAATCGCCGCGGATCCAGGTCGCAAGGTCCTCACCAATGACGGGAATGGCGCCAAACAATGAAATGATGACCTGTGCTCCCCAATAAGACATCTGCCCCCAAGGAAGCAGATAGCCCATGAAGGCTTCACCCATCAGGAGCACGAAGATGACCATACCAAAGAGCCACAGCAACTCGCGAGGCTTTTTGAAGGAACCGTAAAACAGGCCCCGGAACATGTGCATGTAGATAACGACAAAGAACAGGGACGCCCCGGTCGAATGCATGTAGCGAATTAGCCAACCCCAGTCGACATCCCGCATGATGTACTCCACAGAGTCAAACGCCAGTTTGGCGTCCGGCTTGTAGTGCATCGCCAGAATAATTCCTGTTGCAATTTGGTTAACCAGCACCAACAAGGCCAGAGAACCAAAAAAATACAGGAAATTGAAATTTTTCGGTGCGTAATACTTAAGGAGCTGATCCTCAAGGAACTGCCCGATTGGCAGACGTTCGTCCAGCCACTCACGGAACGCATCACCTCGACGATTCATTACGCTTTCTCCCCTTCAAGGCCGACCACGATCCGATTCTCGCTGGCAAAGTAATAAGGCGGGATTTCCAGATTTACCGGAGCAGGAACCCCCTTGTAGACACGACCAGCCAGATCGAATTTCGAGCCATGGCACGGACAGAAGAATCCGCCTTTCCAGTCTGCGCCAAGGTCAGCTGGGGCGATCTCCGGACGGAAGACTGGCGAGCAACCCAGATGCGTGCAGACGCCTACAGCAACAAAAATCTCAGGCCGAATCGACCGAGCTTCATTCTTGCTCGAAAGCGGCTGATCAGACTGATCCGAACGCGGATCCAGAACCTCTCCATCCAATTCAGGAATGGTCTGCAACGCTTCAGGTGTGCGCTTCAAGACCCAGACGGGCTTACCACGCCAAAGCACCACAATGCGCTGGCCAGGCTCTAGTTTTGCGATATCCACCTCAACGGGTGCCCCAAGGGCTTCGGCTTTGGCGCTAGGCTTCATCGAAGACAAAAAAGGTACGGCCAAAAAACCTGTACCGACGGCACCGACCGCGCCAGCGGCCTGAGTCAGAAATCGGCGTTTATCGTTGTCCACGCCACTCATCATGCAGATACTCCGTTGCAGGATCCGATCAATCGGTTGGGTGGCGTTCCAAGGGTGGATGCGACCCGATTGATCCTGAATTGAAACACTGTGTTTCCGTGATTCTTCAACCGGGAATTTTGTGGGATTCAGGCCGATGGGTCAAGAAAAACCCTCTGAACCAAAGGGGAGATCGGACTAGATCGGCGCCCGACTCAACCAAGAATGGAGCGAAACGCCTCAAGAAAACGGTCGTTTTCCCCTGGAGTCCCCACCGTAACTCGCAAGCAGCCTTTCAGAGGCCCTCCTTGCGGATCAAGATTCTTAATTAACACGCCTTGAGACTTCAGTTGCTCAAACACCACGCCAGCCGAGTGTTTCTCAAGACGCAGAAGGATGAAATTCGTACTGGAATCAAAGAGGTGAAGGCCCTTGATCTCTTGTAGAAGACTCATCAAGCGCGTTCGCTCTGAAAGAATTGCAGCCACCTGCTGATCCAGCGTGGCCTGATGCGAAAGGGCAAAAAGGGCGGATTTCTGGGTCAGGACATTGATGTTGTAAGGAAGCCTGAGTTTCTCAAACTCATTGATCCAGGCGGGGGCTCCCGCCAAAAACCCAAGCCTCAAACCGGCCAGACCTAGTTTTGAAAGGGTTCGCATCACCAAAAGGCGAGGAAATTCCCTCAGTGACCCCATGTAGCTTGCAGATGCATAGGGCGCATAGGCCTCATCTACCACGACAAGGCCCCGTGAAGTCTTCAGAATCGCCTCAATGGCCTGCCGGTCGAAGAGGTTGGCGGTGGGGTTATTCGGGTAGGCCAAAAAAATCAGGGCAGGATCATGTTCGACTACCGCTTCCGTAAAAGCCACAAGATCCATTGAAAAGTCGCTCGAATTGAGGGGAACCCCTACAAAATTCAAACCCAGGCTGTTGGCAATTTGCCGATACATAACAAAAGTCGGCTCGGGCGCCATCACCGTGGCGCCTGGATTTAATGCCATCAAGAGAATTTGGATAATCTCATCGGAGCCATTCCCCAAGAGCAACTCACACTCCCGAGGAACGTCATTTGCCACTTTTAAGGCCGACTTTAACTCTTCACAGGCAGGATCCGGATAACGATTCGGCGAGGTGTCACGCAGAGCTTCGAGCCACTCGTTCACCATGGAATCCGGCCAGGCGTAGGGGTTTTCCATAGCGTCCAGTTTGACATAGCCCCTCGAATCAGGGACATGATAAGCCTTGAGTGCCCTGACCTCAGGTCGCACCAAGCGCGAAATACTGTCCATAGCGTCAGTCACTCGCGCCAAGAAGACGGTATTCGGCGGATCGAGCGTGGGCATCTAAGCCCTCTCCTCGCGCCAGAACAGAGGCAATTCCGGCCAGCTTGTCGGCACCGGGTGCAGAACAGAAGATAATGCTGGACCGTTTTTGGAAGTCATAGACGCCCAGGGGGGAGGAAAACCTGGCCGTTCCTGACGTCGGTAAGACGTGATTCGGACCTGCGCAATAATCACCCAAGGCCTCTGCTGTGTAGCGCCCCATAAAGATGGCGCCAGCATTTGTAATCCGCTCTAAAAGTCCCTCCGGTGCGGCAACGGAAAGCTCGAGGTGTTCCGGAGCAATCCGGTTGGCAACCTCGGCCGCCACCAATAGATCCGGAACCAGAATCATCGCTCCCCTCGCCTTCAACGAGGCACGAATGACATCCTGTCGATCCATGGTTGGCAGCAATTTTTCCATGCTCGCCGTAACGGCATTGAGATGGTCCTCATCCGTTGAGATCAAAATAGCCTGCGCATCTTCATCATGCTCAGCCTGAGAGAACAAATCCATCGCGATCCAATCTGGATTGGTTTCGCCGTCACAGATCACCAGAATTTCAGATGGGCCTGCAACCATATCGATCCCGACTTCGCCAAAAACCATTTTCTTGGCCGTTGCGACATAAATATTACCAGGACCGACGATCTTATCGACCCGCGGAACCGACCGTGTACCAAAAGCCAGAGCCGCGACCGCCTGCGCCCCCCCGATGCGAATACAACGATTAACACCAGCCAGGTGAGCTGCCGCCAACACCAGCGGGTTCGTCTCTCCATTCGGAGTGGGTGAGACCATGATGATCTCTGAAACGCCAGCCACATGAGCCGGAATGGCGTTCATGAGTACAGAGGAGGGATAGGCTGCTTTGCCACCCGGGACATAAATGCCGACTCGATCCAGTGGCGTGACCTTTTGACCGAGCACTGTCCCGTCGGGCTCTTTAAAGTCCCATGACTCCAGCTTTTGACGTTCAGCGTAAGCGCGAATCCGAGCCGCAGCCTTTTCGAGCGCCTCCGCAGTCACCTTCGGAAGGGACTCCCACGCCGCTGCCAGTTGTTCGGGCCCGATCTCAAGCTCCTCAGCACACAAGGCGGAAAAGCGATCGAACTGGCGCGTGTAATCAATTAGGGCCGCATCGCCTTCTTTTCTGACGCGATCGACAATACTCTTAACGCGCTCATGGATTTCGGCATCGGTTGAAGAATCAAAGGAGAGGACATCTTGGAGCTGCGCGTCAAAATCCCCTTGTCGGCTATCAAGCCTTTTGATTTTGAATGTCTCGGTCATGATGACTTAGCTAGTGCCGTTTTGATTTCGTCAATGAAGCCACTCACTTCTGCGTGCTTCATCTTCATCGCCGCCTTGTTGACGATGAGGCGACTGCTGACTTCCATGATCAACTCCAGCGGCTCCAATCCATTCGCCTGAAGGGTCTTTCCGGTGTCCACCACATCAACGATGCAGTCTGCTAGGCCAACCAATGGCGCCAATTCCATAGAGCCATAAAGCTTGATGATCTCGGCCTGAATGCCGCGATTGGCGAAATAACGATGGGCAGTTTTCACATATTTGGTCGCAACCCTTGGGCGCTCTCCAGCACGAAACGTCAACCCTTTCCTACCCGCCGTCATGAGACGACAGCTGGCAATGCCAAGATCCAAGGGCTCATAAAGGCCCTCAGTCTCATACTCTGCAAGAACATCCTTACCGGCAATACCGAGATCAGCCGCACCATACTCAACATAGGTCGGTACGTCACTGGCACGGATGATCAGAAACTGGAGACCCTCCCGATTTGAGGGAAGGATCAGCTTCCGGCTCTTACCAGGATCAACCGTCGGCTCGATGCCGATCCTCGACAGCAGTTCAACTGCTTCGTCGTAAATTCGGCCTTTCGAAAGAGCAAGTGTTAGCACGCTATCCTCCGGCTTTCTGTCTTACTGCGGTACTCGACGGATTTCAGCACCCAGTTGGGCCAGCTTTTCCTCAATACACTCGTAACCACGGTCAATGTGATAAATGCGATCGACAACGGTCTGCCCTTCGGCAACCAGGGCCGCTAGAACCAGACTTGCCGATGCTCTTAGATCAGTTGCCATCACCGGGGCGCCATTCAGTACAGCCTTCCCCCGAATGATCGCCGTATTCGACTCCACAGTAATATCGGCCCCCATGCGCTGCATCTCCTGGACATGCATGAAGCGATTTTCGAAGATGGTTTCCGTGATCACGCCCACCCCATCGGCAATCGCATTCAAAGCCATAAACTGAGCCTGCATATCGGTCGGGAAAGCGGGATAGGGAGCGGTCCTCAGCGAAACAGCCCGCGGACGGGTTCCGGTCATATCAAGGTCAATCGTATCCTCAGTGGTCGTAATTTGGGCTCCCGCTTCTCTTAGCTTCTGCAGCACGGCATCCATGATATCGGGACGGACATCCTTCAGCTTGACCTTACCGCGCGTCATTGCCGCAGCAACCAGATAGGTACCTGCCTCAATTCGGTCTGGCATAACCCGATAGGTCTGCCCTTGAGCCGAGAGATTTTCGACCCCCTCAATTTCGAGAATATCGGTGCCTGCCCCATAGACTTTCGCTCCCATCATGTTCAGGAACTTGGCCAAATCCACAACCTCAGGCTCGCGGGCTGCATTTTCGATAATTGTGGTGCCCTCTGCGAGCGCTGCCGCCATCATGAGATTTTCAGTACCGGTTACGGTCACGAGATCAAGGACCAACCGGCAGCCTTTGAGCCGCTTTGCACTTGCATGAATGTAGCCATTCTTCACATTGATGTCGGCCCCCATCTGAGCCAACCCCTGAAGATGAAGATTGACCGGGCGTCCACCGATGGCACAGCCACCGGGAAGTGAAACTTCTGCCCGACCGTAACGCGATAAAAGCGGTCCAAGGACCAAGATTGAGGCGCGCATGGTTTTTACGAGATCGTAAGGCGCCAGGAAACTCTTGATGGGCGTAGGATCCACCTCGACGTTCATTTTTTCATCGACAGTCAGACTCACACCCATCCGCCCCAGAAGCTCAAGCGTGGTCGTGATATCGAGAAGGTGTGGGACATTCCCAACCGTAACCGGACTGTCCGACAGCAAAGTCGCTGCGAGGATGGGCAAAGCAGCATTCTTCGCACCCGAAATGCGAAGCTCACCATTGAGGGTATTGCCACCGGTAATCATCAACTTGTCCATCAGAAACTCTCTTGATTCAGATTCAGGGACCGCATCAGTCCACAGGGAGCATTCCAAGCACCCCGGTCACTCGCATGATGGACTCTAGGGATTTCGGCATGTTGGTATAACGTAATTCGCAGCGCGCCCGGGCAGCGAGTCGCTGCCATTCGATGAGCAGACCCACGCCAGCACTATCCGCTCGCCCTATGCCCGAAAGATCGAACTGCAAGGGCGTATAAGCAGCCTCGATGATACTCGCCGCTTCACGAATAGCAGGCACTGATGTCCTGAATGTCATTTCTCCCGACAACAGGAAGCCACCCGTCCGGCCGTGCGGATCGAATCGCAGAGGGCTGACCATCGTCAGACCGTTTTCAGTGCGCTTTCTTTTTTGCAGCATGCCCGTCGCGAGCGGTTGAGTGATGTTCCGGAGCCGGCGTTTGTTTTGGGGCTGCGGACTTGTGCGTCACTCGCCCGGATCTTGGTTTGATTTTTTTCTGACCGCCAACGTCCTCAGCTTTCGCAGCTGGAGGAGCCGCAGAGACTTCCGGGACAACTGGTGCCACAGGCGCCATTTCGGAGGCTTGGGCCGCCTTGACGGTGGACGATGTAACGGGAGTCGTCAAGGCTGGAGCATCATGGGAGGCCTTTTTGGTGTCGGTCTTTCCTTCCTCAGCCTTATTGAACATCAGCTTACTGATCAGCTGCTCCAAGATGACAGCAGACTGGGTCAGTTCAATTTCGTCCCCATCCTTGAGGTAATCATCTGAACCTCCAGCAGAGAGGCCGATGTACTGTTCACCTAGAAGACCAGCGGTGAGGATACTTGCGCTGGTGTCTTCAGGCAGCTGTTTGTAGGAGGGCTCGATCCGCATTTCAACCAGCGCCTCATAGCGGCCGGTATCGAACGTGATCTTTTCCACACGACCGAGAGTCACGCCCGCCATGGAAACCGGGGCCCGCACCTTTAAGCCCCCGACATTTCCAAAGTGAGCTTTCAGGACATAACTCCCACGGCTTGACTTGAAGTCACCGAGTTTACTGACCTGCATCGATACGAAGAAAAGTGCAACCAGCCCTAAAGCCACGAAGGCACCTACCCAAATTTCCGTTGTCCTTGTGACCTGCATGGATCAATCCCCAAACATCAACGCTGTAAGTACAAAGTCAGAACCTAAAATGGCAAAGGCGGAATACACGACGGAACGGGTCGTTGCCCGACTGACGCCTTCGGCCGTAGGAATTGCATCGTATCCCTCAAAGACGGCAATTCCCGTCACCACTGCCCCAAAAACGATGCTTTTGATAAATCCGTTCACACTATCGTCCCAAAAATCAATTTGGGACTGCATCTGTGACCAAAAAGGCCCCTGGTCCACACCCAAGAGTCCAACGCCAACAAAATATCCACCCAAGACACCGACGGCGGTGAACAAAGCGGCCAAAAGCGGCATGGAAAGCGTTCCAGCAAAAAGTCGTGGAGCAATGATGCGCTTGACTGGATCTACGGCCATCATCTCCATGCCCGAGAGCTGCTCAGTTGCCTTCATGAGGCCGATTTCTGCAGTCAATGCCGATCCAGCTCGACCCGCAAAAAGGAGTGCCGTCACTACGGGCCCCAACTCCCGCACTAAGGATGCAGCCACCATCACGCCCAGCGATTCTTCGGCGCCGAAATCGGACAACACATTGAAACCCTGGAGCGCCAGAACCATGCCGACAAACAGACCGGATATCGCAATCAATAGGACGCTGAGCACTCCAATTGAGTAGAGCTGTGCCACCAGGAGACCTGGTCGTCGAATGAGATCAGCCGCCCCGGTCAAGGCATGCGTGATGAAAATCATCGCGCGGCCTAATTTGCCGACACCCTTGAGGGTTTCCTGACCCAGCTTTTGAAATAGAGTGACCATTACCGAGGGATTCAGTGCCGCTGATTGAGATCTATCCTGCCAATCAGGTCCACACGGTAGTCCTCAGCTGGATAGTGGAAAGGAACGGGGCCATCCGGCGCACCATCGATAAATTGGCGGATCCATGTCGAATCCGAATCGGCAATCTGTTCCTTACTCCCCTGCCCTACAACCTTGCCGGCAGAGATGATGCAAACATGATCCGCGATTTCCATCGTCTCCTTGACGTCGTGAGACACAACGATGCTGGTCAGCCCCAATTCCTTGTTCAGGTCATGGATCAATTTAACCAAAACCCCCATGGAGATCGGATCCTGTCCCGTGAAGGGCTCGTCATACATCAACATGGAGGGATCCAGAGCAATCGCCCGAGCCAGTGCCACACGTCGGGCCATACCGCCCGACAACTCGGATGGCATAAGACTCCTCGCTCCGCGAAGGCCGACAGCCTCTAGTTTCATGAGGACGAGCGACCGAATCATCGACTCAGGGAGCCCGGTGTGCTCTCGGAGCGGAAAAGCCACGTTGTCGTAAACATTGATATCCGTCAGCAGGGCACCGCTTTGGAATAACATGCCCATCTCCTTACGGAGCTCATAAAGCTCATCCATGCTGAGCGCATGAATATTCCTGCCATCGTAATGAATGGTACCCCGGTCGGGTCGAAGCTGACCGCCGATGAGTTTGAGAAGCGTCGTTTTTCCGGTGCCGCTAGGACCCATGATGGCCGTGACTTTCCCACGCGGGATATCGAGACTGACGCCATCAAAAATTTTCCGCTGTCCCCAGCTGTAGCTTAGGTCACGAATTGAGACCAGGGCATCATTGGGTGCTTGGGTCGGCTGCATGATCTCGGGAAGGGATTGAGATTGGACGGAAAGCCCGTCCTTAGCCTTCCTATTCTGGCTTTCGATAGGGATTCAGTCAAATTTGAAGCATACCGAACGAACACCTGCCCCGGCTTCAATGTTTCAACTTTAACCAGAAAGCCGGGTCAAGTGCTGGTGTTCCACAACATTTGATCCAATGCGCACTAGACCCGACTTAGGAATCAGTTTCCCTGTATCGCCACAGGGAGTGAACAAAGATGGGGGAACGATAGATGACTTCGAACCCTAAAGCAGGAAGAATATGCCGGTGGACATCAAATCCGTAGGCAATGAGTGAACCGTGTTTGCGGAAATGGTCTCGATTGTTTTCCAGAAACCTCTCCAGCATGACGGGGCCAAAGGGATTGGCCAGAAAAATCACGGCTGGACAGTCCGGAATTTTGTAAGTCGAAGCATCTGCATGAATGAAATGGACGCTGCTTTCTCCTGACTTTTCCAGATTTCGCTTGGCGTCGCCAATCAAGGTTTCCGAAAAATCGATTCCGATGCATTCATCAAATGAGAAGAACTTTTTTGCAAAGAGCGGGGGCATTCCCTTGCCGCAGCCCACATCCAGAAAAAGATTAAATGTCCCTTTCTCAAGAGAAACCTGATCCAGAAGAATTCTGAGACTGTATTCACTGGAGGCCAGATAGTGGGTGGAATGCTTCAATGAGTCAGGAGAAACATCCACCATTTCATGGGGGTGAAGCACTCCGCCAAAGTCGTACTTTTTGGATCGCACCCAGCGATTGTATGAAAAGGCCGAGATTCGGCCTCCCAATCCAAAGACCTTCTGTTCAATTGGCTTTTTAAGCCAGGCCCTGACCCTTTTAAGAGCTGACGGACTTTCGAGAGGACCTGCTTGTTCAGAATTTTTCACGGTAACCAACCACTTTGACCCGAAACTGTGATCAACGACATTCTAGGCCACTTACTATAAATTCAAATCCGATGGTTTGGGGTTACCGATCCTCGCGCTCGAAAATATCCCTCCCTTGGAACGATGTGGAACTCTGTTAAAATGGGAGTTTTTCCCAACCCGCCCCTACGGAGCCTCGGATGTCTAAAAAACTCCTCGATATCGTCAAGCCCGGTGTTGCTACCGGTGCTGCAGTCCAGGAAATCTTTGCGCATGCTCGCGCGAACAAGTTCGCTCTTCCCGCCGTCAACGTCATCAGCACCGACTCCATCAATGCCGTTCTCGAGTCTGCTGCAAAGGCACGCTCTGCGGTCATTGTTCAGGTCTCCAACGGTGGCGCACAGTTTTTTGCCGGCAAGGGCGTCAAACTCGAAGGCCAGCAGGCTCAGATCCTTGGTTCCATCTCAGCTGCGCGTCATGTTCACCTGATGGCCGAACATTATGGTGTTCCGGTCATCATGCACACCGACCATTGCGCCAAGAAGCTGCTCCCCTGGATCGATGGGCTTCTCGATGCAGGTGAAAAGCACTTCGAACAGACTGGCAAGCCGCTGTTCAGCTCCCACATGCTCGATCTTTCAGAAGAATCTCTTCAGGAAAACATCGAAATTTCAGCCAAGTACCTCGCTCGCATGGCTAAGCTGGGCATGACTCTCGAAATCGAACTCGGCTGCACCGGCGGCGAGGAAGATGGTGTCGACAACTCTGGCATGGATCATTCAGAGCTTTACACCCAGCCTGAAGATGTCGGCTATGCCTATGAACATCTGTCAAAGATCAGCAAGAACTTCACCATCGCAGCCTCTTTCGGCAACGTTCACGGAGTTTACTCTCCAGGTAACGTGAAGCTGACTCCGCAGATCCTGCTTAATTCTCAGAAGTACGTTTCAGAAAAGTTTGGCCTGCCGGCAAATTCTCTGGACTTCGTATTCCACGGTGGCTCAGGCTCAACCCCGGAAGAGATCACCGAGGCTGTCAGCTACGGCGTCATCAAGATGAACATCGATACCGATACCCAGTGGGCTTATTGGGATGGTGTCCGCCAGTTCTACATCAAGAACGAAGGCTTCCTGCAGGGCCAGATTGGCAACCCGGAAGGTGCCGACAAGCCGAACAAGAAGTTCTACGATCCGCGCGTATGGATCCGCGCCGCTCAGACCAGCATGGCTGATCGTCTGCAGCTTGCGTTCAAGGAATTGAACGCTGTCGACACGCTGTAAGCCTTAGGCTTCGGCCACAAAAAAACCGGGGAGGGTCTTTGATCCTCACCGGTTTTTTTTAATCTTGCGACTCGGCGCTTAAACCGAGACGCCCTTATTAACGCTAGACGCCGATGCTGCTGAGAATCTGAAGGAATTCGGCAACAACGGCCGTAGCTGTCGGGTGCTCGACCTCAAAACGCTCCACCGTCTCACGTGCCTCATCCACCAACTGCAGATGCTGGCCATCCGCACCGGCCTCGAAGCGGTTTTCCAGCTTTTCCAACAGCCCTTCAAGCTTGTTTCTGAGCTCAGGATGTCCCTGCTCCAGCTTTTCGACTTCTGTGCGAAGCTTGAAGAGTGCTTCGCTGACTTCTTTTTCTGCCATGTTGTTCTCCTTGAATCCGTTTCTCAAAGGGCCGCCAAACGTCGTTTCATGAACTCCGGGGTGGCGAATGCTGCCTTGTGCATATCGACGTTGTAGTAACGTGACTCGAAGGGGCGTGAGTTTGCAGCGGCCTCTCTGAAACCCGAAAGATCGCTCATTGAGGCCATGGTCCCGCTCCACCAGCCTGAGGGATAGAGGCACTGGGGGAAATAGAACGTCTTGGTTTGAGCAAAGCCGGCTGCCCGCATGGTCGAGTGCATATCCATGATGAGATCCTCATGGAATAAGGGCGACTCACTTTGCTGAACCAAAATTCCGGTCTTACCCAGACAACGAATACATTCCCGATAAAAAGATTCATTGAATAGCCCCTCAGCAGGCCCAACGGGATCCGTACTATCCACGATAATGACATCCACGCTTCCATCTGGCGCATCCTTGACCCACTGAATGCCATCAATGAACAAAAGCTGGGCACGGGGATCCGCATTAGATGAACACAAATCCGGAAAATACTTCTCCGCAAGCCGCGTCACCTGCTCGTCGATCTCAATCTGGATGGCTTCCTCCACCTCGGAATGTCGCAACACTTCCTTAAGGCTGCCACAGTCCCCACCACCGATGACCCAGACTCTCTTGGGGTTCGGGTGCGTAAAGAGAACCGGATGGGTCATCATCTCGTGGTAAAGATAGTTGTCACGGTCGGAAACCATTGTGCAACCGTCGATGATCATCAACTTTCCAAACCACTCCGTATCGAACATTTCAATTTTTTGGAAAGGCGACTGCACTTCTTCGAGCTTTGACTTCACCTTGATCGAAAAGGCGCTGCCGTGCTTGGGGTAAATTTCAGTAAACCAACCGGGTGACCCGATCATTCAATAATCCTCTCATGGAAAAGGCGTTGGATTTTCCACATAATTGCGGTGTTATTGA
>JBDKLO010000065.1:0-8446 GCA_039795615.1 Pseudomonadota bacterium
AATGGTGCCCCGAGCCGGGGTCGAACCGGCACAACCGTAAGGTCGAGAGATTTTAAGTCTCTTGCGTCTACCAATTTCGCCATCGGGGCAGATGGGAGTTCCTGAATAAGTTACTCGCGCGAGTGAACGATTCTACCAGAGCCGGGATCGACCGCCCCTGATCGCGGGGCATAAAAAAGGGAGGCCCTGGGCCTCCCTTGTCACTTTTGACTAAGCTTGAAATCAGACCCCTGGCCATCTCCAGGCATTGATTTCCGGGCTGTCGATCCCGTTTTCATACGCATAATTCCGGCAGGCGATCTGACGGTTGCGATAACGTTCTTTGGCATGTCCGCCAGCTAATTGCAGTTCGGGCACACGGTCAATCACATCGATTGCGAGGCTGAATCGATCGATCTGGTTCTGGATCGCCAGTTCCAGCGGCGTATTGATGTTGCCCTTTTCTTTATAACCACGGACGTGGAAATTCGCGTGGTTGTTTCGACGGTAGGCCAGACGATGGATCAGGAAGGGATAGCCGTGGAAATTGAAGATGACGGGCTTGTCCTTTGTAAACAAGCTATCGAAATCACGATCACTCAAGCCATGGGGGTGCTCATGCTCCGGTTGCAGCTTAAAGAGATCGACCACATTGACGTAACGAATCTTCAGTTCCGGGAAGTCCTCGCGGAGCATTGAGATCGCGGCCAAAGTCTCCTTGGTCGGGATGTCGCCGGCGGAGGCCATGACCACATCCGGGGTTTTCCCCTGATCATTACTCGCCCATTCCCAGATACCGATTCCCTTGGTGCAATGTGCAATTGCACTGTCCATATCGAGATACTGAAGATGGTTCTGCTTGTCAGCGACGATGACGTTGACGTAGTTCTCGCTCCGGAGGCAATGATCGGCAACCGAGAGGAGGCAGTTCACATCCGGCGGCAGATAGATCCGGGTGACGTCAGCACTCTTGTTGGCAACCACATCCAGGAAGCCGGGATCCTGATGGGTAAACCCATTGTGATCCTGACGCCAGACCGTGGAGGTAATCAAGAGATTGAGCGATGCCACCGGGGGACGCCAGGACAGGCGATTGGCAATCGAGAGCCATTTCGCATGCTGGTTGAACATGGAGTCGATGACATGAACAAAAGACTCGTAGGTCGAAAAGAAGCCATGTCGTCCAGAGAGTATGTAGCCCTCCAGCATGCCCTCGAGAGTATGCTCGCTCAGCATTTCAACGACACGGCCGTCCATTGAAAGCTCGCCGCCGTCGCTGTCCTCCGGGAAGTAGGATTCGAGCCAGAGCTTCTGAGAGACCTCATAGACGGCATTGAGCTTGTTCGAGCTGTTTTCATCGGGGCCAAAGACGCGGAAGTTCGTCATATTGGCTTTCATGATGTCCCGAAGCAGCTGCCCAAGGGGCCGGGTGTTTTCTGCTTCGATTTGTCCAGGGCGCTCTACAGTGAGTGCATAGTCGTTATAGCTGGGCATTCTCAAGGCGCGCTTGAGCTTTCCACCATTGGCCTTGGGGTTGCTTCCCATACGGCGGTCGCCTTGCGGAACAAAGTTACGGATGATGGCTGCTGGAGAACCATCCGCCGCAAAGAGTTCCTCAGGCCGATAAGAGCGCATCCAGGTTTCAAGAATCTTGAGATGTTCGGGTGATTTTTTGACATCGGCAATCGGGACCTGATGTGCACGCCAGAACCCTTCGAGACGATGACCGTCGATCTCCTGAGGCGCGGTCCATCCCTTGGGGGCCCTGAGTACGATCATTGGCCAACGGGGTCGGCTGAAGCTGGGTTCATTCCGTGCTTTTTCCCGGATCTTATGAATCTCAGCAACGCAGTGGTCCAGGGTACTCGCCATGGCGGCATGCATGCTTTCAGGTTCCGAACCCTCAACGAAGTAGGGCTTCCAGCCATAACCTTCAAAGAGCTTTTCGAGCTCTTCGTGGGGGATGCGCGCCAGAATGGTGGGGTTATTGATCTTGTAACCATTCAGGTTGAGGATCGGAAGAACTGCACCATCCACCTTGGGGTTCAGGAACTTATTGATATGCCAGGACGTGGCCAATGGGCCGGTTTCCGATTCGCCATCACCCACCACAGCAGCGACGATCAGTTCCGGATTGTCGAAGGCAGCACCGCAGGCATGCGAGAGGACATAACCCAATTCGCCGCCCTCATGAATGGAACCCGGGGTTTCCGGGGTGCAGTGGCTGCCAATGCCCCCGGGAAAAGAGAACTGATGGAAAAAGGCGTTAAGGCCTTCTTCATCCTGCCCCTTGTCCGGATAGATCTCTGAGTAGCTGCCCTCAAGATAGACTGGACCCAGCACGCCGGGAGCGCCATGGCCAGGGCCTGCCAGAAAGATCATGTCAAGATCCTTCTCGCGAATCACGCGGTTCAAATGGGTATAGGCGAAGGCCAACCCGGGGCTTGCACCCCAGTGTCCCAAAAGACGGTTCTTGATGTGTTCGGGCTTGAGGGGCTCCTTGAGGAGTGGATTATCCTGAAGATAGATCATCCCCAGTGCGAGGTAGTTACAGGCCCGCCAGAAGGCGTGAAGCTGCTCAAGTTCTTCGGGTGGCAGCGCCTGCGCCTTGACTGTAGAGCGTGCAGGGCCATAGGCACTGATGGCATGGAGATCATTCATGTTGAGTCTTCTGCGTAGAGGGGGGATGGGAGGTGGGTGGGTAACGACCCAATCCCACACGAAGTATAAGGCTAATGCGCCTAAGTTACAGTCATGCGACCGGCATTAAGAGGGTAATTTGGGCCGCCCTTTGAGTGGATGGACGGCCCGATAGGGGAGATCAGCTGGCTTTCAGACGGGCTTCTTCGAGTTGCTCGATTCGGCGCCATTTTCTCAGCGTGCCCCGGTGCTGACGTCGTTCAGTGGCCGGTAGGGTGTTGAGTTCAGTGACCAGCTCCCTCAGGTGCTCAACTTCGCGTCGATAGGTGAAGCAGAGTTCGTCACAACCTTCCATGAACTGGCGATGGATCCAGGCATCCACGCTGCCTATTTTTTCGGCAACGTTATTTATTTCAGTATCGCTCATCGTGTGCTCCTTTGCCGTTTTGGCTCTTTCTGGAGAGTACGGCTCTTTGTCACGCACGATAGCGCAAGGTTCAATGAGTGTGTGGCACTAATTCGTAAACAATCTGTCTCAATTTCATCGATCTTCGGATCACCCAGACAGGAGTTGTCGATGAAAGCCCAGACCATGATTTTTCTCGGTCTTCTTTTATTGCCTAGCGGCATTTTGACCGGATCCCTTGTTTTATTTGGCAGCGGGTGTCTCAGCCTCCTCGCTGGCAATATTCGGCTTCTGAGTACGATGCGGACGACGAATTGATACAGAAGCAGAAGGCACAGAAACAAAAAACCCGGCGCAATAAGCCGGGTTTTTTATGACTCGAGAGAGGAATATATTTTTTTAACTACAAAACTGAGATCAAATCCTTTTGAAAAAGTTCAGTCTTCTTCAATTTTTTTATCAATCGGGCATGCCTTCGGGAAGGCGCTCTCCAAACGCGGTTTTGACCGCCGTCAGACGTTCCTTGCAAATCTTGTAGGAAGCCAGCGCCTTATCAACCATCGGAATCAAGGCATCGATGTCCGGCTCCTTCTGGTTGCGTAAGGTTTCTGCAACTTCTTTCAGGATGGCGTAGTGCGTTTTGTAGCTCTCGGTTTCAGCGTTCAAGGTTTTCCTCCTGGTGAGTCTGGGACGACGCCAAGGACGCCGTCATGAAATTCAAGGGCGAGGCGTTTTTCTCGCATGGCGTCGCGGCGGGAGGTCAGGGGTTTTCCGCGAGGATCCCTGACCATGGCAAATCCCCTGCGTAGGGTGGCGTCGGGGCCAACGCCAAGGATTTCCCGGGCGAGGGCTTCAATCTCATGCCCCGCCTCGTCGAGTCTTAATGTCGCAAGCTCCAGGGTTCGGCCTTTTAACTGCTCAAGTTCAAGGTCCTGACTCTGAATCAGGTTCTCTGCATGCCCCCGAAGCTGGTCCATCAGCCGATCCAGCTGATGCAGACTGGCCTGAATCCCCCCCTGACTATTCTCACGGATGCTGGACCAAATCCGGTCCAGTCCCAGTTCACCTTGCGTGATGGCGTGACGGATATCCGCCGCGACCTCGATCCTGAGGCGATCGACATCAGACTCGGCTGTCTTCAAGATGGCATCGGAAAGGCGAAGAATCATCAGGAAATTCTGAATGGCATCTCGGGTGTTGGCGTAGATGATCCCGCTGATGTGGCCGATCACCTTGGAGGGCGTATCGAAGCGGGTATTGGCGACCTCATCCAGAATCGTGTTGTCCCGTTCGTGCCCGATTCCCGTCAGAACCGGGATCTGGACCTTGCAGAGGGCTTCGGCGAGATCCCGATCATTCAGCCAGTAGAGATCCGTGACGGATCCTCCGCCTCGAATGACGCAAAGGGCATCAGCGGTGAGGCCATCTTGTTCGAACTGCGTGATGGCTGCACGAATGCTGGCTGCGGCTTCTGGCCCCTGAAAGACCGCCGTATAGTAGGTAAAGTGGCAGATGCCATGCGCTTGTAGCCGATCAGCATCCTCGCGAAAATCGCCGAGCCCTGCGGCGTCCTTTGGGCTGATGACGACGACGCGGGTGAATTCCGTGGGTGCCGGGAGACTTCGATTGAGGTGAAACACCTGGGCGTCGATGAGGCTTTTTCGAATGGCCTCCAATTTCTTGGCGATGTCACCAAGGGTGTAGGAGGGGTCGATATCCTCGACCAGGGCGCGAAGTCCGTAGGTGGGATTGTGATCGACCGAGAGCTGAAACAATACTTTGATGCCGCTCTCAAGCTGCGCACCGGTCTCCCGTTCAAAGCGTTCGACGACCTTGGTGGCCTTTTGTTGCCAGAGAAATGCAGGCAGCCTCGCGGTCAGTTGTCCAAGGTGGTCGTGCTCGACGAGTTCGAGCTGGAGATGGCCGCCCTGCGTGCGCTTTAGCTGGCTGATTTCAACGCGCACCCACTGGGATTTGGGGACTCCTCGGGCCAGCGCGAGATTCACCTGTTGGAGATAGGCGAGGAGCGTGATCCCCGGCGCGTCGCCCTCCGGGGAGGGGCTCATCTGTGCGAGAGGCTCTAAAAATGATGCCTGCCGAAATTCCTCACCGGGACGCCAGGTCGCGAAAGGCGCGGGATCGAGACCTTCAGGGATATACCATTTGCGAAGGGCAGGGTTCCATCGGGCGCCCAGCTGTTTGGCAACATCCTTTTCGGCAAAGGGGACTTCGAGGAGAATGAGCCGCGAATCAGGCATGGGGCGAAGGCGTCTCCGCTGACGCAGGGAATGAAAATCGGTCCTGCAGTCTAAAGCCTTGCTCCTTCCACCGCCAAGGCCAAAAAAAAGCCCCGTAGGACGGGGCTATCTAGGAGGAGAGAGTAGAACAATGAGAAACAAAATTAGTCATTGGGTCCCTTGGCTGGTTTTGTTGAGTTTTTGACATCCACAGTTGCAACCGCGGCGACGATAACTGCACCAAGAATGAAGATTTCCATCAAATTACCTCTTTAGTAGTGAACTTGGTGTGTAATCTATCAGATAACAAATGAATTAGGATTCTCCACACTGTAGCTCATTTGTTGACAATCAAATGGACTGAACAGTTTCTAACCCTCGTCATGGAAGGCTTCAGGGTACTTGAAAACACCTATATCGAACCCCACTGATACATTTCCTTTTACCTAATCGATACCATCAATTAAATTTATGAATACGGAAGAAAAACGACTGCTCTCGGAATTCCTTGATCAATTGAAGGGAATTCGGGGGATTCAGAAGGATGAAGAAGCCCTGGCCCTGATTAAGTCGGCCGGCGACTCACAACCCGATGCACTCTATCTCCTGGTGCAAAAGTCCTTACTTCAGGAGCAGGCCCTGAATGGTGCCAAGGCCCAAATCGCTGCTCTCCAGCGCGAGCTTTCGGATGTTCGGCGAAACGAGGGGAGCGCGGGCAGTTTTCTTGGCAATAACCCATGGGGAGCTCCTGCGGGACGTCCTGCGCCGGTTGCAGCGCCACAGGGATATACCCAGGCACCGCCTGTGATGGGCGGAACGGGAGCTTCGCCTTTCGGTGGCTTTCTCGGCTCTGCCGCCGCCACTGCAGCCGGGGTTGCCGGGGGCGCCTTCCTGTTTCAGGGGCTTGAAAGCCTCATGGGACACCACGGCGGCGGCTACGGATTTTCCGACACCGGATACATGGGGCATGGGGGCGCAGAGAACGTCACCATCAATGAATATTATGGTGACAGCGCTTCACCCCGGACCACGGATGCCGCCTATCTCCCGGACGATGGAACCGATATTTCAGCCGAGGACGGCTGGGACAGCTACGATGACAATACCGACAGCATCGACGTTTGACGGGGCTTTAATTCCCTGACCGGCTGAGACATTGCCCGAATCGGGATTCGACCTTTCGGGCAAATCCAGCGGTGGTGAGTCCGCTGGTGATCTTGGGGCTGATCAGCTTGATCTCTGGTAACTGAGGTCTTGGGGGCGTTTTCCCCCGGGCCTTGGAGAGTTCTGCGATCCGTTGCCAGGTCAGCGTTCCTTCAAGTTCCGGGGTCTTTTCCCGGGCCAGATCCTCACGAATGGCTTCCTCTGAAAGCCCGAGGAGATCCTTGATCGACAAGACGGCGTTCAAGGTCTCGCTTGCGGTTCTGGAGGGTCTCTCCCCTTCATAACGCAGAAGATCCCCATCGAGTGAGAGGCTTTGTCCTGAAAGACTGCCGATGGCTCTCTGAAGACCTGCATTCCGGCTGGCATAGTGACCTGCGTTGTAATCGGCGAACCGGTACAACATATGGTCATAGGCGGCTTGGTAGTCGAGAAGATAGGCAATCCCGAAATAAAGACCCCCACGTCGGCTGAAGACCTCCTCCCTGAGGGAGCGTGGGTCCGAATAGGGGTAGGGCGCTGCCTTGAATTTCTGCTCGGCAAAGGCGAGGCTGACCTGCATGGGGCCGCCGGTTTTCACCGGGTTGCGATTCCCAAGGAGCGTCTTCCCGAGGGGGAGCTCCGAGATCATGTCGTCGTACAGCCGGTTGAGATCGTTTTCGGTCCGAAGTTTCTGAATCCTTTCGCGATAGGTCTGGCCGTTGGGCGATTTCACCGCAAGCGCTGCTTCCATCACGGCATTCGGGACATGAAACTGATCCCGACGTTTTTCAAGTTCAGCCTGAATGATGCGGGGCAGGCCCGCGACGACCGGTTCAGCCTGAAACGAGGATTCCTGTGCGATGACGGCCATCGCCGCACACAGATTTTCCTTTGTGGCCGGAATCTGGAGCGCGGTGAACGCCGTCATGATGTCCCGGGTCCAGCCTTTGGGGTCATGAACGCCGCCTGGGAGCAACGAGGCGACGGCGGTGTCGGGATAGGTCTGGGCGACGCCGCCGGATGTGAGTCGGCCTGACCCCCTTCCGGCGGTATCTTTTCCTGCGTGACTTCCCGGCAAGGCGACTCCCGCCCAGGCCGCATCAAGATCGCCTTGGGAGGCATTCTGTGTGGCGCAGCCCGTCAGGAGCATCAGGGGCAGGGCGATCATGGCGCTCATTGAGCATCGGGGGGTCATCTATGGCGTCTCCATCCAACCAATTCCAAACTCAGACTGAATTCTAGCGTGCCATGACCTTGGGGATCTCGTTCCAACGAGTCGTATAGGCGGGGGACAGATTGCCGCGGTTCATCCGCCAGTTTCCCTGAGCCTGTTCTTTAGCCGTGAGTCCCTGCGACGCCGTCCAGAGCGTATTGCGTCCCATGGCCTGATTAATCCGGTCCATGGTGGCCAGAAGCCGGTCTCTTTCTCCTCGAGATGCCGCGCCCTCGAATTCGAATAGATCCGTCTGGATGCGCTCTTCGCGGGTCATTTCGCCCAGCATGACCCCCGCCTTCTGGTAACGGAATCCCTCCCGGTAGATCGCTTCAAGGCCGCGCAGGGCGGCTTGCGTCAGCGTGAGGGTGTCCCGGCTTGGGGTCTTAAGGTGCAAGGTGACCTGCGGGTGATACTGGGGTTCCTTCGGATTGAACGGGGGCGTGTGGAGGAAAACCGTCAGGAGGTGGGCCCTGGATCCATCCTCACGTAGCTTTTCGGCAGCGCGTGCGGCATGTGTGCTGACCGACTGACGAAGCGACTCGAGATCGCTGACCAAACCGCCAAAGCTTCGCGAGGCGATGATTTGCTGGCGTGGTGGCGGACTGTCCTCGAGTGCAAGGCAAAGAACGCCGCGAAGTTCGAGTGCCGTTCGCTCCAGAATGACGTTGAAGCTACTCCGGATCCTCGAAGGATCAGCCCGACTGAGATCCCGCGCGTTTCGAATACCGAGGGTCTCGAGTTTTTGCGACCAGCGACGGCCGATGCCCCAGACTTCGCCAATCGGGGTTTCCGCGAGGTAGCGTTGTTTCTCGGCAGGATCGAGAC
>JBDKLO010000066.1:0-2717 GCA_039795615.1 Pseudomonadota bacterium
AGCAGGCAAGGCCTTGAAGCTTTGAATTACGACCGACGCTTCACCCGCATGCCGAGAAATGGCGGCCGGAATATCGAGGGAGGCACCGTCATGCATCAAGGTCTTTCGGGTTGAAATTCCCCAAAGAGGAGCCGTTCGAATGAGATTACGGGTACTCTGGTCACCCGTTTGGACGATCCCATCTCCCGTGCCCACATCATGAAGAAGATAGTCACTGAAGGGATGAAACGTGATGCCTGCGAGAGGGGGCTGGACCGTATAGGCTCCCCCATTCACCGCTGTCCCCTGAGCGCCCGTGGTCAAACTGGCGACATGACAAATGGCGCATCCTATGGTCATGAAAGTTCCCTCTCCGGCCTTGATGAACTGCGCTTGACCGGAGAGAACCACGCCCCGAGGGACTACGCCCAGATCAGGTGCACCTGGGATACGAGCTCGCACCGGGGTCGATCGCATAAAGGAAGTGACTGAGATCACATCGTTATTGTTAGGCCGATTCGGTGTTGTCTCAAAAAAACCAGCGGGTTCAAAGGCCTGCACTGAATTTCCGTTCGATGAAAGCTCTGTCGGAAACAACGGAGTCGTAATCCCCATTTCATTACGAAAGGCATCGGCGGAAAAGGAGAGAAGGCTCGCATGCTGTGATTTCCAACCAAACCGTCCCACCGCGGTTGAATGGGGTAACTCAAGGACTGGCACCCAATTGGCAACCCCATGGATTTGGCCATTCGAAAGTCCCGGCTGAGCAGCGGCAATCGACAGAAGCGTCTGATCCGGCACCGCCTCTACATAGCCATCCCCGAGGGTACTGATCGAGGCCCGAATGGATCTTACGTTGGCATTGTTCGGCACACGCGGCACGATCTGGGGCGCGAGTGCACGATGGTCAATTAAAGAGCCTCCTGGCGGATCGGAAAAGACACCCTCACTGAAGATCCCTGCGCGAAGTGCGGTGACCTGACTGTCCCCGCCGAGGTTTGGCGCATGGTGACATTGAGCGCAAGCGTCGTCATTGAAGACCGGCCCAAGACCTGTCGATGGCGTCTGATGTTGACTGAATACCGCGACCGCTGCACTAAAGTCAGAGGGGGAGAGCAGCCCGTTATTGTTCTGGCCCGGACCGTTGCTGGGCTGAGGAGGACGGGGCGGCGGCGGGGCGGGTGCAGCCCAAGGTCCAGAGGAGGCAAGGAAACCCCAGAAAAGAATGAATACGGCCAGTCGCTGTCCACCGAATTCCTTCAACGAAGCACTTGAGAGTCTAATGTCCATAGCATGCGTTCTCCGATTCAGGTTGACGGCCCCACGCCATCAATGCAGCGATCGTGCGCCTAAATCTTGGAGAGATGATGGAGCAATTAAGGAGGAATAGAGGCTAACCTCGGAGCCGTCTCTTCGAGGCGTTGATCACCGAACCGGAATCGTTAGCGCCGGGGTCACGGACTTTGCGGATCCGGCTTGCAGTCTGAAGAGCTGGGTTAACAGCATGAAGGTTGACTTCGATTCCAGATCCTTCTGAGGAATATAGAACCAGTTGTCGTTGTAGGGGATGGAGATAAAGGCATCGTCGGGACGACTTGAACTCGTCTGGATTCTGAAGATGCGTCCCGCCGGCGTTTGCTGCCAATCGTAACTGTGCCCTTCATGATCATGGGTCACCTTGGTCCACCCCTTCTCAAGATGTTCTTTCGGTGTCTCCACGTTGTGGGAGAGATAGAACATGATGCTCATTAATGATCGCGTCGTAATCGAGATCACCTCAGGATCACGCACGACGATATCCGTCACCAAGCGATAGGTATTTTTCTTTGGATCAATCTCTAAAAGCCGCTTGATTTCGGCGATCTCCCGGACGAGCTCGGGGTCGTCCCGGATTTCGAGGAACATTTGCTTTCCAGCCTCATCGCTCCGTATGGACAACAGATGACCATGGCGAACCTTGTCCAAGAGGTCAACCAAACGAATGAAGTCGCCGCTATGCATAGGCCCGAAATCCGGCATGGGGCCTGAAGCAGATGGGGCATTGTCGAGACCATTCATCCGCTCTACACACAGCCCGAAAACACGCTTCGCACTCCAGCCGGATCCCGTCAGCTCAAAAATGGAGCGAAGTGGTAAGGGGCTCAAGAGGCTTCGAACAAACCCCTCACCTTGGAGCGGAGAAAAGGTGATGGTCGGTAATTCATAGTAATCAGCCCCTCCGGAAATCTTCAAAAGATCGGAGGACGGCATATTGCCAAGCTGCGCCTGATTCAGGCCTCCATTGAGATCCAGACGAGCGGATGCTGCAATGGTACTGACATCCAGAAAAAGAATCGGATCAAAGTAATGCAGACGAACCAGGTTCTGCACGAACTGATCATTGAGACTGATGTTGACCGCATTGTTATAAAGAGGATGAACCCCTTTCAACGTATCCGGCCCAAAGGAGTGACAACCCGAGGTCAACAGAAAGACGCATGGCCATAAAAGGCGGGCCTTCAATGACATGCCATGTTCTCCAAAACCCAACCTCATGTCTTCCTCGCGTCTCATTCATTCAGCTCTAGGGCTCACCGGCCGGGTCTTTCCCCGGGCCTTTGGCCATCCGGTGAATACTAACACGCCACCCCGTTCGCCTCTGGGTGGCGTCTTTTCTTTCGGCCAAACGAAAGCCCCGACCAGCGGGGCTTTCAGGTTGAGGTAAGGCCCAGGGCCTCACCTCGAGATGGACTTCAACC
>JBDKLO010000067.1:0-11019 GCA_039795615.1 Pseudomonadota bacterium
CGGAGTAGGCGGGATTACGGCCTTCGATTTTGGCGAGGACGGTGGCGCCGGCGCCATCGGTGATGCGGTTCAGGCGGACGAGGGGCGTACGCCCGATCGACTTCGAATTATCTTCAAACCAGTGGGACATGTTTTTGCACCTCTGAAGAATTAAGGCGTAAATGAATTCGGCGATAAGAGATCTGACTATTGGCGCAAAAAACCAGGTCCGCCATAACAAGCGTCACTGGCCTCCGGTGGTCCGGTTAGCCTGAGGTCTGTTTACACTCCACCTCAAGCATGCAACCAATTCTGAGCGGGAGGTCTCATCCTGATCTGAAATCTAGCAGATGGATGCTGTAACCATAAGGAATAAAAAATTATTACGTTATTCGCTATGGCGATTTCTTGTGGTGGGAAGCTTTCGGGCAACCCAAAGTCCCAGGATAAAGAAGGCGAAGCAAACCCAGGGGCTTGGTTTCAAACTGACGAGACCTACAACAAGCGGTCCAGGACAGTACCCACTCAAACCCCATCCCACCCCAAAGAGAAGGGCTCCGAACACTAATCCGAGATCGATACGCTTCAGTTCTGGAAGGTGAAACGCCGTATCGAGAACAGGGTGACGCTGTTTCAAGATCAGCGGGAAAGCGATGAGCGTCACGATCAGTGCACCCACCATGACAAAGATCAGATTTTCAGACCAGCTCGGACCGATCTCTAGAAAAGCAATGATTCTTTGAGGGTCTGTCATTCGCGCAACGACGAGTCCCCACCCAAAGAGGATTCCGAAGAGATAGGCAAAGACATTTTTCACAAAGCAGCTCAAAAGTGCGTGAAGGTGGTCGCGGTCACAATGCCGGCTGCCATGAAGGTGAGGGTCGCAATCAGAGATCGCAACGACAGTCGAGCCAGCCCGCAGATACCATGGCCACTCGTACATCCTCGTGCCATCCCAGTCCCCAGTCCGATAAGAAGCCCAGCAAAACCTAGGGTAACAGTTGACCTATTTTCCGGCGGTATTCCAAGGCTTGTTGGCTCGATGTTCAGCGCGATGATCCCGGCGGTCACGAGCCCCAATGCGAAGGCAATTCGCCACGATTCTCTGTTAGTGGCCGGGTCGAGAAGACCCCCGATAATCCCACTGATGCCGGCTATCCGACCGTTGACCCATAGAAGTCCGCTAGCCGCGACGCCAATGAGAGCCCCCCCAGTCAGGAAAGGAAGATTGCGTAAAACAATGGATTCGAATAGATCCATTTCACTCTCTCTAAGGGAGACTTTGCTTGAAAGATCGTTCTAGTGCACCGGAAGTATGATGTCGCCAAAGAGTTCATCCCATTGGTGCTTTTCCCGGACGAGTTGCGCTTGGTCGACAATATCACGAGTGAGGTGCGGGGCGACGATCTCGATAAAGTCATACAAGAAGGTTCGAAGATACGTCTCACGACGAATAACGATTTTTGTGGTGCTGGGAGCAAAAAGATGGGCCGCTTCGAGAGGGATGAGATCGCCATCGGTCTGCGGGTCGTGCGCCATGTGAGCAACAATTCCGACCCCGAGGCCCAGCCTGACATAGGTCTTGATCACGTCTGCATCCACTGCAGTCAGGGCGACCTGCGGTCGAATGCCCGCGGCTTCGAATGCCTGGTCCAATTGTGAGCGGCCCGTGAAGCCAAATGTGTAAGTCACAATGGGATAACGCGCGATGTCCTCCAGCGTCAGGGAGTCGACCTGCGTCAGCGGATGACCATGGGGAACGATGACGCTGCGATTCCATTGGTAGCAGGGCAGTTTGGTCAGGTTTTCGAAAAGGTCCGTTCCCTCGGTGGCAATGGCAATATCGACCTGACCTTTGGAAACCTGTTCGGCGATTTGTGCGGGTGTACCCTGATGGATGGTCAGCCGGATGCTGGGATACTTCTGCATGAATTGCTGAACAACCTTTGGAAGGGCATATCGTGCCTGACTGTGGGTTGTGGCGATTGAAAGTTCACCAATCTCACGGTTGTGATATTCCTCAGCGATCTTTCGAATGTCATTGACCTTGCTGAGAATCTCGCCCGAGAGTCGAAGGACTTGTTCGCCACCCGGCGTGACCCCTACAAACTGTTTTCCTCCCCGAACAAAGATATCGATCCCGAGTTCCTCTTCTAGCAACCGGATTTGCTTGCTGATGCCAGGCTGAGACGTGAAAAGCTTTTCTGCCGTGGCAGATACATTGAGATCGTTTTGGAAAACTTCCCGAATGTATCTAAGTTGCTGAAGCTTCATATTAGGGTTGCGTTCTTAAGTGCTGGCGTGGGGATGAGGTTGTGTCCGAAGCTATCTTTTGAGGCACGGTCAAAGGGAGCTCAAGGTCTGGAACCACGATTATGCGTGTCAACCGTCATAACATGAAGTTGCCATTAGTTATAGCTATATATCTTTATGTTCTTAGCTGTTTATTCTTTGAGGTTATCTCCTAGTTCCGTAATCGTCTATTGATGTGCTGGTTATATCTCATTTGGTTATTTATGATGGTCTCACATTCGAGTCTGATGTCTCTGAATGTGACTCCGTTATGTGGCTCTATCGTTGAGTGAGCCCCGCAGGGGGATCCCTCAATGTTGTAAACCGGTCCTCGTGGCCGGTTTTTTTTTGCCCAAGCCTTGATGAATGAGGGGCCAGCATTCTGGTCTCATCTTCTTAATTCGATATAAGCATAAAGATATCATCTAATATCATTTTACGGATTAAGAGCTCCAGCCTAGAGTCATTCCCGACCGCAAGGAATCGTTGCGTAAAAGACAGCGGGGAAGGGGGGGAAACCCCTACGGCGCAAATTATTTCTCTTTCACTTGGAGACTCTTGGAATGGCGAAAATCACAAAATTACTGGTCGGCGAATCACTGGTCGGAGAGGGGAATGAAGTCGCACACATCGATCTCATTCTTGGCCCACGCGGGAGTGCGGCTGAAAGCGCATTTGCCAATGCATTGGTCAACAACAAGGATGGTTTCACCACGCTTTTGGCTGTTGTGGCGCCTAACCTGGCAGTGAAGCCACACACAATTCTCTATAACAAGGTCACCATCAAGAACGGCAAACAGGCGGTTCAATTGTTCGGACCAGCTCAGCGTGGTGTGGCCCTTGCGGTTGCGGATTCCGTCGAAGATGGAACCCTTCCCGCATCAGAAGCTGAAGATATCTTTATCTCCGTTGGCGTTTTCATCCATTGGCTTGCAGAGGATGATGCCAAGATTCAGGACTACAACTATCAGGCTACTCGGGAAGCCATCAAGCGAGCGGTTTCTCAGGAACCGAATGTCCAGGAAGTGCTTCAGAAAAAGACGGTTGTTGATCATCCGTTCCAAGCACATAAGTAGTCAGTAATTGAGGCCTCTCCCTTTGTCGGGAGGGGTTTCCTTAAATGTCGACCTCTCGATTCTAGATTCCGGTCCCCGGGACTCCCGCACCAAAATAATAGAAGAGACTGGCCGTTCAACCACCAAAACTGGAGAACGAAAATGCCTAACTATGCATCCATCATTGATCATGCGAATGACGCACGTACACGTATCAAAGAGGTCGAATTCACTGAGCTCGATCCGCCTGGTTTGAATGGAACCATCTACCTCGATGTCCGTGAACCGGCCGAATACAACAGTGGTCATATCGAAGGCGCTCTTCTTCTTCCCCGACTTGAAATTGAAGAGAAGATCGCGACACTTATTCCGAACAAGGCAACACCTATTGTGGCTTACTGTGCGATAGGCCATCGTTCTGCAATCTCTGCAGACGTGCTTCAGGATCTTGGTTACAGCCACGTTGTCTCCCTGAAAGGTGGACTTCAGGCAATTGGTGAAGCGGCTTCGCTGTCACTGGTCGCCTAGGTGCACTAAGGCCCTACCTCTCGGGATGATATTGAAGCGGGACCCTTGTATTTCAAACATCACTCCGGAGTAGCTCGCAAGAGTCATTATGGATATCGGTATTCCCAAGGAAATTAAGGACAGCGAGGGTCGCGTCTCGCTGTCCCCCCATGCTGTGAGGCAACTTGTCGAAGCGGGTCATCGCGTCAGGGTTGAACACTCGGCCGGCATGGGTTCTGGCTTTCAAGACGAGGAGTACCTTAAAGCAGGTGCCGCGCTTGTCACGGTTGCAGACGCTTGGCAAAGCGATCTGGTAATCAAGGTCAAGGAACCATTGCCCTCTGAGTATCCATGGCTCAACACACAGATCCTGTTCACCTTTCTTCATCTATCAGGTGTTGATCCTCGGTTGACGGATGCCTTGCTGAAGGGAGGCACGACCGGTATTGCCTATGAAACCTTGGAGGCCCCCGATGGGAGTTTGCCGATTCTTGCACCCATGAGTGCTGTGGCCGGCAATATGGCGGCTCTGGTCGGTGCCTACTACCTAGGGCGAGCCCATGGCGGCAAAGGCGTTCAGTTAGGCCGGGTTTTGGGCCGAAGTTACGGCAAGGTCCTGGTCATCGGAGATGGCATTGTGGCGCAACATGCTGCGCGATCTGCTGCAGGCATAGGCGCATCCGTGGTGATGTTGGGGCTCGATGCCCGCAAGGGGGAGGTGTTGCGGGAGGAACTCGGTAACCGATTGACCTTCCTTGAGTCCTCTTCGGAGGAAATTACCCGTCAACTCCCGGATACGGACCTTTTAATTGGTGCCGTACTGCGAAGAGGGGCCAAGGCTGACTTCGTGGTGAAACAATCGCAGATCAAAATAATGTCCGAAGGATCTGTGGTGGTCGACGTCAGTATTGATCAGGGCGGGTGTATCGAAACCTCCCGGCCGACCAGCCATAGTCACCCCGTTTATGTGGCAGAGGGTGTGACGCACTATTGTGTCACCAATATGCCGGGTGCCTACCCTAGAACATCGACTCTGGCCTTGTCCGAGGCGGTCTTACCGTATGCCATTCGGCTTGCGGAGAAGGGTGTCGATGCGCTTCGGGATGATTCAGGTTTTGCCAAGGCGCTGAATACCTATCAGGGCGCTCTGACAATCAAAACAGTGGCCGATGATCTCCATCTTGGCTCTGTTTACCGGGAAAACCCATTTGCCTGAATCTTAAGATTGCTCCTGAGGGAGTCAAATTGGACTGGAGCTCCGTGGGGGGGTCTTCATCCGTTCAATGTAGAGTTGGAGTTGATAGTTATGGAGAAGAAAGCTGTTTCCAAAATCCAGATTGGCCATCGCTATGGCAACTGGACGATCGTGGGGGATGCAGAGCGTATCAGTGGGGATCTCCGATACCCTTGTGAATGCAGTTGCGGCACGCGTCGCTTGGTCTCTGCCATCACGCTGAGAAATGGAAGCTCGGCAAGTTGTGGGTGTTTGAGACGTGAACGTATCCAGCGAATGAGCGATTCGGAGTCATTGCCGATTCCTCCTGAAATCCAGGAAGTATTTCATCTCATCAGCCAGGGTTGTCTGCCGCCCGCAGACCAGTTCAGCATTGGTGATGGCTCCCCATCTTGGACCCTGCCAGCAATTGCCAAGATTCTCGGGATTGGCAGAAAGGAACTGATCCAACATCTCCAGTCCGCCGGCCCCCGATTTGCTCATAATGCGGGTGAGGGCGGTCAGGAATACTACACCGCCGTGATTCAGTAAGAATCTCTATGGTGTAAATGATACAGGGGGCCATTCGGCCCCCTGTATCGTTGGTGGCACCGAAGAGGATCAGTCGAGCGCCTTAATCCCATCGATGACGACTTTCCATGCGGGATCGGAAAGGCTACCCCCCGTTGTGAAACTGGTTTCTTCAAAATAATCCTTTCCTTTGCCGTCTCGAACGAAATCACCACTGAATTCAACCTTGGTCCCGTAGGGCACGGTGGCTACCGCTTTGTGAATCAAGCTTTCGGGCTTGATGTTCAGATCCGTTTTGAGGGTGATATTCTGGGCAATCGAGATGAAAAGGGCGATATATCCGTCACCGCCATCATCCGGGGCGTGTTCGAGTATGCCGACCCAGCGGTCAAATCGAGTCGTTGAAAAGCTTTGGCTCAAGGACTCTCTTCGGACAGCGCGCAATCGCCCCTCCTCTTTACCGTTACGGATCCCCTGCTGTGCCAATGTACTGATCTCGATGAACTTGCGTTCATTGGGGGGTAATTTCTTACCCGTCCAGGCGTCTTCGGTGAATTCTTCGAGAGTTTCTTCCTGAGGCGTCGTGGCTTCGGCACAATGCGCCGGGACCGAACTGGCAGCGATAGCCAGCATCAGTGACAGAGAAAGCAATTGTTGATTTCCGGTATTCATCGTGTTTAGGGTTATCGGTGAGGGAGCTAGCCGCAATAGGGGCGCACGCGATGAGATGCGGCCTGTGCCCCAGTGAATCTAGCGATATGTTAGGCAAAACGCCTGAGTGTTCGCGCTGAATGCAGTTCGCTTTCAAAATAGGCGCCTTCAACGAAATCCGCACCGAGTTCACGGCTGAGGATCAGGTCCTCCATCGATCGGATTCCTGTGAAGTGAACCTGAGTATCGTGTTGGCGGATAGCGGACAAAAGGCTCTGTCGCTGTCTTTCGCCGCTGCGACCTTGATACTCCCGATCGAAAAGTCCTATCGAGAGTCGGACATGATCGGGTGCCAGGCGATGCAGAAAATGGTTTTTAACCTTTTCCGTAAGATCCTGTGGGGTGTTGCCATCGAAACGAATCGCAATGGCATACCCTCGTTCCCGGTAATTGCGTAGCCGATCCAGCAAGACAGCAAGATTCGAATCTTGGGATGCAGAAAGCGTCAGGCTGACGACAATCCTTCGAAGGGACAGTCCGCAGCTTCGAATAATGTCTTCGAAGTAGGCCCCATGATCCTTCTTGACGGTCAAGATATGCTGCGGATGGACATGGAGGAAAAGGCTTCCGCTGTCTTGATCAAGGAGCAGGTAGTTGAGCATGTGAACCGTTCGGGTCAGTCGATCCAGGCTCACGATACTGGGTACGTTTTCATCACGAAAGCCCTCGGAATTCTCTACGAACGACGGTGAAAAAATAAGCGGTGC
Source organism: Pseudomonadota bacterium (assembly GCA_039795615.1). Classification (GTDB taxonomy): domain Bacteria; phylum Pseudomonadota; class Gammaproteobacteria; order Methylococcales; family Methylococcaceae; genus UBA6136. The sequence goes on from JBDKLO010000067.1 coordinate 6,996, forward strand.
CGTATCGTGACCTCGAATCTGATCCAGACTGGAAAGCTGTCTGACCGGACGAAATTCACTAGTAAAAGTGAGGTTGCCGAAGCGCCCGAAAACCTGGCCGGCCTTGAAGTCGAAGGGCGGTTTGTTGAGCTGGTTTTCAGTGATGAAGCGGTGATTAAACGTTTCAATGAGATGGGTGAGGGGCATGGTCTTGATCCTCCTTCAATAGGAAAGGCAACAGAATGTGCGGCGATTCATGGCCGCATTCGACATCGCGCTGGTTCCGTTCTGGGTTGTAGAGGATTGAGGCTCATGGGTTCTATCAGGGTCTGATTCCTATCGACGTTCCTTCCGCAGGGGCCCGAATACATCGGGCCCCTGAAGAAGTAAGCCTAACGGTTACTGGTTACTTCACGCCGTAGATCTGGTCGAACACACCGCCGTCACTAAAGTGTTTGGTTTGTGCACGATCCCAGGTTCCAAAGACATCCTTGATGGTAAAGAGTTCGATGTTTGGGAAGCGGTCGCGGTGCGCATTCAAAATCGCCGCATCTGAGGGGCGATAGAAATGCTTTGCTGCCAGTTCCTGAGCTTCCTTGCTGTAAAGGTGTTCGAGGTAGGCTTGCGCCACCTCCGTCGTGCCGTGCTTTCTCGCATAGACATCGACAACGGTGACGGCAGGTTCTGCGAGAATACTGATGCTGGGATAGACGATTTCGTACTTGTCTGCCCCGAACTCTTTCAGCACCAGATGCGCCTCATTTTCCCAGGTGATCAGGACATCACCGAGTTCACGTTCCGCAAAGGTGACGGTTGATCCGCGAGCACCGGTATCCAAAACGACCGCGTTGTTGAAGATTCGCTTTACGAGGTCTTTCGCATCATTTTCATTCCCACCGCTCTTCTTGAGGGCATAGCCCCAAGCCGCAAGATAACCCCAACGGGCACCGCCTGAAGTTTTCGGGTTCGGGGTAACAACACCCACACCCTTTTTACCCAAGTCATCCCAATCCTTGATGCCCAGGGGATTACCCTTACGCACCAAGAAAATCTGAGTGGAGACGTAAGGGGTGCTGTTGCTCGGAAGACGTGTCTGCCAGGTCGGAGGAATTAGTTTGGCTTTTTCAGAGAGCTGGTTGGTGTCGTACGCCAGGGCGAGTGTGGCGACGTCTGCTTCAAGACCATCAATGATGGCGCGGGTTTGCTTGCCGCCACCGCCATGGGACTGGTTTACCGTGACGTTAATGCCGGTCTTGTTGTGCCAGAACTTCTTGAATTCCTTATTGTATTCCTCGTAAAACTCCCGGGTCGGGTCGTATGAGACATTCAAAAGAGTAATGTCCTCAGCCAATGCGGTTGATGGGGTCAGCGTGGCACTTGCGATAAACGCAAATGCCAGCGCAGTCGTAAGGGTTTGGGTCAGTTTCATGGGCGTTCTCCTTGGGTGTGGGTTGAAGCCTTACTGGCTAGTTAAAGATTTGGTCAGAATGAACTGTGCGTTCACCCGGTAAAGGTTGGTTGGTGGTGACGCCGGGTTGCTCGCCACAAATCCGATATTTTGCAGGTCACTCACCTGATAGAAGGTGGATTGGGTCAGGTTCAATCGGCCCTTGCTGTCGATCTTCCCCTTCCAGGAGTAGTAACGCTTGTCGTAGGAGGGATTGCCTGGGAACGACGCACGATAAGTAAAGTAATAGTCGGGGCTGTTCGGGCTTTCCGTGCCGTTATAGATGCTCGGGACATTCGCGGTGGCCGCCTGACCAGCAAAAAGGCCATCCCCACTTGCCGGGAGGGCAGGAACCGTATTGACGCCATAGAAGCGGTAGAGTGCATATTCACCCGTCGCTGAAACATCGAGATTCAGCGTTATGCTTTTACCCCGTTGTGTCCAGGTTCCGGTGTAGAGACGCCAGTTCTGGTTCGCCGTGGTCGAAGGGATCGACGGAACGGTGCCGGCCTGCGTGTTGTTGAGATCGATATCCCAGTACTTGAATGTGCCGTCCGGGTTGAAAACCAATTGGGCTTTCCAGAGCGGCCAGGCATTCACGCTGGTGTAGTTGATGGTCGTGAGATCCGATACGACCAACTTCAGATTGGATCCACCGGCGGGTCCCTGACCTTTCCAAGTCTGAGTGACCTTGCCGCTGAGTGTACCTCCGAGCCAGTAAGTTTGGCCGCTGAGGTTCGGCGCTGAAGCAGCCAGAGCATTGCCTGATGCGAAAGCCAGGAGAAGTCCGCTGGCGATCAGCCAATGGGTAATGAACTTTGTCATAGTAATTAACCTCTGTGGATGGGCTGTTCGTTAGTACCAAACCTGGACCCGTGACCAGAACACGTGTTCATCCGGGCGGTTTGCGATCTGTCCTGTTGGTGTGACAGCGCCTCCGGTGAAGTTTGTTGAGTCGTAAGACTGCTGGAGCTTGACGTTGGAGTTGAGGAACCAGTTCGCCGAGAGACCCCAGGTCTGTGCGTGGCTGACAGAAGCTCTTGGATCTGCGAAGAGATATAGGGGATTCGCTGCACTGCCGTAGTTGGTGAAAGTACTCTGGTCGATGTTGAGTTCCGTCCAGCGGAAGGCCAGCTGAAGTGCACCCCATTGCCCATTGAAGGGATCAAAGGCCTTGGTCGGCTTGATCTGCCAATAGGTGTTGTCTTCACCCGTCACGACATAGGACAACTGGGCCTGCCACGCGGTATTGGTCTGGCTCTTGTTGGCAATCGGGGTCGGCTGTGTCGCGTTGACAGTTTGCGTAATGGCACGATAACCCGGCGCCGCTGTGGTGCCCTGGGTCAGGGTACCGGTTGCCTGTGCATTGATATCCGCCTGAGAGGTGGTTGTTGCCACCGTGCTCTGGGTGACAGAGAGCTGATTCTGACTCAGGGTCCAGTCTGCCATCAGCCCAAAGGGACCATAGTACCAATAGCCTTGCGGCGCCAAGTGATACTGGCCGCCATTCAGCATCGCGCCACTGTAAGCCGTATTGACGTTCGAGATCGTGATGGTCTTGGGATCTGAAATCGCGCCGCCCGTTGTGGTAGGCGAGCCACCATTGCCGGTAAAGATACCGGTAGTCTGAGTGGTATTGCCATAACGCGTGCTGGGGACGACTACACCTGCAGAATAAGTCAGGATGTTGGACTGCCCCATGGATTGGAGGGGGGCACTGGAAAGGCCCAAGGTCTGATTGAAGTCGGTGTAATTACCCGCAAAGCCGAGGCCGAGTCGCTGAATCGGTTCGAAATCTACGCTTCGGAACGGGTGAGCAAAAATACGACCGGCATATTCCTTCTGGCTGAATCCCGTGGTGTCTGAATTTTGAACGGCCTGATTGTCGACACTGCCGTTGAAGATACCTGCCTGATAGGAGAAAAATTCGTTCGAGTGCGAGATGTTCGAGACGTATTTGGTATCAAAGCCGGGCCCACCAAATTCGCCGTGCACCATGGCACCGACCTGCCGGTTGGCTGACAGCTGAGTGGGGTAGCCACGTTGATCAAAGACGAGGTTCGTCGCGGTCTGGAGACGTTCAAGGTCCTGCGGGCCTTTCATCTTACCGAAGGCAAAACTCAAGGGCTGGTAGTAGTGGAAGTCAGCCCAGGCGTCAAAGAGACGTGCCTGTCCTTGGCCAAAGTCTTCGGCGATCAGGAAGTCGGTGTACTTCGCGATGGTACCTGCGAACTGGAGTCGGGCGCGGGTGATCTGGAAACGATCCTGAGCCAGACCGTTCGGATAATACGTAATGGGCGCACCGTTGGCGCCGAGGGTGTTGTCCCAGCCGACACCGGTGCCATTGCCAGGAAGGTTGTCATTCAGGAATCCTGCGAAATCGGCCTGAATGAAACCACGAAGGCGAAGCTGCCAGTCACCATCGGCGGTGCCAATCTTGAATCCGTTCTGGCCAACATCGATCTTAGCGGCCGATTTGCGGGCGTTGTCGGCCACTTCCTTTTCAACCTCGAACTTGCGCTCAAGGAGCTTGACCTTGGTATCGAGTGCCTTGTATTCGCTCTGGGTGATGGGTTTACCTGAGAGGGCGGTAGCGGC
>JBDKLO010000068.1:0-3236 GCA_039795615.1 Pseudomonadota bacterium
AAGAGGTGGCGCTCAATCTCCTCGCGCGCGATTCCCCGGAGCTCGAAAAGAATCAACGGGTCGCGATCAAGACAACGGGCCAGATGATGGGTCAACGCCGCAATGTGCTTGCAGGGGTTCCTGGCATCGGGACAACTGCAGCCCGATTCGAAGGCCGTCGGTAGCAAGTCATCCTCACGCCAGCAAAGATCATGCGAAAGCAGCTGGGCGGCCAGTCCAACCCGGCTACCAATCTCAACAAGAACGGGAAGCACCTCGGCCTCAGGAAGCGGTTCAAAACGCATCCAGGCTTCATAGACAGGGCAGCCCCCCAGATCCCGATAAGGCTTCGGTCGACCCTTGATCCGGGCCAACACCTGACTTGAGGTCCATTCCGCCATGAGCACCCGTTGGTGCTCAAAAATTTCGCGTCCCCTCGAAAAGCGTGCGGTATCAAAACCGCTTCTCAGCGTCCGCAGGAAGCTCCGCCCCAGGGGCAATCGGCCCTGGACGGTCGGTGAAGTGCGTGGATGAGTTGCCTTGGCCATCGTGCATTGTACCGTTCACGCCAGGCGTGGGAGAATTCTTCATTCGATATCGCGGAGGAACCCATGACGGATCAGAGCACGGATTGGCCAATGGCCATGACCCAGGAGGGGACCCTTTGCCAAATCCGGATCCAGGCCCCCCTCAAAGTCCCCTGCCCCGCATCGTTTCAGGATGCTCTCAGGAAGCAAGCTGAATCGTCCAAACGCCTGATCGTGATCGATTTCGAAGGCATCGAGATCCTGGAGGCTTCCTGGCTGGAATCACTTCAGCAAGCCTATGCCTTGCTCGGGCGAGAAAGGCTCCGGCTGACCCAATTGGGAAGCCGCCTTCGGCAGCAGCTTCAGGCCTCCCCTCAACTCAGCGAAGTGCTTGAGCCCCGAAGCGCCCTGGAGCTTCCCTTGGTGAGCCGGGATCCAGTTTACAAGGCCAGTCCCGAACTGATCCGCAACGCTCAGGTTTCCGCCGAGACCTATGCGAGAGAGTATCGCCTCTCCCTCGATGACCCGGATCGGTTCTGGGGCGAAAAAGCACGGGAATGGCTGCGCTGGGAGCAGCCCTTTACGAAGGTCCGTTCCTGCCATTTTTCCAAGGGAGAAATTGCCTGGTTCGAAGATGGAACGCTTAACGTCAGCGTCAACTGTCTTGATCGCCACCTTCCTGCCCGTCGGGATCAACCCGCCCTCCTCTGGGAGGGGGATGATCCTGAGGCCTCCAAGGTCCTGACCTATGGGGAATTGTTTGAGGCCGTCTGCCGGTTTGCCAATGTTCTGAAAGCCGAAGGGGTTCAACGCGGCGACCGGGTCTGCCTCTACCTTCCGATGATCCCCGAAGGCGCTATTGCCATGCTGGCCTGTGCCCGCATCGGCGCCGTGCACTCTGTTGTCTTCGGCGGGTTTTCCGCTGAAGCGCTGAGGGACCGAATCGAGGATAGTGCCTGCCGCATCGTGGTCTGTGCCGATCAGGGGCTTCGAGGCGGTCGCGCCGTGCCGCTCAAGGCCAACGTCGATGAAGCCCTGGACCATCTCGACCTGGATATCAAGGTGATTGTCGTCCGTCATACCGGCGCTGAGATTGCCTGGCGCGAGGGTCGCGATCTCGACTATGCCCATCTGGTGGCGGCCGCCTCACCCGACTGCCCCCCAGAGCCCATGGGCGCCGAAGATCCGCTCTTTATCCTTTACACCTCGGGTTCCACAGGACGGCCCAAAGGTGTCGTCCACACCACGGGCGGCTATCTCCTTCACGCCGTGATGACCCATCGCCTGGTCTTTGACTACCGGGAAGGGGAGATCTATTGGTGTACGGCAGACTATGGCTGGATTACGGGGCATTCCTATGTGGTTTATGGCCCCTTAGGGAACGGTGCAACCACCCTGGTTTTTGAAGGGGTTCCGACCTACCCCCATCCCGGACGATTCTGGCAAACCATTGAAAAATATGGGGTGAGCATTTTTTACACGGCGCCAACGGCCATTCGCGCCTTAATGGGAAACGGCAATCACTGGGTGCATGAGAGTCGTCTGGAAAGTCTCAGAATCCTGGGGTCTGTCGGTGAACCCATCAATCCCGAGGCCTGGAACTGGTTCTACCACGTGGTCGGGGATTCGCGCTGTCCGATTGTTGATACCTGGTGGCAAACCGAGACAGGCGGCATCATGATCACCCCGTTGGTGGGCGCCACCCCCATGAAACCCGGCTCTGCGACCCGTCCCTTCTTCGGGGTCGATCCGGTTCTGGTCGATGAAAAAGGCACGCTGATCGAAGGATCAGGTGAAGGCATACTCCTCATGCGAAGCTCCTGGCCAGGTCAGGCACGCACCTTATTCAAGGATCACGCTCGTTTCAGGGAGACTTATCTTGCGCCCTTTCCGGGCTTTTACTTCACCGGCGACGGGGCCCGCCGGGATGAGGATGGCTACTACTGGATCACGGGCCGGGTCGATGATGTCATCAATATTGCAGGGCATCGACTCGGAACGGCGGAGATCGAAAGTGCCCTCGTCCTTCATCCGGCCGTCGTCGAAGCCGCCGTCGTCGGCTACCCACACCCCATCAAGGGCCAGGGCATCTATGCCTTCGTCACGCTGGCCGATGGCGAAATCCCGACCCCGGAGCTCCGAAAAGCGCTGATTGAGCAGGTCCGCCACGAGATTGGAGCCATTGCGAGTCCCCAGGTGATTCAGTGGGCGCCGGCGCTCCCCAAAACACGCTCAGGAAAAATCATGCGGCGGATTCTTCGAAAGATTGCTTCGGATGAAAGCGAGCATCTGGGGGACCTTTCCACCCTCGCGGATCCGGATGTCGTTCGGCAGCTGATTCAAACGCACCCTCAAGCCGTCGCCGAGTCGTCGTGAAACCTTATCGCTCACATCCGATTGCGGAATGCGGAGAGCCGCTGGTCTCCCTGGAGGACCTGGGATTTCTGCTGACCACCCCGCACCCCTATCAGGCCTTCGGCGCGCCTTATGGCTCCGCCAACCCCTGGACCGCACGGCGCAGTGTTGTTGAGGCTCTTTCGAAGGCGCTCCTGACGCTCAAACGCCAGAACCCTGACTGGACCTTCCGGATTTTCGATGCCTACCGGCCCAATGCGATCCAGTCCTTTATGGTGATCCATGAATTCATGACGCTTTCCGGCGGTCGAAGCCCAGACGCCATCCCATCGGATGAAGCGCAAATTCTGTGGGAGCGAACCTATCGGATCTGGG
>JBDKLO010000069.1:0-8944 GCA_039795615.1 Pseudomonadota bacterium
CCCTGCCCTATGCCAATGGTCCGATTCATCTCGGGCACCTGGTCGAATATATCCAGACCGACATCTGGGCTCGTTTCCAGAAAATGCGAGGGCATGACTGTCACTACATCTGTGCTGATGACACGCATGGCACCCCCATCATGCTGCGGGCTGAAAAGGAAGGAATCACGCCTGAGACCCTGATCGCCCGGGTTCAAAAGGAACACGAGCGCGATTTTGCAGGATTTCATGTCGCTTTTGATAACTACTACTCCACGCACTCGAATGAAACGCGGGAACTAGCGGAGACCATCTATCTTCGCCTGAAGGACCGGGGGTTGATCGAATCACGCAGTATCGAACAGTTCTTTGACCCCGCCAAAGAAATGTTCTTGCCCGATCGTTTTATTAAGGGCGAATGCCCCAAGTGCCATGCCAAGGACCAGTACGGCGACTCCTGCGAGGTGTGTGGAGCGACCTATTCCCCTACCGATCTGATTAATCCCTTCTCGGCCGTATCCGGGGCAACCCCCGTCCGAAAAGAGTCGGTGCACTACTTTTTCAAGTTGGGACAGTGCGAGGAATTTCTCAAAACATGGACCCGCGCTGGACATCTGCAGGACGAAGCCGCCAACAAAATGGCCGAATGGTTTGATGCGGGCCTTGCTGATTGGGACATTTCCAGGGATTCCCCCTATTTTGGCTTTGAGATCCCCGATGCTCCCGGTAAGTTTTTTTATGTCTGGCTGGATGCGCCTGTGGGTTACATGGGCAGCTTCAAAAATCTCTGCGCCAGAACCGGAATGGATTTCGCGTCCTACTGGGAAAAAGCATCTGACGCCGAGCTCTATCATTTCATTGGCAAAGATATCCTCTATTTCCACGCCCTCTTCTGGCCGGCCATGCTGGAACATGCCGACTTCAGAACACCGACCAAGATCTTTGCTCACGGCTTCCTGACCGTGAATGGCGAGAAGATGTCCAAGTCCCGTGGGACATTCATCACAGCCGAGACCTACCTGACCCAAGGCCTCAATCCAGAATGGCTCCGCTATTACTATGGCTGCAAGCTCAATGGCAGCATGGAAGATATCGATCTCAACCTCGAGGACTTTGCACTTAGAGTCAATTCAGACCTGGTCGGCAAGTACGTCAACATTGCCAGTCGAACGGCAGGCTTTGTAACCAAGCAGTTGAATGGGCAACTCGACCCCAGCTATTGGGAGACCGAAGAGGGCCAAGCCATTCTCAAAGAGCTCGCCCAGAATGCTGAGCCTATCGCCCAAGCTTACGAAAATCGTGACTATGCGCGGGCCACCCGCGAAATTATGCGGATAGCCGACGCCATCAACGAATACGTTAATGGAAAGGAACCCTGGAAGGTCGCAAAAGCCGAGGGTATGCAGGCCGAGTTACTGCGCATTTGCACCCGAAGCCTTCAGGGCTTTCATGCCCTGTCGATCCTTTTATCTCCCCTTCTTCCTCAGCTGACGCAGAGGGTTGCTCGTGAGTTTTTTGGCATGGATCGCGACTTCCGTTGGGAGGATTTAGGAACCCCGCCGGCAGCGATTCAGCCTTACCAGCATCTGATGACGCGAGTCGATGCATCGCAAATCACCCAGCTGGTTGAAAGCAGCCGACAGACACTGGGTGCAGCATCCGAAGCGCCCACGCCCGCCAAGTCAGAGTCCATTTCGTTTGAGCCTGTTGCAGATACGATCAACATCGACGACTTTGCAAAGATCGACCTTCGCATTGCCCGGATCGTTGAAGCCGAGCATGTGGAAGGGGCGGCAAAACTCCTGAAGCTGACGCTCGATATTGGTTCCGAAACCCGAACGGTCTTTGCTGGAATCAAGTCAGCTTATGATCCTGCCGATCTCAAGGGACGAATGACGGTCATGGTCGCGAATCTTGCACCGCGCCAAATGAAGTTCGGCCTTTCTGAAGGCATGGTGCTCGCCGCCAGCGACAGTCGCGGGGGGCCTTTTATTCTGTCACCGGATACCGGTGCTGAACCTGGCATGCGAGTGAAGTGAGTCCCCTTCCCGCCCGGCCTATCGAGGACGGGCGGCACCTTCAGCCCAACGAATGAGGAATTCCTCGAACACGAGCTGCCGATTCGCAGGTCCGCGCAATGCATCCTGGCACTTGAGAATCCGGTCGTAGGTCTCCATCAAAAATGGCACCGGAATTCTTGCCGCAAGTTGTCTGAGTCGCTCATCAAGATCAAGGTTCCGGATCGGCGCCCTTCCCTCCGTCAATCCGAGGCGCGCTCCATCAGCCAGCCATGAGGCCATCCAGATCAGGTCCATATCTCCTAGCTTAGTCGCCCAGATCTCCGCAATATCCAAAGGGTCTCGAGCACCAAAGAACACGGCCATGAGCTCATCAAACCGCTCAAGGCGCTTTTTAACAGCCTCCGAACCGTCAAGAGAGACCGCACGGAGGGGAGATCCCGCCGCCGTGCTGAGCAAGGCCGAGGCCTCATCCGCAAATCCCTGTTGTTTCAGCCAGTGAAGCGCCATATCGGTCCGAATCGGGCTGATACTCAGGTTACGGCAACGACTTCGGATGGTGGCTGGAAGCTGCTGGGGCCGATCGGTTACAAGAACGATGACGGTCCCATTAGGGGGCTCTTCAAGAGACTTGAGGAGCGCGTTGGCCGCATTCCCATTCAGGGCATCTGCTTGATCGATAACGACCACCCTGTAGCCCGCATACTGGGGCGTCAATGCAATCTCCAAAGTCATCTGCCGCACGGCATCAACCTTAATGGCCTTGCCTGCTTCCTCGGGTGCCAGCATCAGAAAATCCGGGTGAGTTCCCGCATCAAAAAGTCGGCACGAAGTGCAGTGCCCACAAGCCTTCCCGAACTCAGGGGTCTGGCAAAGAAGCCGACGCGCATAGTCCGTAGCAAGCCGTGTTTTCCCCGTCCCGGCAACCCCACGAATCAAGAGCGCATGCGCAACTCGATCCTGATCGATAGCCTCCATGAGCGTTTGCCATGACGAATCGAGCCAAGGCAGGGGGACGTTTTGAGCTGCGTCCTGCGTCATCATCAAAACAATCGCTCCAGTTCGCTTGCGATCGCGGCCTGAACCAGAGGGAGATCGACAGAGGCATCAATCCGGCGAACGCGATCGGGCTCTTCCTTCATGCGCTCAAGATAAGCAGCCCTGACTCGCTCAAAGAAATGGTCAGCCTCAGATTCAAATCGATCCTGCGGCCCCCTTGCCCTCGCACGCGCCATCCCAACAGAGACCGGCGTATCCAGCAACAAGGTGAGGTCAGGACGGAGCGACTCTTGAACCCATTGCTCCAGAAAGCCGATAGATGCCCAATCAATGCCTCTCCCACCCCCCTGATAGGCGTAGCTGGCATCAGTAAAGCGGTCCGACAGGACCCATTGCCCCTTTGCGAGGGCGGGACGAATGATGTCCTGAATATGCTGTGCGCGCGCCGCAAACACGAGGAGCAATTCTGCCTTGGCGTCCACGTGTTCAGAGTGCAAGAGGATCTCCCTGACCTTTTCCCCAAGCCCGGTTCCACCGGGCTCTCGGGTCCTGAGAAGAGAGACGCCTTTGGATTTGAGATAGTCCTCAATAAAGGCGAGATTGGTCGTCTTTCCGACTCCCTCACCCCCTTCAAGGGTAATAAATCTGGCTTTCATTTCCTGCTACGCCTTTGATACTGATCTACCGCTTTTTCATGTGCCTCAAGCGTATCACTGAAGACATGACTGCCGTCGCCCCTTGCAACAAAGTAAAGACTGGTCCCTGCCAACGGATGCATGGCTGCATGAATGGCATCCCGTCCTGGCAAGGCAATCGGGGTCGGTGGAAGCCCCGCCCGGGTATAGGTATTAAATGGCGTATCCCGTCGAAGATCCTCCTTACGAAGATCGCCGTCGAAAGACTCCCCAAGGCCATAGATGACCGTAGGATCCGTCTGGAGTCGCATATGCTGGTTGAGGCGTCGCACAAAGATCCCAGCGATGGCAGCTCGCTCCGTGGCCTGCCCGGTTTCTTTTTCGACGATTGAGGCCATGATCAGTCCCTCATAGGCCGTCTGATATGGCACTGAGGGATCCCTCCCCTGCCACTCCAAATTGAGAACTGACTGCATTTTTCTGCGTGCCTTCCTCAAGATGTCGAGATCGGACGTCTCAGCCGAAGTGAAATAAGTATCTGGAAAAAATGCGCCCTCTGCGGGAAGTCCATTCTCGCCCAATAGCGCCATGATCTCCTCCGGCGTCTTCGCCGAAAGCTCACGCCGAATCACGGGGTTCTGGCTTAAAACCTTAAGGAATTCCCTGAACGTCATTCCTTCAATGATGGTGACTGGAACTTGGCGGGATTTTCCGCTGATCACGAGGTCGAGAAGAACGCGAGGCGTCAGACCCGGCGTTAACACATAGTCCCCATATTTCAGGTTTCTTGCATTCCCGGAACTGTAGGTCAGCATCATCAGCCACAGAGGCTCTTTAAGAATCCCCTCGGACTTAAGACGTTGCCCCAAGGCTCGAATCCCCTCACCTTTTCGAAGATGCAGGGTAAAGGGGGCAGCCAAGTTCAAAGGAACATCGAGACTCAGGCGGTAGTCCGCATAAATCCAGAGCGACAGAACCGCGATTAGAACAGCCGAAGAAAGCCAGGATTTCAAAGCCATTCCCGGCGAGTTCTGGTCAATTCCTGGAGATACCGTCCGTGCATCTCCGTCGCAAATGCCTGACTGTCGAATGAGTGCCCATCGAGTGAGGCGACAGGACAAATTCCCCTCACACTGTTAGTAAGCACCAGGGCATCTGCGCTCTTCAGGAATTCGGGCCGTACACGCTCTTCACGAACGCTATAACCTGAAGCAGATGCCATTTTGATGAGAAGATCCCGCATGACACCTCGAACTCCCGCCCGATCCAGCAAAGGGGTCACCACAGCGTTCCCCTGAAGAAGGAACACATTGGTGGAGACACCTTCGACAACAAAGCCCTCACTATCCAGCAACAAAGATTCATCGATCTCCGGGTCACTCCACTCCAGACGGGCGAGGACTTGCTCCAGACGATTCAGATGCTTCGCCCCGGCCAGTACTGGGTTCATTCCAAGCCGCATATCAGCCCATCGAATCTTCAATGCGGCAGGAAGCTCACCGCTCATTGGCACTGAGGGACGCAAAATCAGGGCGCGTGTCGGTGAGAGGTTCTCTGGAGGGAGATAGCCTCTTCCGCCTGAGCCACGGGTCCAGTGGATCTTAAGAATCCCGCTGGCGCAACCGGAGGCCATCTGGGCGATTTCAGCCATCAGCGTTTCGCGATTGGGCGCAGGAAGCTTGAGGATCGCAGCGTCCCGAGACAAACGCTCCAGATGTTCATTTGCAAAGAGAGGGATACCGTCTTGAATCAGGAGCGTGGTAAAGACACCATCACCGAACTGAAATCCGCGGTCACAGATCTCTATCGCAGTCTCGGGGCGACCATTAACGAGCGTCAGATTGCCTGTCACCATTGCCGCCCCGGAGAGAGAAGGATTACGGCCTCGAAAGAGGCCGTATCGGCATTAACCGAACCGCTTGAAAATCAGGGTCCCGTTTGTGCCGCCAAATCCAAATGAGTTGGACATGACATATTCCATGGCCATCTGGCGAGCATGATGGGGAATGAAGTCAAGGTCGCACGCAGGATCTGGATTATCCAGATTGATGGTCGGCGGTGCGACCTGGTCGCGCAACGCCAATACCGAGAAAATCGCCTCAATACCGCCCGCGGCTCCGAGCATATGGCCGGTCATGGACTTCGTCGAGCTGACGGCGACCTTGAAGGCATAATCCCCCATGGTCGATTTGATGGCCTGCGTTTCCGCAATGTCACCGGCCGGCGTTGAAGTGCCATGTGCATTGATGTAGTCGATATCCGTAGCATTCAGCCCGGCATCCCGCAATGCATATCGCATGCAACGCGCAGCCCCTTCGCCCCCAGCGGGTGGCTGGGTCATATGATAGGCGTCGGCACTCATGCCAAATCCCACCAATTCGGCGTAAATGGTTGCGCCACGGCGCTTGGCATGTTCGAGCTCTTCAAGCACCATCACACCGGCGCCATCACTCAGAACGAAGCCATCACGATCGACATCCCAAGGACGGCTCGCGAGCAGTGGTTCATCATTTCTCCGGGAGAGGGCTTTCGCGGAAGCGAACCCGCCCAGAGAAGTGGGAGAGGTTGCCATTTCGGAACCCCCAGCCACCATGACGTCAGCATCGCCGTACATGATGATGCGAGCGGCTTCACCGATGTTGTGAGTGCCTGTCGTACAGGCAGTCACAATCGCAAAATTGGGTCCTTGCAGACCGTATTTGATCGAAAGATTCCCAGAGATCATGTTAATGATGTTACTGGGAACGAAAAACGGGGAAATCCGACGAGGGCCACCCTTCAGGAAGGCGTTATGCCCGCTCTCGATACCGGTGATTCCACCGATTCCCGCACCAATGGCAACGCCGATCCTTTCAGCATTGGCTTCGGTAACCTCGATACCAGAATGTTCGAAAGCCTGACATCCTGCGGCAATGCCATAGTGGATGAAGATATCCATCTTCTTGGCTTCTTTGTCGCTGATGTAATCCGTGATCTCAAAGCCACGAACACTGCCACCAATACGCGTAGAAAACTCCGAGACATCGAACACATCAAGGTGCCCGATCCCACTTTTTCCATTAACTACGCTATCCCAGGAGGCCTGGGCACTCAGACCGACCGGCGACACTGCGCCGAGTCCGGTTACTACAACACGTCTCTTAGTCACTATCCGATCTCAAACAAAAATCCCGGGCCCAAATACCAAACAACCCCGCCAGACATATAGCCTGTCGGGGTTCCACGGGACAAATCGATTAGACGTGAGTGTTGATGTAGTCGATCGCCTGCTGAACGGTGGTGATCTTCTCGGCGTCTTCGTCCGGAATTTCACACTCGAACTCTTCTTCAAGGGCCATGACCAGTTCGACCGTATCCAGGGAGTCGGCACCCAGGTCATCTACGAAGGAAGCCTCATTGGTCACTTCATCCTTGACGCCCAGCTGCTCGGCAACGATCTTCTTTACACGCTCTGCAACATCACTCATTTTTTATCCTCAGTCGTTAAGTCTCTGTTTAAGAGAGACTGCCATTTTAATTTGAAACCCGTCATTGACAAGGGTTTTTATCCCAACCGACGCCGGATGGCATCTCATTCCAACCCATACCGACAATGTCACCCCCATACGGCGGGCGCATTATGCCATATACATGCCACCATTCACGTGTAGCGTCTCACCCGTCACGTAGCCAGCATCCTTTGAACAAAGGAAACTGACCGCGCCGGCAATTTCTTCAGACTCACCGAGACGTGCCAGAGGAATGTTGGACAACAGTCCCTGCTTGAGCTCATCTGAGAGTGAGCGCGTCATATCGGTGTCGATAAACCCCGGCGCCACGCAGTTTACGGTAATACCGCGGGAACCTACTTCCTTGGCCAAGGATTTGGTAAAACCAATAATGCCTGCCTTGGCCGCTGCATAATTTGCCTGACCGGCATTCCCCGTAACGCCCACCACCGAGGTGATGTTCACAATACGACCCTGCCTAGCCTTCATCATGCCCCGCATACACGCTTTACTGAGCTTGAAAACAGAGGTCAGATTCGTGGTCATAATGTCATTCCACTCGTCATCTTTCATTCGCATCAGAAGGTTATCCCGAGTGATGCCTGCATTATTGACGAGAACCTGTGGCGTTCCGAACTCTTCACTCACCGCATCAATGAAGGCCTCGATGGCTCCGGGTTCAGCCACGTTCAAAACCCGACCAACACCGTCCAGACCGGCTTCTTCCAGATAAACGCTGATGGCGGAAGCCCCGGCATCCGAGGTTGCGGTCCCTATGACCTTAAAACCATCACGGGAGAGTCGTTCGGCGATGGCGCGACCAATGCCACGGCTTGCACCGGTTACGATTGCTACGGGTGAACTCATGCCGCCAACTCCTTCGCCTTGTCCAATGTTTGTGAATCTGAGAATCCCTGAGTTCTGGCATCAGGAACAATTCGCTTGTTGAGTCCTGCGAGTACCGATCCAGGACCACATTCGATGAAACGGTCAACCCCTTGCCCGGCCATGACCCGAATCGTCTCGGTCCACCGCACGGAACCGAAGAGCTGATGTTCCAGCGCCGTTCGGATCGCCTCAGCATCCGCGTGTGCCTCAACATCCACGTTATGCAGGACACGAATGCTCGGGGCCGCAAAATCGGTGGCATTCAGCAACTCTCGGAATTCCGTCGCCGCCTGCTTCATGAGCGGACAATGCGAAGGAACACTGACCGGAAGGGTCACAACACGCTTGGCACCCGCGGCCTTGGCGAGTTCCCCGGCCTTGGCAACTGCTGTTGCGTGGCCAGCAATCACAACCTGCCCTGGCGCGTTAAAGTTTGCAGGAATGACCAATGCATCCGCCGTGGTTGCTTCCGCACAGGCTGCAATCAGCTTTTCGTCTTCGAGACCAAGGATAGCGGCCATTGCGCCCACACCTTCAGGAACGGCTTCCTGCATCAAACGCGCACGCTCTGCAACCAGGCGTATGCCGGCCTTAAAATCAAGGCTTCCAGCACAAACCAATGCGGTGTACTCACCCAAGCTGTGGCCGGCCATAAAGCCTGGAATCACGTCTGAGGTATCGTTCCAGAAACGCCACGCAGCAACTCCAGCGGCCAGCATCGCAGGCTGCGTCTGGCGGGTCGCATTCAGCGTTTCCGATGGCCCTTCACTCACCAACTGCCACAGATCGTAGCCAAGTACCTCAGAGGCCTCAGCAAACGTGGCTTTGACAATCGAATTCAGTGAAGCCAGCTCAGCCAGCATTCCGACGGTTTGGGATCCTTGCCCCGGAAAAACAAACGCAAGCCCCTGATCAACCCGACTCATGAACGCCGACT
>JBDKLO010000070.1:0-3539 GCA_039795615.1 Pseudomonadota bacterium
AGTGGCGGAGGCGGATGTCGCCTCCCTGATTGAGACTCTAGAGATAACGACGAGGTCCTGATGGAAACGTACCTGACCGAAGAAGAGCGCCTTGAGGCCCTGCAACGCTGGTGGAAGGAGAGTAAATCCTCCCTCTTTGTGGGTGTGGTCATGGGTTTGCTCATCATCACCGGCTGGAAGTATTGGCAAGGTCATCAGCAGGCTGAGCGTGAAGACGCTTCGCTGACCTACCACCTCATGGGCCGCGCTATCTCGGCCAAGCAGCCCGAAGAAGCCCTCAAAATGGGGCAGCACCTGATTGAAGGCCACCCATCGACGACCTATGCTGAATTTGCGCGCCTCACCCTCGCCAAGCTCAAGGTCGAAGCGGGCGATCTTGAAGCCGCTAAACTGCGCCTCGAAGAAGAGGTCAAGCAGGGGCATGATGAGACCCTGAAGGAACTGGCGCGGCTGCGGCTTGCCCGAATCCTTCTCGCCCGCGGCGAAGCGGATGCGGGGCTGGCTCTGCTCAAGGGCACGGAATCTTCGGTCGGGAAGTTTTCTTCCCTCTTCGAAGAAGTGCGCGGCGATCTTCTGAACGCGGCCCAGCGGCCTGAGGAAGCGCGGACGGCGTATCAGAAGGCCAAGGAGCAGGGCAATCGTTCACCGCTTCTTGATCTTAAGCTCCACGATCTGCCTGCTGCCGGCTGATGCGTTTTCTCGCCCCCCTGTTCGCGCTCCTTTTGCTGGGTGGTTGCGCCCAGTTGAATGCCTTCAAGGACCTGGCCGGGGCGATCAGCGATACGATTCGGGGGAGCGATAACGCAGAGCCCCCGAAGGAACTCCAGCCCTTGGAGCCGACCGTCAACATGTCGGTGCTTTGGACAACGCAAGTCGGCAAGGGGAGTCTTGGCCGCATCCTGAATCTGATGCCGGCGGTGACCGCAACGACGGTCTATGCGGCGGATCACAAGGGTGCTGTGGTCGCCGTCGAGCGAGCCAGCGGAGATGTCCAGTGGTCCAAGGATACCGGCCTTGAAATCGCTTCAGGTCCCGTAGTGGCTGGCGATAAGCTACTGTTCGGGACCAGTAATGCCGAGCTGGTTGCGATCAGTCTCGCCGATGGCGCTCTCGTCTGGAAGACGGCGCTGACCAGCGAAATGATGTCCCTGCCGCGGGTCAGCCACAATATCGTGGTCGCCAGAACCAGTGATGGACGCATCGCCGCCTTTGATCTTGGCCACGGCGGCATCAAGTGGTCCCATGAACGCACGCTGCCCCCGCTCTCGATTCGAAGCCAAGGTTCGCCGACCCTGCATGGCGATCTGGTCCTCGATGGTTTTGGCGCCGGCAAACTCACGGCACTGAATCTTCAGGACGGTCATCTGGTCTGGGAAGCCACTGCTGTAGTCCCCCGGGGACGCTCCGAGGTTGAGCGCATGGTGGAACTGGATGCGGATCCGATGGTGCAGGGCGACGTCGTCTATGCGACTGGATTCCAGGGGGGGCTGAGCGCGATAGACCTCAGTAATGGCAGCATTGTCTGGCACCAAAAAACCGCCTACACGAGCCGCGCGACGGCGCTCAGTCGAAAATCACTTTTTATTACCGATACCAACAGCGACATCTGGAGCATGGACATCACCAACGGGGCGGATCAATGGAAGCAGGATGTTCTGCATCAGCGGCGCCTTACGGTTCCCGCCCGGGTGAAGGATTACCTGGTGGTTGGGGACTTTGAAGGCTATCTCCACCTGCTTCGGGCCGATAATGGCAGTCTGGTCGGGCGGCTTGAACTCTCGGGCGATGATCCGATTGTGGCAACGCCTCTGGCATTTGAAGACGTGCTCTATGTTCTGACCTCGGATGGCCTTTTGGCCGCCGTCAGGGTCGACTGATCATGTTGCCTGTTGTTGCCTTGGTCGGCCGTCCCAATGTCGGCAAATCCACCCTCTTCAATTATCTGACGCGGACGCGCGATGCGCTGGTTGCCGACTACCCCGGCCTGACACGTGATCGTCAGTACGGGCGGGTCCGCCGCGGTCAGCGCGACTATTTTGTCGTGGATACCGGCGGCATTGTCGAAACCGAGGCCGGCATCGATGAGCAGGCCATGCGCCAGGTCGACATCGCCCTTCGGGAAGCGGATGTTATCTTGTTCCTGGTGGATGCCCGCGATGGCCTGACGGTCGGTGATGAGGCGATTGCGGTCCAGCTTCGAAGGACCGGAAAGCCACTGATCATTGCGGCCAATAAGATCGATCAGGCCTCCTTGACCCTCGCCACGGCCGAGTTTCACGCGATGGGTCTGGGTGATCCCCAGCCCATCTCAGCTTCTCATGCGCAGGGCATCGGCGAGCTTCTGGACGTCGTCGAGTCGAGGCTCCCTCCCTTGGAAGAAACGCCGGAGGAAGACGATGGCGGGATTCGCATTGCGATCGTGGGGCGTCCGAATGTCGGCAAATCCACGCTGGTCAATCGATTGCTCGGGGAAGAGCGCGTGGTGGTTTTTGACGCGCCCGGCACCACGCGGGATAGTGTCGAGGTGCCCTTTGAGCGGCATGGCCGGCGATACACCCTGATTGATACCGCGGGCATCCGGCGGCGTGGCAAGATTGCCGAGACCATTGAAAAGTTCAGCGTCATCAAGGCGATGCAATCGATCGAAAAGGCGCATGTGGTCATTTTCCTGATCGATGCACGGGAAGGGGTGACCGATCAGGATACGACGCTTCTCGGGATGGTGCTGGAGATTGGCCGCGGCCTGATCATTGGTCTCAATAAGTGGGACGGCATGACGCAGGATCAGCGGGATGAGACCAAGCGTCGCCTGGATCTCAAGCTGTCCTTTTTGGATTTTGCCGAGAAATACTTCATCTCCGCTTTGCACGGGACCGGCGTAGGACATCTCTTTGATGCGGTGGGTGATGTGCATGCGGCCGGCATGACCCGCATGGGGACCTCGCATCTGACGCGGATCCTTCAGGATGCGCTCGCTGCCCATCAGCCGCCTCTGGTTCGGGGGCGAAGAATCAAGCTCAAGTACGCCCATCAGGGCGGCAGCAATCCACCGACCATCGTGATTCATGGCAATCAGGTGGACGAGATTCCAGGAAGCTACAAACGCTACCTGGTGAATACCTTCCGCAGCGCGCTCGACATTACCGGGACCCCGGTTCGCGTCGAATTCAAGGCCAGTGAAAATCCTTACAAGGACAAGCGAAACACGCTGACGGAACGACAGGTCAAAAAGCGCCGGCGCATGATCCGGCACATCAAGAAATCCTAGGGGCTCAAGGGTCCCGGGGGCGTCGGATTCTTGGGGGGGCTGGTCTCGTGCACCGTGACCGGAACCCCGAGGGAGGCCCAGTGGTAGAGCCATCCTGCATCTTCATTGATGCCCTGGCGGGCATTTTTTTCCTGGGTCGCAAGATTGATGCAGCCGTGACTGGCCGGCTGGCCGAAGGCGTTGTGCCAGAAAGCACCATGAAAGGCATAGCCTTCATGGAAATACTGAGCGTAAGGAACGTCCTTGACTTCGTAGTAGCCCTTTTCGCCCG
>JBDKLO010000071.1:0-32270 GCA_039795615.1 Pseudomonadota bacterium
CCCTGAAAGGTAGAAACATCGCGTTGTTTTGGGGACACGCCGGCCGCTCCCTATGGCATGCAGAAATAAAGGCCGGATTATAGCCCAACCGGGGCCTGGCCCGACTCGAACGAATCGACGACTTCAGATCATGCAGCGTGCTGCATAGTCCGCCGCCCCCAAAAGGGCGGTATTGGGGTTGAGAGCCACCCGAACCGGCAACTCCTTGAGGAAATGAGAGAAACGCCCCTTGGCAAGGAACCCGGACATGAACTGGCCATCCTCCACCAGCGCATTGAGGATCTTGGGCGCAATGCCGCCACCGATCAGAACCCCGCCTCGCGAAAGGCATTTCAGGGCCAGATTGCCGGCCTCCGCCCCATAGATGCGGGCAAATCGACGGAGTGTCTCCCGCGCCAGAGGATCCTGATATTCCAGGGCGTGAAAGCTGATTTCCCGCGCCGGATCCTCTGCCGTCTGAAGGGCCGTGGCAAGTGCCTCGGACTCCGGCAGGATTCCGGTCGAACGCATGTAGCCGTAGAGTTCGGCAATCCCGGCGCCCGAAAGGATGCGCTCCATGCTGACGTGACCCGAAAACTTCTCTCGAAGGTAGACCAAAAGCCCATCCTCAAAAGCATCGCCCGGGGCAAAGTCGGTATGCCCCCCCTCGGTGGCAATCGGATGGTAGTTCATGCCGTCCCAGAACAGAATGGCCTCGCCCAGCCCCGTTCCCGCAGCCACGACCGCCCGATTACCGATTCGGGACTCAGCGTGGGGATTCAGTTCCAGCCATTCTTCAGGCCCCAGCCTCAGAAGTCCCAGAGCCATGGCCTGAAGGTCATTCAGCAATTTGACCCTCGGAATTCCGGCCACTTTGGAGAGCACTTTTTCATCAATGACCCAAGGCAGGTTGGTGATTCTGGAAACCCCGTCGAAAACCGGCCCTGCAACCCCGAAACACGCCGCCTCAACAGACACACTCTGATCACTCAGAAACTCCTGAACAATCTCTTCAAGAGAGGCGTAGTCGGCACTCGGAAAGAGACGCTCGCGCACCCGCTCCAGTCCGTCAGTATTTTTTTCGTACTGGGCCAAGATGGTCTTGGTGCCACCGATGTCTCCGGCTAAAAGCATGCGAACCCCTGATAATTGCTGGCTGTAGCGCCTAGACTACACCGTTTTGCTGTAAGGCCCCACTTCACCGACAGGGCTTATCCGCCCAGTCAGGACCGACGACCCCACCCCGGCGAGCAGAATCCCTTTTCGCCATCCCGGTTTTGAGAGAGAATCGACCGTTAAACTCGCTTTCAGCAGGCTCTTTCCGATGCCGCCCGCCCCTCTGATCACTGCCGAAACCCTCATCGAACGCTACGATGCGCTGTTCTTTGATGCCTACGGCGTTCTTCTCCATCGTGACGGCCCCCTCCCCGGCGCCTGCCACCTTCTGGAAAGACTGCATCAACTGGGAAAACCCTATTTTGTAGTGACCAACTCCGCCGCCCGCCTTCCAGAACACGCAGCGCTCCGTTACCAGCAGTTTGGTTTCCCACTCGAAGCCCATCAGATCATCACCGCAGGCTCGCTCATTGCACCGCACTTCAAGGCACACGGTCTCGAAGGCCGGCGATGTGCCGTCCTAGGCCCTGAGGACAGCCACCGATTCGTAGCGCAGGCAAAGGGCATCCCTGTTCCTGCGACCGAACCCTTTGATGTCCTGGTGATTGGGGATCAGGTCGGCTTCCCCTTCCTGGACCATATGGACGCTGCCCTGACCCATCTGATCCAGCGGTTCGATGAAGATCGCCCCGTCGCACTCGTGCTTCCCAACCCGGATCTGATCTATCCAAAGCCCGGCGGTTTCGGAATGACCTGTGGCGCCATGGCCACGGTGATCGAGGCCGTTTTAAAGCAACGCTACCCGGGACGTGAGGACATCCACTTCACCATCCTCGGCAAACCGATGCCCGCCCTCTTTGAAGAGGCCGCACACCGGGCAGGAACTCGCAACGCCGTGATGATCGGGGACCAGATCGAGACCGATATCCGGGGAGCTCATGCCTTTGGCATCGATTCCGCTCTCGTGACCGGCGGCGTCGCCGAACTCGCCTTCTTTAAGGAAGATCTCCCCTACCCACCGACCTACCAGCTCCCCAACCTGCTTCTTTAACTACCCGGCCTTCCGTCTCTCAGACCCAATCCGAGCCCGCCCATGGCCCAGACTATGGGCAGCCCCCCCCTGAATATGCGAGAATCGCGTCATTTTTCACGTGGAGACGTTGCGATGCGAGTCATCCTCCTTGGTGCGCCCGGTTCAGGCAAAGGCACTCAGGCACAGGCCATCACCGAGAAGTTCGATATTCCCCAAATTTCGACCGGCGACATGTTGCGCGCCGCTGTTCGCGATGGAACGGAACTCGGGCTTGCCGCCAAAAAGATCATGGATGCCGGTCTTTTGGTCTCGGACGACATTATTTTGGGTCTGATCAAGGAGCGCATCAAGGCCGATGATTGCCGGAACGGCTTCCTGCTGGACGGTTTTCCAAGGACCATCGCGCAGGCCGATGGACTCGACGCTTTGGCCATCACGATTGATGTCGTCATTGAGTTCGTGGTGGATGACGAGGAAATCGTTCGCCGCATGAGTGGCCGCCGGGTGCATCCGGCCTCAGGGCGCTCCTATCACATCGTTTTCAACCCCCCCAAAGTGGAAGGCATCGATGACATCACCGGTGAGGCGCTGATTCAGCGCGACGATGACAGCGAAGCCACGGTCCGCAAAAGGCTCTCGGTCTATCATGAGCAGACCAAGCCACTGGTGGGCTATTACCAGACCAAGGCCGAACAGGGATCTGTCCGGTTTGCCAGTATTAATGGCATCGGCAGCGTGGACGCCATCACCCAGAAACTGTTCGAAGTCCTGGATGCCGCCCCCTGAGACGGCCCGATCCCTTCCTTTTAGACCCTTTACCGAGACCTGACGCCTATGGCCGGCAAAACCCTCTATGACAAACTGTGGGATGCACATGTTGTGTGCACCGAACCGGATGGTTCCGCCCTGATTTACGTGGATCGCCAACTGTTGCATGAAGTGACGTCTCCTCAGGCCTTCGAAGGCCTTAGACTGTCCGGGCGCAAAGTCTGGCGCACAGGGGCGAACCTTGCCACCGCGGACCACAACGTCCCAACCAAGGACCGCGCAAAAGGGATCGCAGATCCCATCGCCAAACTCCAGATCGAAACGCTGGATCGCAATTGTGCCGAATTCGGGATCTTGGAATTCCCCATGGGTGACGTGCGCCAGGGCGTTGTCCACGTCATGGGCCCTGAGCAAGGGGCCACCCTGCCCGGCATGACCATCGTTTGTGGTGACTCCCACACCGCGACCCATGGCGCATTTGGTGCGCTGGCCTTCGGCATCGGCACCTCGGAAGTGGAACATGCTCTGGCCACCCAGTGTTTGGTCCAGAGAAAGTCAAAGACCATGTTGGTCAAGGTCGAAGGCACCCTCGGTGCCGGCGTGACCGCAAAAGACATCATTCTGGCCGTCATCGGACGGATCGGAACGGCCGGCGGGACAGGCTATACCATCGAGTTCGCAGGATCCGCGATTCGCAGCCTGACCATGGAAGGCCGCATGACGCTCTGCAACATGGCGATTGAAGGTGGCGCGCGTGCTGGCCTTGTTGCCGTGGATGACACCACCATCAATTACCTGAAGGGCCGCCCCATGGCGCCCACGGGTCGTCTCTGGGACGAAGCCCTTCTGAGCTGGAAGCACCTGAAGAGTGACGCCGATGCGACCTTCGATGCCACCATCGAATTGGCCGCTCAAGACATTCAACCGCAGGTCAGCTGGGGCACCTCTCCTGAGATGGTCTTGCCGGTGGATGCGAAGGTCCCCGATCCTGCCCAGGAAAAAGACGCGGTGAAGCGTGACGGGATGGAACGCGCACTGCAGTACATGGGCCTCAAGGCCGGAACTCCAATCAGCGAGATCAAGCTGGACAAGGTCTTCATCGGATCCTGCACCAATGGACGCATCGAGGATCTGCGGGCAGCCGCAGAGATTGCCCGGGGCCGGAAGGTCGCTGCCAACATTAAGCTGGCCATGGTCGTTCCAGGTTCTGGTCTGGTTAAACAACAGGCAGAGGATGAAGGACTCGACCAGATTTTTGTCGCCGCAGGTTTTGAATGGCGTGATCCGGGTTGCTCCATGTGCCTTGCCATGAATGCCGACCGCCTGGAATCCGGTGAGCGGTGTGCGTCAACGTCGAACCGCAACTTCGAAGGCCGTCAGGGCTTCGGTGGCCGCACCCACCTGGTCAGTCCTGCCATGGCGGCTGCAGCGGCAGTTACCGGTCATTTCATCGATGTCCGCTCACTCAAGCCCGCAGCGGCCGAAAAAGCCGCAAGCGTCGCGCCGACGAAACCGGTCACTGAGGCTCCGAAGGACGTTGCGCCCGTCGTTGCCGCCCCAACGCCGGCTGAACTGCCCGTGACCGAAACCCCAAAGAAGGCTGCACCCAAAGCCCAGCCAAAGGCTGCAAAACCGGTGTCCCAGAGTCCCGTGACCATCGAAGCCGCTCCTGAAGGAAAAGCCCCGAAGGCGAGGATTCCGGTCAAAAAGGCCGCCGCTGCTGCAAAGAAAACGACAGCCACACCGAACCCCAAGAAACCGGCCCCCCGCCCGGCGGGATCCACCTTGCGCAAGAGGTCACCCAAGTCATGAGATCTTTTCGTTACATCAACTCTCGGGTTATCCCATTGGATCGAGCCAATGTGGACACGGATGCCATCATCCCGAAGCAATTCCTCAAATCCATCAAGCGCAGTGGTTTTGGTGTCTACCTCTTTGACGAGTGGCGCTACCTGGATCGCGGCGAGCCTGACATGGACTGCACCAACCGCCCGCGCAACCCGGATTTTGTTCTGAACAAGCCCTCGGCCTTCCGGGCCCGAATTCTCCTGACCCGGGAAAACTTCGGCTGTGGATCGTCTCGCGAACATGCGCCCTGGGCCCTCGAAGATTACGGCTTCCGGGTTCTGATTGCTCCGAGTTTTGCCGATATTTTCTACAACAACTGCTTCAAGAACGGGATCTTGCCGATCACTCTCGATAGCGCCACCGTAGACCATCTGTTTAAGGATGCGGCGGGGGTCGGATACCAGATCGAGGTCGATCTTCCAAGCCAGACCATCACCACGAAGTTCGGCGAAAAAATTCAGTTCGAGATCGAACCCACGCGTAAGCACCGCTTGCTGAATGGGCTCGACGATATCGGCCTGACGCTTCAGCGTGCGGAAGAGATTTCGGCTTATGAGGTGCGTCGAAAGAAGGAAGCCCCCTGGCTTTTCAGCGACGTCGCCTAGGGCGCTCACTGGCCTCAATCGAAACTGAATGTGATCCGGACCTTAATTAAAGCCTCCGGATCACCCCCAATTCTTACCACCCCCCTGGATAGCAACGATCGATAGGAGAAGCGAGAATCAGGGCGCCTCATCGCGTGCGCCGCGCTATCCCTCCCCGCCACATTGGATCGGGGCTCTCGCATGACATGATGACCAAAAAAATTGCAGTATTGCCCGGCGACGGGATCGGAACTGAAATCGTTGCCGAAGCCCTCAAGGTTCTGGATGTCCTTAAAAGTGACTATGGCCTCAAGGTCGAGACCGAAGAAGCCTTGATCGGCGGCGCGGCCTATGATGCAACGGGCACGCCGTTTCCCGAAGCGACACTGAAAGTCTGCGCCGCCGCAGATTCAGTGCTTCTCGGTGCTGTCGGGGGCCCAAAATGGGAGCCTCTGGATTATTCCGTTCGCCCTGAACGGGGTCTTCTGGGCCTTCGCGCCGAGCTTGAGCTTTTTGCCAACCTCCGCCCTGCGCTCCTTTACCCACAACTCGTGGCCGCCTCGACCCTGAAGCCTGAAGTCGTTTCAGGCCTCGACATCATGATCATTCGCGAGCTCACCGGAGGCATTTACTTCGGCAAGCCCCGTGGACGCAGGGTCAATGACCAGGGCGAACGCGAGGGCTTTAACACCCTGATCTATACGGAATCTGAAATCCGCCGTATCGGTCATATCGCCTTCCAGACCGCTCAAAAGCGTCACAAGAAGCTCTGCTCCGTCGATAAGGCCAATGTCCTTGAATGCACCGAACTGTGGCGTGAAGTCATGATCGAAGTCTCCAAGGACTACCCTGACGTCGAACTCAGCCACATGTACGTCGACAATGCCGCCATGCAGCTGGTTCGGGCTCCGAAGCAATTCGATGTCATGGTGACCGAAAACATGTTTGGTGACATTCTCTCCGACTGCGCAGCGATGCTGACCGGCTCGATTGGCATGCTGCCCTCCGCCTCCCTCGACAAGAATGGCAAGGGCATGTACGAACCGATCCATGGCTCGGCCCCCGACATCAGCGGCAAAGGCATTGCCAATCCAATCGCGACCATCCTGTCCGTGGCCATGATGTTGCGTCACAGCTTCAACGATGCCGTCAATGCAGACCGGGTCGAGAAGGCCGTCATCAAGTCCCTGGACGCCGGTTACCGCACGGCGGACATCTACTCCGAGGGCACCCGCAAAGTCGGCACCCAGGAAATGGGTGCAGCGATCATCGCGGCCCTGCGCGGCTAGGAGCTTAAGATCATGCGAACCTTCAACGTTGCCGTCCTGGGCGCGACGGGCGCGGTCGGTGAAACGATGCTGGAAATCCTCGAACAGCGGAATTTTCCAGTCGGTCAGGTGTTTCCGCTGGCGAGCAGTCGCTCGGCGGGACAAACGGTCTCCTTCCGCGGTGAGGACCTGACGGTTCTGGATGTCGAAACCTTCGACTTCAGCCAGACCGAGATTGGCCTTTTTTCTGCAGGCGCATCCGTTTCTGAGATCTATGGCCCGAAAGCCGCGGCCGAGGGCTGTGTTGTCATCGACAACACCTCACGCTTCCGTTACGAAGACGACATTCCTCTGGTCGTACCAGAAGTAAATCCGGAGGCCATTGCCGAGTACCGGAATCGGGGCATCATTGCCAATCCGAATTGCTCGACCATTCAGATGCTGGTGGCCCTCAAGCCGATCCATGATGCCGTTGGCATCGAGCGAATCAACGTCTGCACCTATCAGGCGGTTTCAGGCACCGGCAAAAAGGCCATCGAAGAACTGGCCCAGCAGACCACCCAACTCCTGAGTGGAAAGCCGGTCACGCCCTCGGTCTACCCCAAGCAGATCGCATTCAATGTTCTGCCCCAAATCGATGTCTTCCTTGAGAATGGTTACACCAAGGAAGAAATGAAGATGGTTTGGGAGACTCGGAAGATCATGGGAGATCAAAGCATCGAAGTGAATCCAACCGCCGTTCGGGTTCCGGTGTTCTATGGCCACTCTGAAGCCGTTCACATCGAAACCCGGGAGAAAATGACAGCGGATCAGGCCAAGGTCCTGCTGGGCAAGGCTCCCGGGGTCGTTGTCGTGGATGAACACAAACCCGGGGGTTATCCGACGGCGGTGACTGAAAGCGCAGGGCAAGATCCCGTATTCGTGGGGCGTATCCGGGAAGATATTTCCCATCCTCGCGGACTCGATTTGTGGGTGGTCTCAGACAACATTCGAAAAGGCGCGGCGCTTAACAGCGTCCAGATTGCTGAAGTGCTGATCCGCGACTATCTCTGATCTTTTGACGAAAGGGTCCGATGGCGGGCCTCTTCTCTTGGAAAGCCCGTGCCCGCATCGATGCTGGCACGGGCTTTTTTCTTCAGGGCGTTGGCTTGGGGGTTTGATTTTCCATCAGATGGAGTCCGACCAAACGCGCGACGACCACCGCCACATACATCTGCCCGATCAGGGCCTCCAAAGAAGACAGCATGCCCGCAAAAGGATAAACCGGGGTGATGTCTCCGTAGCCCAGCGTGGTCAGGGTGATCAGGCTGAAATAGAGATTTCCGCCATTACGAAGGTAAAAGCTCACATCGCCCCCGCAAAGACTTGGCGTGCAGTCGAAGGCGTTCGGGATGATGAGCGAGGTGAGGGTGTACATGCTGCCAAAGAATGCGCTGATCATCAGATAAATCGAGACTGCTCCATAAAGTCGGTCTGAAGTCTTAACCCTCGGCGAGAGAAAAACATGGTGAGCCATGACAAAAATGACCCGGGCAAAAAAGAGGATAAAGATGGTTTCACGGGTCAGAGCCAGCCAGCGCACCTGGGGATTCATGACTTCCAACGTCCAGAGAACGAGCACGAGTAGCGCAATCAGAATCGTACTGACGACCCTTTTTTTTCGTCCAGCGGACAAGATAAGCCCCGCGCTCAAAAGCCCGACCCCCAAGGTCAACTCAAGAATGTCGCCAAAAAGCCCCTGCATGGTCAGCAAAGGAAAAGAGACCATGTAAACCATCTGGAGCAAGAGAAAATTGCGATAGGTTTTGGATTCGGGCATGGCAACTCCAGTGTCAAAGCAGATCCGAAGTCAAAACGCGCCCGGATCCATGTCGATGGGTCAATAGCATATCGAATCCCCATCCTCCGTGCCCTTGAAGCCGAGTTGACGCCAGGCTTCGTAGACGACCAGCGCGACGGCATTGGAGAGATTCAGACTGCGGCCTCCGGGCCGCATGGGAATGGTAAGGCGCTGGGATTCAGGCAGTTGCTCCAGGAGAGCGCGGGGCAGCCCTCGGGTTTCCGGACCAAAAAGAAACGTGTCCCCGGGCTTAAAGTGTGGGTCGGCATAAGAACGGGTGCCACGGGTCGACAAGGCAAAGATCCGCCGGGATCCTGCCGTTTCGAGATAGGCCTCAAGACTCGGATAGCTCAGGACGCGGGCGTACTCATGGTAATCGAGGCCAGCGCGCTTTAACCTCGCATCATCCAGACTAAAGCCCAAGGGCTCGATCAGATGAAGTCCCGCACCCGTATTGGCGCACAGCCGGATGATATTGCCCGTGTTCGGCGGGATCTCCGGCTCAAAAAGAACAACGTCCAGCACTAGGCATCAAACGGTGCAACGGCCGTAAGCTTCCAGATCTCCTCGTTGTATTCAAGGATGGTCCGGTCCGAAGAGAACTTTCCGGCAGAGGCGGTATTGAGAATGCTCATGCGTGTCCATGCCTTCTCATCCTTGAAGGCCTCGGCGGCCCGGCGCTGAGCCTTAAGGTAGGCCGGAAAATCCGCTGCCGTCATCCAGGGATCGGTCGGAGACTTGATGGCGTTCACAATGGCATCGAAAATCCCTGGTTCATCCGGATTGAAAAATCCGGCCTCAAGGAGCGAGACGACCCGGGAAAGATCATCATGACCCCGGATGATCGATACAGGATCATAATCGGCGCGGGCGGACTCGACCTCCTCGGCCGTGAGACCGAAAAGGAAGAAGTTTTCTTCGCCGACCTCTTCCCGAATTTCGATGTTGGCACCATCCAGCGTCCCGATGGTGAGGGCGCCGTTGAGCATGAACTTCATGTTCCCGGTGCCAGAGGCTTCCTTACCCGCCGTTGAAATCTGCTCGGAAAGATCCGTTCCGGGGCAAATCGTTTCCATCGCCGTGACCCGATAGTTCGGGAGAAAGACCACCTTCAGGCGATCTCCAACCAGAGGATCTGAATTAACCCGGGCAGCGATGTTATTGATCAGCTTGATGATGCGCTTGGCCATCTGATAACCCGGCGCAGCCTTTCCGCCGAAGAACACGACTCGCGGGGTCCAGTCGGTGGCATCTCCCCTTCGAATTCGGTCGTAGAGATGGATCACATGAAGTGCATTCAGAAGCTGACGCTTGTACTCGTGGATCCTTTTGACCTGAGTATCGAAGAGGGCGTCCGGATTGAGGATCACGCCGGTCTCCGCCTCGGCGTAACGGACCAGCCGCTCTTTATTGGCGCGTTTCACCTTGCGGAAGGCTTGCTGGAACGAGGGATCGTCAGCATACCGCTTCAGTTTGGAGAGCTGGGCAAGATCGCGGGTCCACTCGGTGCCGATGGTGTCATTCAGAAGCTTGGCCAGTTCTGGGTTGGAAGCTGAAAGCCAACGCCTCGGAGTAATGCCGTTGGTTTTATTGTTGAACTTCCAGGGCCAAAGATCATGGAAATCCCGGAACATGCCCTTGATCAGGAGATCTGAATGCAGCGCAGCCACCCCGTTGACCGAGAAACTGCCGACGATCGCCAGATAGGCCATCCGGACCTGCTGCTCCCAGCCCTCTTCTATGAGGGACATCCGGGCCAGGCGATCATGGTCCCCGGGCCAGCGGGTCGCGACTTCGCGCAAAAAACCCGCGTTGATTTCAAAGATGATCTCGAGAAGACGCGGCAAAAGCTGTCTGAACAGTCGAACTGGCCATTTCTCGAGCGCTTCAGGGAGCAGGGTATGGTTGGTATAGGCCATGGTCGAACGGGTGATCTCCCAGGCCCGATCCCAAGGTAACCGATGCTCATCCACGAGAATCCGCATTAATTCCGCCACCGCGATGGTGGGATGGGTGTCATTGAGCTGGAAGACATTCTTTGCAGCGAATTGACTGAAGTCCTCGCCATGCACCTGAATCCAGGTCCTGACGATATCCTGAAGACTCGCACTGGCCAGGAAGTACTGCTGCCGCAACCTCAGTTCCTTGCCGTTTTCGCTGGCGTCATTGGGATAGAGCACCATCGTGATGTTCTCAGCCCGATTTTTGGATCGCACCGCCTCGGTATAGTCCCCGGCATTGAATTCGCTCAGGCTGAATTCGTCGGTGGCCGCGGCTTTCCAAAGCCTCAGGGTATTCACCGTTCCATTGTCGAACCCAGGGACCGGCACATCATAGGGAACCGCAAGCACATCCTGCGTATCCACCCAACGCACCCTTTGGTCGGCATCCATTTCCGTTCGCCCCCCGAAACGGACTCGCGTCGTCAATTCAGGACGTTCCAGCTCCCAAACATGGCCGTTCCGGAGCCAGTGATCGGGCTCCTCCAACTGATGCCCTGCTTCAATCAGCTGCCGGAACATGCCGTATTCGTAGCGAATCCCATAGCCGGTAACCGGCAACTGAAGGGTGGCACAACTATCGAGAAAGCAGGCTGCAAGCCGTCCAAGTCCGCCGTTACCAAGCCCCGCATCGTTCTCGATTTCCGCCAATTCCTCAAGATCAAGACCGAGCTGATCCAAAGCCTTCTGGGTGGGCTTGTCGAGGGCCAGATTCAGCATGGCGTTGCGAAGGGCTCGCCCCATCAGAAATTCAAGCGAGAGGTAATAGGCCCTTCGGCAGGTCGTCGCGCGATAGGCGTGCTGGGTATGCTTCCAGCGCTCCATCAGACGATCTCGAACCGTCAGCGCCAGCGCCGTGTAGCTGTAATGGCTGGACTTACAGAACCGGTCACGACCCAGGGTGTACGTAAAGTGCTGGGAGACTCCGGAGGCGATGTCCTTGGCCTTCATCCCCAAGGGGCGAGTTTCGGTCAGGGCTTCACTGGGTTCACTGCGAATGAGATGTCGGGTGGGCATAGTCGGACTTCTGGCTAGGACTTTGAGGACGGCAGGGGCCCTCGAACGATGGCCTTGCCGGGACCGTTATAGACCCGACGCCCTGCCCACCTGGCCCCAGCGACGAT
This sequence comes from Pseudomonadota bacterium, assembly GCA_039795615.1. GTDB lineage: Bacteria > Pseudomonadota > Gammaproteobacteria > Methylococcales > Methylococcaceae > UBA6136. Next base: position 11,561 of record JBDKLO010000071.1, read on the forward strand.
TACGCACTGAAGGTCAGGGAACTGTGTCCATTATCGCATTTGGGGCCGCCAAATTTGAGACCAGAATGGCAACCCCCCATTTCCAAAAACGATCAGACGTCGAGACTGAGCTCGGCAATCTTGCGCGTCAGGGTATTGCGCCCATAACCCAAAAGCTTGGCCGCTTCCTGACGGCGTCCCCGGGTTGCCGCCAAGGCCGTCCGGATCAGGATGCTTTCAGCCGATTCGATCGCGTCCTTGGCAATATTGAGATGCCCAAGCCGAAGCTCTTCCTGAATCCACTCCCGGAGGGCGTCCTGCCAATTCCCATCCCCCAAGGGTGCAGGCAGGTCTTTTCCTGTCTGCAAAAGCTCCGGGGGAAGGTCATCCAGGTGAACGTCCTTGCCGGCGGCCATCACCGTGATCCAGCGGCAGGTGTTTTCCAGCTGACGCACATTGCCGGGCCAGTCCAGCGTGCAGAGGAATTCCTCCACATCGGCCCTCAGGACCTTGGTTTCGGCCTTGATCTCCTGACTGGCCTCGTTAAGGAAATGCCGGAGCAGCAAAGGAATGTCCTGACGGCGCTCGCGGAGCGGGGGCAGATGGATACGGATCACATTGAGACGGTGATAGAGATCCTCGCGGAAGCGGCCTTGCGCCACCAGCTGATCCAGGTTCTGATGGGTCGCCGCAATGATGCGGACATCGACCTTCACCGGTGCATGGGCGCCGATCGGGAAAAATTCACCATCGGCCAGCACGCGGAGCAGTCGGGTCTGAAGCTCGGCCGGCATGTCGCCGATTTCATCGAGAAAAAGGGTCCCGCCATCCGCCTGTTCAAACCGCCCGGCCCTTCGGGCCTGTGCACCGGTGAAGGCGCCACGCTCATGACCAAAGAGCTCGGATTCCAAAAGGTCTCTCGGAATGGCGGCCATATTGAGCGCAATAAAAGGCTGCGCCGCTCTGGGACTATGGCGGTGCAGCGCCTTGGCCACCAGTTCCTTGCCGGTTCCGGATTCACCATTGATCAACACGGTAATGTGGGAGCGGGCCAATCGGGCGATCGCCCGAAAAACCTCCTGCATCGAAGGCGCCGCACCAATGATTTCCGGTGTGGCCTCGGATGCCGCGACCGGCTCACGCTGGAGCCTCAGATTGCGGGCTTGGGCACAGGCACGCTGCACCCGGTCAACCGCTTCATCGATATCAAAGGGCTTGGGAAGATACTCGAAGGCCCCGCCATGGAAGGCTGAAACCGCACTCTCAAGATCAGAGTGAGCCGTCATGACAATCACTGGAAGTCCCGGATGGCTCTCCTGAATCCGCTTGAGCAGGCTCAGGCCATCCAGACCCGGCATTCGGATGTCGGTGATGATGGCATCCGGAATAAATCCGCTCAGTTCCTCCAGCAAAAGGTCCGCATTGGAAAAACTACGCGTCTTGATGCCCGCCTTCTCAAGGGCCTTTTCGAGGACCCAGCGGATCGACCGATCATCATCGACGATCCAGACCTCATCCACCTTGTTCATGGGCAAGCTCCAACGGCAAGTAAATTGAGAAAATGGTATGACCCGGTTCACTCGAGCACTCAATCAGCCCGCCATGCTGATTGATGAGCGATTGCGCAATGGAGAGCCCCAACCCGGTGCCCTCGGCTCTCCCTGTGACCATGGGGTAGAAGATTTGCCCCATCAGCCCAGGAGGAATGCCAGGCCCATCATCGTGGATCTCGATTTTGACCGCCATGCGATTGCGTCGATGACCAATCGTGACCTGGCGATCAATCCGGGTCTTGATCTGGATTCGCCCTCGAATCCCCACGGCTTGGGCGGCATTGCGCACAATGTTCAAAATCGCCTGAATCAGAAGGTCGCCATCGCCCATGACCGAAGGAATACTGGGGTCATAATCCCGATCGATGATGACCCCGGCCGGCGCCTCGACCTGCACCAGCTGCCGGACCCGCTCGAGAATTTTGTGGATATTGATCGACTCCATCGTGAGCGGCTTATTGGGACCCAGCATCCGGTCCACCAGCGACTGCAAACGATCCGACTCATCCATGATGATCTGGGTGTATTCGCGAAGGTCGGCATCCGGAAGCTCGCGCTCCAAAAGCTGTGCGGCCCCACGAATCCCGCCCAGAGGATTCTTGATTTCGTGGGCCAACCCGCGCAGGAGCATGCGGCCCGCGTTCTGTTGGGCGAGGATCTGTTCCTCCATCGAAATCCTAAGATGCCGATCCAGCTGTTCAATCTGGACCAGCACCATGTCGGCCTGACCTTCCTCCTGAACCGGCACCACCGTGAGATTCACTGTCACGGGTTGCGAAGGCGTTCCCAGGGTCAGGTTTCGCTTGGTCAGGGTCTCGCCTCGCCCAATGGCCCGCTTGAAATCGGCCTCGATGGAGCGATCGCTAAGGCCAAAAATAGAGCGGGCACGCATGCCGTGAACCTGACGGGCACTGACCGCAAATAACATCTCGCCGGCCGAATTAATGTAAATCAACCGATTCCCGGCATCGAAAACCAGGACAGCATCGGTCAGGTGATCCAGGATCCTGGGATTTTGATTGATCGGGAGGGTTGCGCTCATGTCGACTCACAAGCAATAAAGAGGCCAGAGCAGTGATGGCGGAACCCAGACGGGGGACGCCAGCGGTGTCACCCCATATTGCACCATAAAGGCGCGTCATAGCCAGACCCAAAAGCCCCAAAATGGGGCAGAGAGCGATTTAGGCGGGAATCAGGAGCGGCTCTGGGGCGATCGCGCCCTTTTGATGGAGGTCTCGCATCAAGTCAGCCCCGAAAGCCAAGACTTTGGAAACATCCGGATGCCCGATGTCTTCCGCCACCCGCGCCAGAATCTCGGCGAGTTTCGCTTCCCCAGAAGACTCCAGAACCGCGAGCAGGTGATGGGTCACCGGGTTCAACTCCAGAAAATGGATCCCCTCATCCCGTCCCCGGTAAACCAGAAGGTGAACCGGATTTTCGTTGGCCGCTTGTGGCTGAAACTCCGGACCGATCGTTTGGACCGGGTAGGGATAACTGAGCAGCCAGGAGACGGGCGAGAGCCTCGGATGCGCGCTCAGGGGATCGTCCATGAAGGCGGTGTCCAACGAGGGGGGATCGGCTTCGCGAACCGACAGAGCCAGCTCAACCCACTCGTAATGGGCCAAATCCTTAAGAAAGGGCAAATCCCCGGGACGCGTTCCACGCTCGGATTCTAGATAGCGAACAAATTCACCCGCAATTTCTACAAACAAAGGGGTGGTGGCGATGTGCTCCCGGTAGAAATCCCTGACCAACCCAGACCATCGCGGCCCTTCAAGAATGGCGTGAAGCACCGGAAAACCGGTACTCATGAAACTCTCGACATTGTTGAAAAAAAGCTCTCGATAGACCTTCATCCGCGCCGAAGGCACATCGAAAGGTTCAGGCACTTCCTCCGGATTGCGTATATGGGAGGCAAAGGCCTTCTGAATCTCGCCCAAGGAGTCCGTGGCCATCCGCCTCAAGCCTCCGGGGAAAGATGCCGAAGCTGAACGCTGCGGATGGAATCGACCTCGATCAGGAGTTCGTCCAGAGGGGGGATATTAAAGTCGCGTTCCAGAAGGGTCGGCAACACACCCATCGCGCCATAGACCTCATCAAGAAGCGACCAGACCGGATCAACCAGCGGTGCACCATGGGTATCGATGAGGAGATCCTCGGACTCGACGTAGTGTCCGGCCACATGCAGGCCCACAATCCGCTCTTGGGGCATCCGGCGGATGAAACTCCGCGGATCGTAGCGATGATTCACGCTGTTGACGTAGACATTGTTGACATCGAGCAGGAGGCCACAATCGGCCTCGTCCAAAACGGCTCGAACGAAATCCGCCTCATCCATGGCCTGACCAGGTGCCGCATAGTAGGAAACGTTTTCTATGGCTATTTTTTGCCCCAGGATGTCCTGGGTGATTCGAATTCGATGGGCGACATGCTTCACAGCCTCCTCGGTAAAGGGGATCGGCATGAGATCATAGAGATGACCTTGATCGCTACAGTAGCTGAGGTGTTCGCTGTAACCCAGAATCCCGTGATCCTTGATAAAGGAGCGAAGCTCGGTGATGAAGCCGGTATCCAGAGGATCCTGGCTCCCCAGCGAAAGGGAAAGGCCGTGGGCCACAAAGGCGTGTTGTTCGGTCAGCTTCCGAAACAGGCGACCCAAGCGGCCGCCAACCCGCATCCAGTTCTCCGGCGCGATTTCCAAAAAATCGACCGGCAAGAATTCCCGCTCGGCAAAATCGTCCAGGTGGACTCGCCTGAGCCCGAGCCCGACACCCTGAAGATGCCGGGAGTTTTCGGATGTCATTGACCGAACGGGCGTTCTGATCGCCGCTTACTTAGCCTGCGAAGGCGCAGCCGGGGCCGCAGGGGCTGCAGGCGCCTGTCCACCCATGTTCATCCCCGCACACTTGCCTTCCATCGCCTTCTGGGGCTCTGCCGGCGCCTTCTGCATCATGGCACCACAATTCATGCTGCCGGAGTTCATCTTGTTGCCGCCGCACTTGCCTTCGCCACAGACCATTTCCTTGCCGTCCTTGCCGGCTTCAGCCAGCTGAACGTAGCCACTCGCCAGTTCCTTGAGGGCAAAAGGATTTTCAGAAGCCTGAGCAGATCCGGCCAGAGTGGATGCAACAGCGGCACCAATCAGGGTCGTCATCGTGGTCTTGTTCATGTTGTGACTCTCTTTATAGATGTGGACAATTCATGTTCGGTGTCAGGTTGAGGATCCAGAAAGAAACCCTACCGCTCTCACTAACGTGCCATTCTCACATAATGACAGCCAAACTGTCTCCAACGGCCGTCGATCGACACCGGACTCAGTGCGTATGACTCTACAAAATGGAAACCGTTCCCGGCTTCCGCTATGCTTTCCCCACAATAGGACTTGTACGCCGAACGCCGGCAAAACCCGAACCCCAAGAGGCTACTGATGTACTGCCGCCACTGTGGACATGAAGTGAAGGACAAAGCGGTGATCTGCAGCAATTGCGGAACCCCGATTCATGACAGCGTCGAACCCACCGAAAAGGAAACCGGCGGTTGGAGCTGGTTCACCATGTTTGTGACCCTCGGGGTCGTCATGCTTCTTCTGCTGGTCGCGATCATTGCAGGGCTCTGAAGAACAGGTATTCGCTAAACCCTGAGGAAATGCTGCCGGTAGTAACGCAGTTCCTCGATGGATTCGCGGATATCATCCAGCGCCCGGTGGCGTCCTGTTTTCTGGACCCCCTGTGCCACTTCGGGAGCCCAGCGGGCCGCGAGCTCCTTTAATGTGGAGACATCCAGATTCCGGTAATGAAAGTATTTCTCCAATAGAGGCATGCCACTCGCTAAAAAGCGGCGATCCTGACAAATGCTGTTCCCGCAAATGGGGGACGCTCCCTCGGGAACCCAGGACTTTAAAAATGCGAGCGTCTGCTGTTCGGCGTCCTCGGCCGAAAACGGGCTGGAAAGGACCCGATCGATCAGACCTGAACGGCCATGATGGGTCTGATTCCATTCATCCATGGCGTCAAGAACTGCCTTGGGTCGGTGGATGGCCAGCTCAGGTCCCTCGGCAAGGACATTCAGTTCAGCATCCGTAACAATGGTCGCGATCTCAAGGATGACATCCGTTAATGGGTTAAGACCTGTCATTTCAAGATCGATCCAGATCAGGTTCCGGGAATTTAGGGGCATAGTTTAGAGTCTGACAAAAAGGATGAAGAACAAAGCCGCCCCGAAAGGTGGTCCAGATCACACACAAGGCACGCGGTGCCAGGAAAAGAAAAACGATGAACGATTTTACTGTTTTGTTTCTGATCGCCCTAACCATCTCCTTCCTGGTTGAATTCTGGCTGTCGCGACGGCACGTCCAGCATGTCCTTCTCCACCGGGAGAAGGTGCCCTCGGCCTTTCGCGAAACCATCACCACTGAAGCGCACCAAAAGGCGGCTGACTATACCGTTGATAAGGCGCGACTGGCCGACTTTGATCGCATCCTCGGTGCAGGCGTTCTGATCCTTTTCACCTTGGGGGGCGGGATTGCCTGGCTTCAGAAACTCTGGGAAGGATTGGGGCTTGGGCCGATCCCCTCGGGTGTCGGCATGATTCTCAGCACGCTTCTGGCTGCGCAGCTGATCGAGCTTCCCATCAGCCTCTATCAGACCTTTGTCATTGAGGAACGCTACGGCTTTAACAAGACCACGGTCGCACAATTCCTGAAGGACCTTTTCCTGCAGACACTGCTCAGCTTTCTGCTAGGAGCACCGCTCATTGCCCTGATCCTCTGGGTTATGAACAGCACTGGTGCCTTCTGGTGGCTTTTGGCCTGGAGCATCCTGATCAGTTTCTCGATTCTGATGAGTTGGGCGTACCCCACCTTCATCGCTCCCCTCTTCAACAAATTCACCCCGTTGCCTGACCCGGAACTCAAGTCACGAATCGAATCCCTCCTGGATCGTTGCGGATTCCAGAGCAAGGGAATTTTCGTGATGGATGGTTCACGGCGCTCCGGTCACGGTAACGCCTATTTCACCGGCGTAGGCGCCAGCAAGCGGATCGTTTTTTTCGATACCCTGGTGGATTCCCTTGAGCATGACGAACTGGAAGCGGTTCTGGCCCATGAGCTGGGTCACTTCAAGTGCCGCCATGTCATCAAGATGTTGATCACCAGCTCCTTGTTGAGCCTCATCGGTTTTGCCGTTCTCGGCTGGGTGAGCCAGGAGCCCTGGTTCTTTGAGGGGCTTGGGGTTCCCACCCCTGGGGCTGCGCCTGCCCTGCTTCTTTTCATGCTGACGGCACCCGTCTTTACCGTCTTTCTCAAACCCCTGATGGCGGCGTTTCAAAGGCGTTTTGAGTTCGAAGCCGATGACTTCGCCTCATCTCATAGCGAGGCACGTCATCTGGTCAGTGCACTGGTCAAGCTTTACCGGGAAAATGCCAGCACCCTGACGCCAGATCCCTTGTATGCGGCATTCCACTACAGCCATCCCCCGGCTGCCATTCGCATTGACCACCTGAACCGCACAAGATAAACCCCGCCAGGAACTGATCCCAAAGATGGCATCCCCCAGCGATCCGAATTCCCCTTCTGAGGGGCTGGTGCTCAGCCATCTGGGGCAGGCCTTGGCGGTTGAGGATATTGATGGCGCGATCCGCCTCTGTCAGACCCGGCGACAAGTGGGCGCCATTGCCGTCGGGGATCGGGTCCTGTTCATCGCGGCAGGGGAAGGTTTGGGCCGGGTCGAATCGATTCTCGAACGTAAAAGCGTCCTGACCCGACCAGCGCATGCCGGAAGAGTCAGGCCGGTTGCCGCCAACCTGGATCAGGTTCTGGTGGTCGTGGCACCGGAGCCTGAACCGGACTGGCTATTGGTGGATCAATACACGGCCGCTGCTGCCCACCGTGGCATCAATCTCGCCATCGTCATCAACAAGATCGACCGCCTGACCGACCGCGCCCAGCTGGATCATGAAATGGCGCATTATCGGGAGATGGGATACGCCTGTTATCCGGTCAGTGCCCGGACCGAAGAGGGCCTGGATCACCTCCGGGCTGCGCTCAAGGGTAAAACCAGCATGCTTTCAGGACAATCCGGGGTCGGCAAATCCTCGCTGACCAATGCGCTCCTTCCGGGTAAGAATCTCAGAACCCGCGAACTCTCCGAAAAAGCGGGTCTGGGTCGTCATACGACCACCGCGGCCATGCTCTACCATCTTCCCGACGGCGGCGACCTCATCGACAGTCCAGGTGTGGCTGTCTTCGGGCTGGCGGAGATGAATGCCGAACAACTGGCATCCGGCTATGTTGAATTTCGACCCTTTCTGGATCAATGTCGCTTCAACGACTGCCGGCACCGAGAGGATATGGGGTGTGCCGTTCGAGAAGCAGCGGCCTCTGGCGCCATCCACAAGGCACGTTACCTGCGATTTCTCAAGCTGATCGACAAGATGCATCTGAGTTAAAAGCGACAAAAAAGGCGCAGAAGCGCCTTTTTTGATCGACCAGGGATTGGATCAACCCCTTTCGAGAAGACTTCTCAAGTCGATGGTGGCCGCGTTGGCGCGAGCAATATAATTGGCCAGAGTCAGCGAATAGTTGGCAAAAAGGCCAAATCCACTGCCGTTCAGAATGACCGGGCTGAGATAACTCTCCTGACAGTTCTCCAATTCCCGCACGATGTGCTGGAGTGAGACCTGGGCGGTCTTGTTACCCAGGATGTCTCTAAAGTCCCATTCGATGGATTTGAGAACCAGCATGGCCGCCCAGGTGTAACCACGGGCCTCAAAGAATCGGTCGTCGAGTTTGAGCCACGGGGTGCGCTCCATGTCCGCATGGCGCTCCTCGGTCTCATCGTTCACCCGGTCAGCGGTGCTGGCACTCAGCCGGTTCGAGTAGTCACCCAGACGCTTTTCAAGAACTTCAAGATACTGGCGAAGGTTGTCGGCGCGGGCATAGAAGTTGGCCCCGCGCTTTCTCAGACGCTCGCGATAGGCTTCCAAGGATTCAATCCCCTTTTCATACTCCGATTCCGATGAGGGCAACTGCCAAGATCGGTAATCGAAATAGAAGAAGGGCTCGCCTTTGGCCAGATCGGGGTCTTCTTGCGACTGCGTCTGTGAACGTGCAATGTTGTTACGCAGCTGGGTCGTGGCATCACGAAGCGCAATCAGTGCGCCCAATTCCCAGTTCGGGATGTTGTCGAGAAAGACACTGGGCGGAAAAACATCGTTCGAGAGAAAACCACCCGGCTTATGCAGCAGCGTATGGGAAATCTCGATGAGCGTCGTCGAATAGGTATACCCCAGGGGCATTTCCTTTGGGTTTTCAACATGTGCCGCATGCGCGCCTTCCTCGACCACGTCAAAGGGTTTGGGCTCCTGACTCCAATAGAGGGCCAAGCCATACATGACCAAGGCGACGAACAACACGCCCATTCCGAACTTACGGAAACCCGGCTTTCGGGTGATTTCGCGAAGACCGGCCTTGCCCTTTCGGGGGGCCTCTTCAGCCGTTTCGATCTCGCTCTCTTCAGGTTCTGACATGCGGTTGTCCTAGGCTGGGCATCAGCCTCCGAGTATACAGCACACCCCCTTCCGACGTCCCTGTCTCTCGTTCACGACAAGGTCAACTGTCCTCACGGCTCTTTCGTTTGGCCCGAGGATGCGCCTGATCGTAAACCTTGGCGAGATGCTGGTAATCCAGATGCGTGTAGACCTGTGTGGTACTCAGATTGGCATGCCCCAGCAGCTCCTGGACGGCCCGGAGGTCGCCACTGGACTCCAACAAGTGACTGGCAAAGGAATGCCGGAGCATGTGAGGATGGACCGACATGGCTCCACCCTGCTTGAGTTGCCAGCGCGCCAGACGAGACTGGACACTTCGCGGCGAAATCCTGACTCCTCGTCGGCTGGTAAATACCGCAGGCAAACTGGCTCCAGGCCAAGTGGCCCGAACTTTAAGCCAGTTTTCAATGGCGTCGCGGGCAAACCGACCGATGGGGACATGGCGGGTTTTTTGTCCCTTACCTTCGCGGACCACCAGTGTGCTCTCACGAAAATCGAGATCCTGAAGATCTAGCGCCACCAGTTCAGAAAGACGCAAACCCGAGGAGTAGAACAGTTCCCACATGGCAAGGTCCCGGACTTCCTGGGGATCTTCAGGCGGCGCCTGCAACAGCCCCACCATGGCATCGACGTCCATGACATCGGGGAGCGACTTTTTGGCCTTGGGCGCCCGGATCCCCTGCGCTGGATTTTGCGCCATGCCCCCCTCACGAATGAGGGCATCGAAAAAACCCCGGATGGCCGAAAGTTCTCGCTGGAGGCTGCGGCTACCCAAACCATGACGGTGCCGATCGGCGACATAGCTTCGGAGAATCCGAGGATCAACCTGCCCCCACTCCAGAACTTCACTTTGGGTCAAAAACTGCTGCAGCTGGTCCAGATCGCGCCGATAGGCCAAAAGCGTTTTTGGAGAAAGGCGCTGTTGAACCCGAAGGCGCTCCAGATAGGTCTCGATGTGACCGAGCGCCTCTGGGGACATGAACTCAATCCTGAGACAAAAGGCTGGCCATCCGACTGGCGAGGATCTCACTCATCTGTGCCAAGAACACAAAGCCCATGTCAGAGCGGAAACGTTCAGGATCTCGGCTACCGATCGCAAAAAGCCCCCGAAGGGCTGCATGATGGAGGCGGATGACGGCATAGGATCCAACCTCTCCCGCTGATTCGCCGAAAAGATAAGCCGCGTGCGCGGGGTCGGGCTTGCCACACAGGGGCTGCGCGGACTCCGCCCGTTCCTCGGCCCAGGCCCTGGAGGGGTGATCCTGGGCGGTAAAAAGCTGGAGCACCGGACTGTCGACGTCTGGATGGAGAAGACGCACCACCACAAAATCGGCCTGAAAATACTGATGCAGCCCCCAATCGAGGCTGGCTAAGACATCCTCAAGACTTTTCGCATCAAGAAGGGTCAGGGTGAGCTGGTGAATGCGCTGGTAAAGCGCATCGTTTTCGCGCGCAATCTGAACCAGATCATCGAGCTGCTCTAGCAGTCGCTCATTCTTTTCCCTGAGGACATCGATCTGCCGGGCCACCAGAGAAACGGCGGTTCCACTCTCATGGGGCAGTCGCAGCGATTCAAGAAGGGATAAGTGGGCCTTAAAGAAATCCGGGTGCCTCGAAAGGTAGGCAGCCACCTGAGCTGCATCACTCGATTCTTCCGGGACCGGCGTGGGTTCTTGTGCACTCACAGATCAATCTCTCCCTCAAAAACGGTGACCGCAGGCCCCTGCATCATCACAGGAAAACCCCGCCCTTGCCAGTTAATGATCAGATGCCCCCCCGGTAACTCGATATCCACAGGGCTCTTGAGAAGCCCTTGCTCGATCCCCACCACTGCGGCAGCGCACGCCCCGCTGCCACAGGCCAGGGTTTCGCCGGATCCCCGCTCATAGACTCGAAGCCGCGCCCGATGGGGGTCCACGATCTCCATGAATCCCACATTGACCCGCTCAGGAAATAGCGGATGCGACTCCAAAAGCGGCCCCAGTCGCTCTACGGGCGCCGCTTTGACGCTGGCCACGTGGAGCACCGCATGCGGATTTCCCATGGAAACTGCGGCAAATTCAACCCGCTCGCCATCAACATTGAGGGCATAGAGCTTGGCTTCCGACGGCTTATCCAAGGGAATTTGATCCGGGGCATGACGGGGAACCCCCATGTCGACCAAGACTTCGTTTCCCGCAACCAGATTCAACACCAGTTGACCGGCCCTTGTTTCAACCCGGATCGTATCGTGGTCGGTCAATCCCTTTTCGTTGACGAAGCGGGCAAAGCAACGCGCACCATTGCCACACTGGGACACTTCAGAGCCATCGGCATTGAAGATCCGATAACGAAAATCCGCATCGGATCCCTGCGCGGGCTCGACCACCAGAACCTGATCGCAACCAATCCCAAAATGGCGATCGGCAAGGCGGCGGATTTTCTCAGGTTCCAGTGAAAGCGCCTGACGGACGGCATCGATGACGATGAAATCGTTGCCGAGTCCCTGCATCTTGGTGAACGCAATCCGCATGCTCACTCCGGAAGAATGCTTTCTAGGGCAAAAAGCCCCTCTAGTGTCTCGCGTTGCCTGACGACATGCGCGCGGTCACCATCCACCAGAATCTCGGCGGCACGCGGTCGTGAGTTGTAATTGGAACTCATGGTGAAGCCATAGGCGCCGGCCGAGCGGACCGCCAGGAGATCCCCAGGAGCGATCGCAAGTTCGCGATCCTTTCCAAGAAAGTCACCAGTCTCGCAAACCGGGCCGACAATGTCATAACTTCGCGTCGCCTTCGCCGTCGGAACCTCAACGGGCAGAATGGCCTGCCAAGCCTGATACAAGGAGGGACGAATCAGGTCATTCATGGCCGCGTCCACGACCGCAAAGTGCTTTTCGCCGTTGGACTTGAGATAAAGCACCCGGGTCAGGAGGACCCCCGCGTTTCCGACAATCGCCCGCCCCGGTTCCATGAACAGGGAGACTTTGCGGCCCTTTAACCGCTCCATCACCGCGGCAGCGTATTCCGCCGGCTCAGGCGGGCATTCTTCGTTGTAACGAATCCCAAGTCCGCCGCCAATATCGATGTGCCCGAGAACAATCCCTTCAGCCGCGAGGCGATCCACCATGCCCAACAGGCGATCAAAGGCATCCAGAAACGGATCGATTTTGGTCAGCTGGGAGCCGATATGGCAATCGATCCCAACGATCTCGAGATGCGGCAGAGTCTTTTTGGCGCGGAGATACTCCACAAATGCGGCCTCCATCGGAATGCCGAATTTGTTTTCCCGCAGACCCGTAGAGATATAAGGGTGCGTCTTAGCATCCACATCGGGATTGACCCGGAGCGAGACCGGGGCCCGCACACCCCGTTCCTCTGCGAGGCGGTTCAGGATATCCAGTTCGTCCGGAACCTCGACATTGAAGCAGCGAATCCCGACTTCCAGCGCACGGCGCAGTTCATCTTCCCGCTTTCCAACACCAGAAAAAACCACGCGGGAAGGATCGCCTCCAGCCCGCAGGACTCGTTCCAATTCGCCAGCGGAAACAATGTCAAAACCAGAACCCATGCGGGCCAGCACATTGAGTACCGCGAGATTGGAGTTGGCCTTTACGGCATAGCAAATGAGGTGTTCGATCCCCTCAAAGGCCTGATCAAACGCGCGGTAGTGTCGTTCGAGGGTGGCTTTCGAGTACACATAAAGGGGCGTGCCGTGCGCTTCGGCCAGCGCAGTCAGGGGGATCTCTTCGGCATGGAGTCGCCCGGAACGTTCGTTGAAGTAGTCCATTTAGTTCGGTGCAGATGGGGCCAATTCTGGCATGTTGTCTTTATCGCTCGTGTCGGGCGCCTCTTCTCGGGGCAAACCGGACTGTTGCGCTTTGAGAGCCTCCTCGGCCTGCTTGGCCTGCTCTGCACGCCGCTTCTTAGCGACCGCACGCTGGGAGGGAGGCTCGTGTCCTTCGATGTAAAGCTGGCCTTTCTGACCACATCCTGAGAGGGGAAGAGCCATCAGCAGAACCCAAATGCACAAGGCCGGATGTTTGAATCGAATTAAAAACATGAAAAAGACCGGATAAATCCTGGAGTTCGGAGTATCCGCATTGTAGTCGAACGGGGCATCCATCGTCAGGGAGAATGCGCTCTCCGCCCGGACGGATGATAGAATGAACTCTACTTAAAAGCCCCGAAGCGGGGCCTTTTCCCTCTCTTGGACAACGACGCGCACCGTGATCGAAATCTTCAAGCTCGGCGGCTGGATGATGGCACCCCTCGTGATCTGCTCCATTGCTGCCCTGGCGATTGTCCTGGAACGGTTTTGGGCGCTTCGAACCTCGCAGGTCATGCCCGCGGACTTGATTCCGGAGGTCTACCGACTGCACCGAGAAGGACAGATCGACAACCGAACCCTGCGCTCCCTTCGGGTCGGATCCCCTCTGGGTACTATTCTGGCGGCCGCGCTGGCCCTGCGGGCCCAGGGACGTGACCCGATGCGGGATGCCGTTGAACACGCCGGGCGGCAAGTCGTCCATGAACTGGAACGTTACCTCAACACGCTGGGGACCATTGCCTCGGTTTCACCCTATCTTGGTCTCCTGGGTAGCGTTCTGGGCATGATGACGGTGTTCTCTTCGTTTTCCAGTGCCGGCGCCCAAGGCGCAATCCAAAACCCGGCTCTCCTTGCCGGGGGGGTTTCAGAAATTCTGATGTCCACGGCTGCAGGGCTGGCCGTGGCCATCCCGAGCCTCATTTTCTATCGCTACTTTCGCGGTCGGATCACTGAATTGACCGTCCGCATGGAAGAAGAGGCGGTGCAGCTGATCGAGAGCCTCGATTCGAAAGGCCCCACCGAGCCTCCGGCATGAATTTCAGGCCACATGATCGGGATGAGCCGGAACTCAATCTGATTCCCCTGATCGATGTTCTGATCATCCTGCTGATTTTTTTGGTGATGACGACCACGTTTGCCCAGCAAACGGGACTGGAGATTCGCCTGCCTGAAGCGGGCACAAAATCCCCCCTCTCCCCGGAAAAGCCTCTGGCCATCCTGATTGATTCGGAGGGTCACTACATGATCAGTGGCCAACCCGTTCCGGGTGGAACCAGCGAAGCACTGAAGACGGCCCTCAAGGCCGCAGCTGGCGAACAGAAAGATCCCTTGATTCTCATCGAGGCAGACCGGAACTCGCGCCATCAGGCACTGGTGATGACATTGGAGGCCCTCGAACAACTTGGCTTCCAGCGAATCAGCTTCGCCACCGTTACGGCGCCCCCCCACTAAACCCGACCCGTTTAACTATTGAGGAATGCATGGACAAGAAATTATTGGAAATCCTGGTGTGCCCGATCTGCAAGTCCGATCTCGTCTTTCTTGAAGCTCAGGAAGAATTAATTTGCCGTGCAGACAAACTGGCTTTTCCCGTCCGCGACGGAATTCCGGTCATGCTGGAAGTCGAGGCACGACGCATCAGCCTTGAGGAATACGATGCACTCCCCAAGAAGACGGCCCTGGTCGACTGAACGTGCCCTCGTTTAAAACCGTTATTCCAGCGCGTCTGGGCTCCAGCCGCTTACCGGGGAAGCCTTTACTCGACATCGCCGGCAAGCCCATGATCGTTCACGTTTGCGAACGGGCGCTTGAGGCGGGTGGCGACGTCTTCGTTGCCACCGACGACACGCGCATCATGGAGGCGGTTGCAGGTCTCAAGGTGAAGGCACTGATGACCCGGGCAGACCATGCCAGTGGTACCGACCGGATCACCGAAGTCGCAGAAACGGAGGGTTGGCCGGATGACACGTTGGTGGTCAACCTTCAGGGCGATGAGCCCCTGATGCAACCCGCGCTGGTCCGTCAACTGGCGGAAGCTCTGGCTGAAGACCGGGAAGCCAGTGTCGCTACGCTGGCCGCACCGATCGGAGAGGCTCAGGAGGTCTTCGATCCGAATGCGGTCAAGGTGGTGACCAACCGCCAGGGGCACGCGCTCTATTTCAGCCGAGCGCCCATCCCCTGGCACCGGGATCACTTCCGCGAAACGCAGAACTCACTCCCACCCGAAAGTGCATGGCTCCGTCATATCGGGATCTACGCCTACCGCGCCGGGTTTTTACGCCGTTATGTGCGCTGGCCTCAATCCCCCTTGGAACAGATCGAGGCCCTGGAGCAACTCCGCATTCTCTGGCAAGGGGAAAAAATCAGAGTCATGACGGTGGCTCAACCTCCCCACGCAGGGGTCGACACCCCCGAGGACCTCGCGCGAGTCAGTCGAATTCTCGCCAGCTAGCGCAAGACCAGAAAACCGGGATCCAAGGGACCCTCGGGTGGATCGAGAACATCAACCCGATCGACTCGAGCCATCATCGGGCCCCCTTCGCGACACCAGCGAATGAGGGCCTGGACAGCCGAGGTGTTGCCTTCTGCGACCCACTCGACACTGAGGTCAGGAAGATTCCTGACCCAGCCGCAAAGTCCCAGTTCGATGGCTTTTCTTCGGGTTGACTCCCGAAAAAAGACACCCTGAACTCTTCCCGTCACAATGACTCTGGCGCGGGCAGACCCCATCATCGCCCGCCTTCCTAGGCCTGACCTTTGCGAAGGATCCAACCCATATGAATCCTCGGATTTCTCTCGAAATCCTTGGGGAGGGTTTTGGCACTGATGTCCTCGATCACAAGATCCTCAAGGCTGGCCCGATCCAATTTGAACTTGCGCTGATTGGTCGTAAAGACCAGGCTTCCTTCAGGCGCCAGAATGGCCATCGCCGCCCGAATCATCCCGACATGATCGCGCTGAACATCCAAGGTTCCCGCCATCCTCTTGGAGGTCGAGAAGGTCGGAGGATCCAGGAAGATCAGATCAAACCGCTCGGGGTTCTTGGAGGCCTCTTCAAGCCAGGTCAGACAATCGGCGCGGAGGAATCGGTGTGAAGGACCCGTGAAGCCATTAAGCGCCATGTTGGCCTCGGCCCAATCCAGATAGGTGTTCGAAAGATCCACGCTGAGCGTGGAGCTTGCACCGCCCGCTGCGGCGTGGACTGTCGCCGATCCGGTGTAGGCAAAAAGATTCAGAAAGCGTTTCTTTGCCGCCATTTCTCCGATCAGTTTTCGGGTGATGCGATGATCGAGGAAAAGACCGGTATCCAGATAATCTTCGAGATTGACCCGAAACTTGAGCCCTGCTTCCTGAACGGCCAGAAAATGGCCCTTCTCCGACTGCTTCTCGTACTGACTCGAGCCCTTTTGGCGCTTTCGAACTTTGAGAACCACCTGTTCTGGAGGAATTTCAAGGACCGCCGGCAAGGCGGCCATGAACTCGATCAGGCGTTGCTCGGCTCTCACTGGATCGACCGTCGAGGGGGCCTCGTACTCTTGCACGTGGGCCCGGAGAACCCCCTCGCAGCTATAAAGATCGACGGCCATCGCGTATTCAGGAAGATCCGCATCGTACAGCCGGTAGCAGGTCACGTCGTTCTGTCGCGCCCAACGGCCGAGATTGCGAAGATTTTTTCGGAGCCGGTTCGCGATCATTTCCGCGCCACCGGAGTTTAAGTCCACCTCGCGGAGCTTCCTAAGCCATTTACGTTGCTCCCTTTCCTCCGGGGTCAAAGGCCCTCCTTCGGCGGGAGTGAAATGCCGTTCGCTACTGATTTCGAAGTTCAGCAACTTGCAGGGCAAACTGCCATTGAACAAGGCGTACTGCTTGCGGGCACGAATGCCCAATTTGAAGGCCAATTCCGGATTCGCCGTAAAAATACTGGCCCGATACCCCTCAAAATGGGTCCTCAGCGTGTCGCCGAGAAGTCGATACAAAGGCACCAAAGTCTCTTCATCCCCCAGCCGCTCCCCGTAGGGCGGATTGGTCACCACCAGACCCTTGGGACCCTCGGGCCGGGCATCGGCCACAGAGCCCAGAGTCAGTGTGACTTGATCGAGAAAGCCGGAACGCTCGAGATTGGCCTTTGCCACACTGAGAGCACGCCGATCAATGTCAGAACCCCGGATCAAGGGCATCGACTCTCGTCCCTTACGGCTGCGTTCCTGCGCTTCGTCCCGAAGATTGAGCCAGAGATTGGGGTCATGCTCCGGCATCGCCATGAAACCAAACCAGGATCGGAGAAGACCGGGGGCGGTATCGGATGCCATCAAAGCCGCTTCAATCGGAAGCGTCCCCGAGCCACATAGCGGATCGAGGAATGATCCGCCTTCCTTTGCAATTTCCGGCCAGCCAGCCCGGATCAGAATGGCCGCCGCCAGATTTTCCTTCAGCGGCGCCTTGCCTCCCTCGAGTCGATATCCCCTTCGGTGCAGGCTGTCCCCCGAAAGATCCAGACTCAAGGTGGCCTGATCGTGGGCCAGATAGAGGTTGATTCGAAGATCGGGATTCGCCAGGTCCACCGAGGGCCTTTTCCCCTCCAGGTCCATGAAGTAGTCAACAACCGCGTCCTTGACCTTTTGCGCTCCGAAAAGGGTATGCGTAATCGCCGATCGGCTGGAGGCAAAGTCGACCGCAATCACGGTGTCGGTGTCGAGATAGCGTGACCACTCCACCGCCCGTACCCCGTCATAGAGCTGTTCGATGGTCGCTGCAGGAAACCGGGCCAGAGGCCACAGAATCCGATTCGCCAACCGACTCCAAAGACAGGCCCGATAGGCCATTTCAAGGTTGCCTTCGAACGCCACGCCCGCGCGCCCGGGTACCACCGAACTGGCTCCCAAGGCCGTCAGTTCATCAGCCAGGAGCAGCTCGAGGCCCAGGGGGGCCGTGGCATGAAACGCCGTGAGGTCCTGTCCAGAGGTCGTGTTTTCAGTTTCTTGCATAGTCTTCATCGAATTCGCTACGGCAACCCGCCAACTGCCCATCGTAATGACGCGCTGTCCGGGCCACATTTTTGGCCACATCCATCAGCCAGGCTTTCTGCCGATAGCTCCCCCGGGCATATCCGGAGGGCCCCTCGTGATAGGCCAGATATTGACGGTAGGCATCATCCGTTGGAATGCCCAATTCACGGGAGCTCTGGAAGGCATACCAGCCAACAAAGTCCGCAGCATCCTCAAAGTCATCCCGGCTGGCATTCCAGCGTCCGGTCATGCGGAGGTAGCGCTCCCAGGTCCCATCCAAAGCCTGAGAGTAGCCGTAGGCACTGGAAACCCGACCGGTCGGAATGAACAGAAACCAGGTCCTTGGCGGTTGGGCATCGGAAACAAAGGCCGACTCATGGCGAATGATGGCCATCTGGACGGATATGGGCACATCCCAGCGTGCCTCACTCGCCATCACCCCCGCATACCAGTCGTCCTTCTCCCGAAAAATGGCGCACAGATCGGAGGGGTTTTTGGGCGGCGCCGTTGCGCAGCCTGTGACCCAGAGAGCGCCAAGGAATGCAGCGACAACAGCTCGGCTCAACGGATTGCCTCTGGGACTTTAGGGGAGAAAAAAGAGAAAGCATACCACCTCCACCGGCTTCTCCCCGGAGGGTCTCTTAGTAATAATGGGCCACCTTTCTTTTCATGAGATTGCTCGATGGCCTCCACCTTGTTTCCCGCGGATTTTGTCTGGGGCGCAGCCACTTCCGCCTTCCAGATCGAAGGCTCCCCCCTCGCCGATGGTGCAGGGCCATCGAACTGGCAAGCCTTTTGCCATCAGCCCGGGCGGGTGATCAACAACGATCATGGCGATGTCGCGTGTGATCACTACCGGCGCTACCCCGAAGATATCAAGCTAATGCAGGAACTCGGACTTCAGGCTTACCGCTTCAGCCTCAATTGGGCTCGGATTCTTCCGGAAGGGCGAGGCCGACTCAACGTCGTTGGCCTCGACTTCTACAAGCGCTTGCTTGATACCTTGGAGAACGCCGGCATCGCCCCTTATGTCACCCTCCACCACTGGGACTACCCTCTGGCCTTAAGCGAACGTGGCGGCTGGCAAGAGCGAGATTCAGCCCCTTGGTTTGCCGACTACGCTGCGGTCGTTTTCCAGCAGCTGGGCTCGAGGGTCTCGCACTGGTCAACTTTTAACGAACCCTGGGTCATGGTCCATGAGGGTTACGTTGCAGGCTCTCACCCCCCCGGGCTGCAGCACATGGCTGCAGCGAGGGACGCCACCCATAACATTCTGAGAGCCCATGGTCAGGCCGTCCAAGCCTTTAGGGCCGAAACCCAGGGAGAGATCGGGATCGTGGTCAACCTTGAACCCAAAGACCCCGCCAGCGACAGCGCAGCCGATCTTGCGGCCACGCGGCGCGCTGATGCGTGGATGAATCGCCAGTTCCTCGATCCTCTTTTTTTCGGGCGTTATCCTGAGGAGCTCGAGGACATCTGGGGTCCCTCAACGGAGCACTTTGCCGAAGAGGATTTTCGTTCGATCCAATCGCCGATCGACTTTGTGGGCATCAATTACTACAGTCGCTCCGTTGTTCGGGATGCACCTCGCAACCTGCCCTTTCGCACCGATCGGGTAGAACCCCCCGCCGAAAAAACGACGGACATGGGCTGGGAGATTTTTCCCGAGGGCCTCACCCGATGCCTCCTCTGGGTCAAGGGACGATATGGTGACATTCCGCTCTACATCACCGAAAACGGGGCCGCCTTCGATGATGGGCCGAACGCCGAGGGTCGCATTACCGATCAACGCCGAACGCACTATTTCAGAGAACATCTCCTGGCCGCACAGGAAGCCATCGCTGCAGGAGCCCCGCTGAAGGGATACTTCGCATGGTCCCTTCTGGATAATTTTGAGTGGGCCTTTGGATATGCCAAACGTTTTGGCCTGATCCACGTCGATTTTGAGAGTCAGGCCCGAACACTCAAGGACAGCGCCCATTTCTATCGCGAGGTGATCGAAACCGCCGGCGCTCGCCTTCACGACCCGCGCTAAGCCAACGAAGCAGGCCTCAGCGCATCTGTTGAAGGGGGTATTGATTTCGACTCAGAACTGTTTAGGATTTCCCGAAAACAGTTTCGTGTCGATCCCTTGTGACAGGATCCCCCTGTCGGGAGCAATAGCCCATGCGTTCGCTATTCCATGCTTGCCTTCTCATGACCGGACTTGCCCTTGCAACCTCCGTCGTCGCAAAACTTCCCGAACTGCCTGAAGCCGAGGCCTCACGCTGCCGCCCCCTGGGGGAGGTCAGCGCAAGCTCAGGCTATGGAAAGAATCCCAGCTGGCAACCCATCGCCCGCACCTATGCAGAAAAAAAAGCGGAGAGCCTGGGTGCCACACATGTCAGTTCGATTCAGTTCATCGCAGGTGGCAGCTTCAACGGCGAGGCCCGACTCAAGGCTTTCGCTTGCCCCTGAGGAGATTCAGAAGTGGTATCCCTTCCCATTATGGGAAGAAAGATCCAGCCCTTCCGTTTCCTCGTCGGCTGACACCCGAAGTCCAGTCAAGGCATCAATCAACTTGAGGAGGCCAAAGCTGATCACAACACTCCACCCTGCCGAAACCAGAACAGCGATCGCCTGAATCCCGGTCTGCTCAGAAACAGAAAGCCCGCCAGGAAGCCCTGTCCCCCCAAACGCAGAGAGACTGAGGACGGGAAGCAAAATCGCGCCGACCATCCCCCCCACACCATGAACGGGAAAAACATCGAGTGCATCGTCGATCCCAAGACCTCGTTTGATGCCACCGATCGCAAAGAAGCAGACCGTACCCGCCACCAC
>JBDKLO010000072.1:0-9774 GCA_039795615.1 Pseudomonadota bacterium
GCTCTCTGAGAGCATCACCTTGGGCTGGATCTGGAAGTCACCAAAATTGGTTTGACGGCTTCCATAAATATCATTCGAAGCCATTGGAATCGTCGTTTCGATATTCAAACGCTGATTGATGGGGGTGAAATTCACCATCGAGGCCCCATACCCGTCCGTACCCTGCCCCGGGAAATTGTGTTGCCAACTGAAGATGGCGATACCCAATCGGTAGAAGACGCCTTCAAAAGCCAAAAGCCACCCTTGCCTGGGCGCGCCACCGGCACCATTGGGTGGACTGACCCACGGCTGATCCCAGCCCTTCGTTGCAAAGTCGCTGTAGGAGAGCTCTTGCCAATCTTCAGGATGCGCATAGACGTCACCCCAAATTGATTTCCCCATCGCCTCCGTAAAGGTGTAATTCCTCTTAGGAGTTGGAGCCTGCGGCGTTGTCTCTCCAGACGCGATGCTGGAATTCGATGCGACCTGATCCGATTCAGGAGCAGCATACGCAAACGATCCCCCCATGATGCCGATGATCATGAGGAAGCCCGCAAGGCGAGAACAGTAATGCCTTCGGTGATGCTTGTTCTGGGGGTGGATCAGGAAGGGCATTGGCGCTTATTTATTATTCATTTTCTCGCACGCAAAGGACGAGAGTGGGTGCGCAATCATAAAGGCCCCACCCACCTTCGAGGAACAGTGATTTAGAAGCGGTAATTAAGGGCAGCTCTCAGAGTGCTGCTGTTGAGATCCGCCCCGACGTGGCCGTTCGGATCCGTAATACATGAAACCGCACGGGTGTTCAGATTCTGGGCAGTGCCGTAATTGGCATAGAGATATTCAGCGCGAACGGACACGTGCTCCATCACGCTGTATTCCAGCCCCCCGCCCACTATGAATCCCACCTGCGTACTGTATTGGCTGTAAGACTGACCCAATTCATTCCCATAGGAAAGGCCCGTGTCGGCGACACTCAAGCCGCCGGTCACGTAAGGAAAGAAATCCCCAAGCGCCTTACCAACCCGCCCTCTCAGAGAACCCTGCAAAATGTTCTTGGCAGTAAAGCGATCAAGAACTCCCGCCTGGCGGTGACTGTGATAGGTAAACTGACCATTGGCATCGGGATACGTGAAGTCGCCTTCAACACCGAATACCCAACCCTTCTGAGTCTGGACGTTGTAGCCCAACTGAAGCCCCGGAAGCACGCTGTCGTAGTCGATATTTTCCCGATAGCCCGGACGGATAAAATTCGAGTTCGTCGCCTGCAGTCGCGAGGCGTTAAAGATCACACCCAGATTCACACCGGCATAGAAACCTGTCCAATCGGTCGTTGGTTGGATCGAGTCACCAAAATCAGCTTGCGCGGAAGCTGACACCATGAGAAGAGCGAAACCAAGACCTCGATAAGGCTGTGAATTTTTTTTCATGTTCATCGTCTTCCTTATTCGTTTCGGCTACAGGTCGTACAGTTCAAAACAGCTGTTCCGAGGTTGCTATCCAGCACCCCATCGGTGACCTTCCAGCGGAAGGTGTCTTTTCCGGTGAATCCAGCCTCAGGGTAATAGGTGAACGCACCGTTTTGGTCCAGCTTCAGGAGTCCATGACTGGGGTAATCCACAATGAAAGGCGTCAGGAAGTTTCCATCGGGATCCGCCGCAAACTTCAGAATACCTGGACTATCGAGGCTAATAACCGATGCAGATGCCGACTTCTGGAAGTAGCTTCCTCGCGTTCGTGGGGCTCTATTGCTGGGCTTGACCGTGATCCGTACTCGGGCCGGTTTACTGTCCCGAAGGCCATCGTTAACGTAATAGACAAAGCTATCGTTCCCCACGAATTCGGGTGTCGGGTAATAGGTGAAACTGCCATCATGCTCAATATGCACGGAACCGTAGGCAGGTGCTTGGCTCTGGAATGCCAGTAGCGGATGGCCGTTGGGATCCCGGTCGTTTACAAGAATCCCATTAGGAGGGACGTTGAGCGCAATCCCTTGCTGAATGACGTAGTGGTCCGCACGAGCCAGGGGTACTCGATTCGTCGCGACATTAGTCACCCTGATCGTTACGGAGGTGCCTGGGCTTTCAAGTTCACCATCGTTTACCGCGTAGGTGAAACTGTCCTCCCCAATGAATCCAGGATTTGGAAGATAGGTAAAACCGCCTCCATCGATCGGCGCAAAGACACCATGCGAAGGAAGGGTTTTCAAAAGAGCCTGCAACTGATGGCCTTCCGGGTCGATGTCATTCAAGAGGATTCCCGGGCTTGGCACAGTCAGAAGCTCTTCGGAATGGATTGTGAACACATCCGGATTGGCGATCGGCGGAGTATTTTGATCATTCACCGTAATCGTTACGGTCGTGAGCTTACTTTCTAGCTGGCCGTCACTGACGCTGTAGGTCAATGTATCCTGCCCGACAAATCCCGCATTGGGAGTGTAAACAAACCCGCCTCCATCGATTGGGGCAAAGGTCCCGTTTTTGGGATACGTGGCCAATCGAGCCTGAAGCAGAGCACCTTCCGGATCCGAGTCATTCAGAAGGACGCCCTTTGCAGGCTGAACGGTAATCCTTGTTCCCTTTGCGGTCGTCCAGGCATCAGGACGCGCAACAGGAGGAAGATTCGTTGGGCCCACGGGATTGACCTTGATGCTGACCAACACCGGCCCCGTGGTATTGACGCCATCCGTAACGCTGTAGGTCAGACTATCCTGCCCGATATAGCCCTTACTGGGATAATACGTCAGCTGACCCTGTGGGGTTAACGTGACTGCCCCGTGTGTTGTCGGATTCAGGATCGCGACCGTCAGAACATGACCTTCGGGATCATAGTCATTGCCCAAAACACCAGGTGCGGGCACTGACAGAATGACATCCATAGGGGTCAAGTAGGCGTCAGGATTTCCGACCGGGGGCCTGTTGGCTTGGATGTTTTGCACCGTCAACGTCACCGTTCCCACCGAGGTCAAAACCCCATTGCTGAGGGTGTAGGTGAAGGTGTCTGTCCCGACAAAACCGGATTTTGGGGTGTAGGTAAATCCACCTTGAGCATCTAGAACCAATGTGCCATTGGATGGCTGCGCTTTTACGCTGACCACTAGCTGATAGTTCTGCGGGTCAATATCATTCTTGATGACGCCAGCATTCGAAACGGTCAAGGGGGTATTGGAGGACAACGTCCAAGCATCGGGGTTGGCTATGGGTGGCAGCGGGTTCGAGCCATTGGGCGAGGCCCCACCGGTTCCTCCCTGACCTGCCGCATAGTCGGCAACGCTGATCTGAACCGTTGCTTTATTGCTGATCAGAGTGGGAGATGTGGAAGAGACCACCTGATACGTGAAACTATCCTGGCCAACATAGTTGTTATAGGGGACATATGAGAGGGTCCCATCTCCCAGGAGTGTTGCATATCCATGTTGAGCTGCATCCACAAGAGAAGCTGTCAGCGTCCCCTGATTGGGGTTTGTATCGTTGATCAATACGCCAGATGCAGGGACGACTAACCGGATATTCTTGCCCGTGCTGTAGCTGTCTGGATTGGCGATTGGAGAAGCTGGCGCCGGCGGACCCGTAACGACCGTCGCAGGATCGCCAGAGTAGACGAAGGGTTTGACCTGCAATGATCTTTGAGGCGCTACTGAGAATTGGTATCGTGCCCCTGGGACGAGACCCGTAATCGTGGTTTGCGTTTGCGTACCATTACCGGAGAGAGGCCATGTGGTCCAAGTCGTAGTCCCGACCAAACGATATTGAACCGCATAGCCTGTCGCCAAGGCAATCTGATTCCAACTCAGCGTCACAGAGCTGTCTGCCACAGTCGCTAGCAATACAGGAATTGGAAAAGTGGGAGTCACCGTGCTGGGTGTCGTGGCTCCAGCTTTGGTTCCCGCACCATCTGTCGCATCGACGTCACAATAGTAAGCCGCGCCAGGGATCGCATCAGGGATCACTAGCGGTGAACCGGACCCTGAAACACCTATGAGCGAATTAGGGGTCACCGATGCCGAAAGACAAGCTGCCGTATAGGTAATTGCCCCTGATCCATTTGAAGGCATGAAAGCCACGCTGATCGTTTCTATACCGGGCGTCGCCGCAATATTTGTGGGTGCTGTTGGCCCTCCACCCCCGCTGGAAGTTCCAGCCAATGTGCTCGCGGTAGCAAGCCCTTGAAGACCATCACCCCGTGCATTGAAGGCCGTCACTTCAAATTCGTAATTGGTCGAAGGGGCTAAGAATGTAACGGATGTGGTGGTGCTGGTTCCTGTAAAGGGAAAACTTTGCCAACTTCCACCAACCGGACGGTATCTAATTTTGTAACCGCTGACAGGCGAGCCATTGTTGGACGGTACCGACCAACTCAGATCAATGCTGCGACTGTCCTTCGGGGTTGGTGTCACGACAGGTGCCATAGGGACCCCAATCACCAACATAATCGAGTCTTTGGGATGGTCGGCGCCGCCATCGGTCCACCAGGTGTAGATACCTGGCGTCATTCCAAGGGACGTGATGGATTTCCCTGGATAGTTATTAGTAATGTTAATTAGGGTGAAGGCATAGGCTAAGTTGTCAAGAAAGAGTCTTGACTCTGCCCCTCTGATTCCCACAGTCTGCCCCCTACCTGTAGCACCTACATAGGAGCTGGGTCCTCCGGATCCAAATCCAGAGGGTCCTATCAATTTGTAATAGCTGCCCTGATTACCAGCCCCATTTTGTGGGCCGACTTGAAAAAAGCCCAGATTTGGAGCTATTCCAGCATCTGTCCCGGGATAAATGCCCTTATCAAGCCCTTGGCCCGCCCAATACAAGGCATTTTTATCCAAGGTTCCTGATGTGGTGACCAGCACGTTCCCACCCGTATCGTCTACAGCCATGATGACGCCGCTCCAGCTCGGCGACATACCCCCCAAGAGCAGTGTCAGAACGCCCAAAATGAGTGGCTGCGTGCTTGAAAATAAAGGGCGATTACGGTGCTGCATGTTTACGTTTTCTTAATGAGGTGAAGCCACTTCAGAAGTGCCGGCTGATGAATGAAGGTCAATCGTTAAAACATAGTTAACCTGCCTTCCCCGGCGAGCAACTGAACGCACAAGGTAAGGCTGAAGGAGATAGGTCCCATCTGATAGGACAGGAATGATGATCGATCTAGAGGTTGTGCTTTGCCCTACAAACAGGGCCGTCCCACTGGAATCCGCCTCATCCACAACATTGAAGAAAGCGGAGCTGCTTTGTGATTCGAAGTTCACTTTCAAGCGCTGTCCCTGACGAACCCTCAGGGCAAAGACGGTCGCTTGATATCCCCTGATTTTGCCTTTTAAAACCTTGATGCCTGTTTCAGGAAGCTGGACTTCGACACGCGATTCTTCTGGCGAAAGAACTCGCTTTGGACGCTCTTTCCGAATATTAGGCAACTCCGTGCGAGCAACTTCAGGCTTTTTCGGGGTTTCAACTGGAACCGTTTCAGCCTGCGCTAAAGAAACCACCTCATAGGTCAGTGCGGCTACAAAACACCCAATCCATAGGGCGTAATAGGTTCGATCAGAAGGGTTTCCTCTGGAACCCCAAGAACGCTTGACCGAAATAACCCTAGAACTCATCGATGCGGTGGATCTTCAGAACCCAACCGGCCTCGCCGGCTTTCAGCTTGTACTGAAGCTGCCGCATGCCACCGGAAGGGGTTCCATTCGTATCGCCCTCCTTATAGATGGGAAATCTTCGCGCCAGTGAACTCTCGATAACGGCAAATTCATCGTGCCCCATATAGCCTTTTGAGGCCTTCGGATCGTCCTGAAGAGAAGGTATAAAGATTTCCGTCAGTGACTTTTTCCGATTAGCGACATAGGCCACGAGTGACCCATAGGAACCGCTTCCGGCCGAGGTCACATAGATATAAATCTCAGGAGAGCCATCGACATTGAGATCCCCGACCTCAGCCCCTGTGACTGTCCCCTCGATCTCTTTCGAGATCACCGCATTGTCCTTCTTGAGCCCCTGGGGCTCAATGCGCAAGACATTGATTGAACCTTGATTCGGGCATGTGACATGGAAGGAAACGCCCTGAAGAGAGAGAGAATGATCAAAGCCGCCTGCGAAGGCTGGCATTGAAAAAGCCAACGCCAGAGACAGAGCGACGTATGTGCTTTTCATCGATGGCATCAGAACGCTACGATTTGAAATGGACGACTCTTTACTTTCCAAACAGGGCTTTGGTGTGCGCGGCGTCAACGGTCTGGTTGATCTTGCTGACCGTGCACTTTTGGGTTTTCGTATCGCAGCGTACGCCATTGGTGAGGACAAATTCGCTCATATCGAATGACCCCATGTCCATTAACTTCTTTTCGGCTTTGTCACCGAGATACATCTTGGTCAGCGCTACGGAGATACCCGTTGCGTCGGCGCAGAAATTGGCCTTCTTGTCACAAATAACGCCCGCCTCCGGGGTGGTCAAGGAACCCTTGATCGTTTTGCCCGCACCTGCTGCCAAGCCGGCAGTCGAGGCAAAAGCAAGGCTTAGGATCAGAATAATGTTCTTCATGATTTTTCTCGTGAACGATTTACGAACCAGAAACAAGGGGGCTTTGCACGGCCCTCTCGAATACTGACGCAACAAACGCCATATCACCCAGCAACTGAGGGAAACGCTGCGAATCATCCCTAATTGAAGGCACTTCGTCTAATGCACAAATGTGCATATCTGATCCGTCATCACGCCGCTTTAGTCGGGATGATTGCGGTGGTGGTTGTTATTCTGCTGACCTAGCTGCTGGGCCTGCCTGAGGATTTGCTGTTGTTGCTGCGGGGGAAGCCGCTGAATTTGGTTGCGGTGGTCGTAGATGTAATTCAGCGCTTTCTGGTTATTGCTGATCGGAGGCCTTGGCGAATGATCAGAATAGCCATAACCGCCATAGGGGCGGCCGTAATAGACAGGACCCGGATAGTAACCATAGGCAGGGCCGGGATATGGGGCATAACCATATCCATAGCCATAATTGACGGGTGGCGGATACCCATACCCGTAGCCGTATCCCCCTCCAGGCATCCCCGGGTAGCTGTTATAGCCACCACATCCCGAGAGGAATCCCAAAGCCACGATCACCATCAGGTTCTGTTTCATAGTGAAGACCCTCCGTGAGGGACTTTGATGATACGCCGATAGAGGACGACCAGACCAAAAACAAACACGGCAAAGGCCATGGCCCGGATCAGTAGAGCGTTCAAGAGATCGCCCCAAAAATCCTTCAGCTTATTCTGATCTTCGGAGCGGATGAAGGAAGCCAACTGATTGAGTTCCTCACCGATGTGGCCAATTTCATGGAGCAGTTCGATCTTGGGCCGCATATCCGAAGGTGGCGAGCGATCCATGATTTCCGCAAGCTCCCGGTATTGCCTTAGCGTCTCATTGATCACGGCACCTGAAGCCGGATACTGAAGCTCAATCTGGTGGAAGGTTTCAAGGGCATCGCGGACATCCTGCGTCAGGGTATGACTCTTATCGAGGACCGGCGACAGCTTATCGAGATCATTAAAGAGCGCCTCCCGTTCCTTCCCAATTGAGGCGGGCATTCGGGCCAGGGTTTTTTGCGCTTCATCCAGGGTCACCCGGAATCCTGAGACATCCTTGAGGAGCCCATCGACCTGCTCGGGAGACACCTCCTCATGCAGAACGAAGCGAGCCTGCGCCATCAATAGCGGCGGCATGCGCTGGATAATGTACATACTCCGCCGGGCCATCAGGCGAATTTCTTCGCCTTCCCGAACAGCAGAATCAAGAGGCGCAAGCAAACCGGCCGACTCATCCTGAAGCCCCTTGGCACCTTCCCCTGCCCCTCGTTCTGTCGCGACATCGTCAAATTTGACGTTAGAGACGTAGCGTTGATTAGGGTTCGCTATGCGCCAGCGTCGGATGGCTGCTCTCAATCGCTCGAGCTGATCCAAAGAGAGAACGTCTCCGGCGATCTCCCAGATCTGCGTTTCCAGTTGCTGCTGCGTTTTAATCAGGTTGTCGGCCTTGTCACCGAGGACTTCACGCGCCCACCCCTTTTCCAGCGACTCCCTCTGCAAGGTAGCAAAAACCACCATATCCAGAAGATCTGATCCCGGCTCGCCGCCTGCAGCAATGCCAATGACCGTAAGCCCCGGAAAGATAAAGGTCGCAAGACCCAGTTCGCGGGCGGCCTTGGTGTGGACGAGATGCTGATAGGTATCGGTAGCCTCAGCCGCCTTGGAAAGATAGCGATCGGCAAAGCCCATCAGTCGGGCTTCAAGCTCCAGTGCGGTGGGGCGTTGTTTTGAGGATTCTGGAGCCGAATTGCCCTGCCCTCGATAGGCCTGAATGGCGACCGTTTCAGAACCCGCTCGCTGCGAACTCGTGCAACCGACCAGCAAGACGACCGACAGCATCAGTCCAATCAGGAAGGAAGAAGAACGGGGGAGATGGCGCCTTGCGCTCACGGATTTGGCACCTCAAAGGCCTGAACACTGCCTCCGCACGCCTGATAACAGGCGCGATACCCCTCTTCGCAATAGTAATTGTTCGGTGCATAACAGCCCGGGGGCATCATGCAACTGTTTCTGGCCTGTTGGTTCTGCGCATTATTACGGCATTGGTTGTAATTTTGCATTGCCCAATTCCGATTATTGATGCATTGCTGATAGCTGTTCTGATTGCCGCTCCAGCACATCTGCTGGCTATTCGCACACTGACTGATGCAGACCATGCCCTCCGGCGAAGGGGGTGGCGTGAAGACGTAGTTAATCCTTGGGCCACAGCCCACAAGAACGACGCCGACCAGAAGCAGGGCCGTGCACCAGAGGTGGAGTAAGCGTGGTCTTTTCATCCGATGGCGATCCCCGCTGACGATGTGAAATGAATCTCCCGTTGCGGAAAAGGAATCACAATCCCCTCCTCCTGGAACCGCTCATTGATGGTTTGGCGAAGATGACTGGCAACCAGGACCGTGTCTTCATATCGCTCGACCCAGGCATAGAGAACAAAGTCGAGTGAGGATTCACCAAAGCTGGAAAAGACCGCCAAGGGCGCGGGATCTTCCAGGACCTCCTCGCTTGAGTTCGCAAGCTCTATCAGGAGTTCGAGTACCTTGGGGATCGAAGTCCCATAGGCTGCACCAACGTTGATCTCCAGTCGACGCCGACGATCACTCAATGTCCAGTTGATGACCTCTTTCGCGATGAGATCACCATTCGGCATCAAGACTTCTGCCCCCGTCGGCGTCCGGATGGTGCTGGAGCGAATGCCGATGCGCGTGACCGTCCCCCTCAGAGTTCCGACTTCAATGATGTCTCCAACGTGGATCGGCCGCTCAAACAAAAGGATGAGGCCGGAGATGAAGTTATTAAAGATATTCTGCAGTCCAAACCCTACCCCCACGCCCACGGCACCTGCGAGGATAGAGATCTGTGTCAGATCGATCCCGAGTGAGGTCATCGCAAGGACAAAGCCCAAAACCGCCACCGCATATTGCGAGAGGGTGGTGATCGCAAAGGGGACCCCCGCTGAAAGCCGGAACCGAGGAAGCAGCTCCCTCTCAAGCACAAATCGGGTCAGCCTGAGCGAAAATAGCGTAACGCCCGCGATCAACAAGGCGGTCAGAATCGCCTTCAAGGGAAGATCGACCCGCCCTAAATGAAGCGAGGTCTCCCAGACCGCCCCCGCCCATGACATTACCGAGGCCTCGAGCCTGAACGCATTCAGCGAACCCCAGGCTACCATGACCACCGTGAGCGTCCGCAGGAGCCGATGAGCGCCATAAAGAAGGCTGCGCGGATCAGAAGACGCTGT
>JBDKLO010000073.1:0-4946 GCA_039795615.1 Pseudomonadota bacterium
TCTTTGCCAGAGAGGTATTGCCCTGTGAGTGAGTGAGGGTGGTTCATGATGTCCTCAGGGGTCCCAGAGGCGACAACCTCACCCCCGTGAACCCCGGCACCCGGGCCGACATCAACCACATAGTCAGCCAGACGGATAGCATCCTCGTCATGTTCGACAACGATGACGGTGTTTCCAAGATTGCGAAGATGGAGGAGGGTGTCTAGAAGGCGCTGATTGTCTCTTTGATGAAGTCCGATGGAAGGTTCATCCAATACATACATGACACCGACTAGACCCGCTCCCACCTGGCTGGCAAGCCGAATTCTCTGTGCTTCCCCGCCGGATAGGGTGTCAGCACTCCGATCGAGCGTCAGGTAGTCGAGGCCGACATTAACAAGAAAGCCCAGGCGCTCATTGATCTCCTTCACGACCTTGGCGGCGACCTCACCCCGATGGCCATGCAGGTTGAGCTGCTGGAAGAAGTCCATGGCGCGACGAATCGGAAGCCCGGTGATGGCATGCAGAGGCTGGTCCTCGACAAAGACATGTCGAGCGGCCGTATTGAGTCGGGCGCCATCGCAGGAGGGGCAGGGGCGGTTGGCCTGGTAACGGGCCAAGTCCTCGCGCACGGCCTGCGAATCGGTCTCCCGATAGCGGCGCTCCATGCTAGGGAGGATGCCTTCAAACCGATGCCACTGTGTCGACTTCTTGCCGCGACTGTTCACACTACTAAAGGGGAGAGCCTCCTTGCCGCTCCCAAAAAGCAGGACTTGCCTGACCTCATCGGTAAGATCCTGATACGGAGACTCGGGATCGAATCCAAAGTGCTCTGCCAATGACAGCACCATCTGGTAGTAGTAACTGTTTGATCGGTCCCAATTCCGAATGGCGCCTTCGGCCAGGCTTTTTTGCGGGCTATGAACAATCAGGTCCGGATCAAAATATTGACGGATGCCCAGGCCATCACATTCAGGGCAAGCGCCTTTGGGGTTATTGAATGAGAAGATTCGAGGCTCAAGCTCGCTAAGCGAGTAACCGCAATGAGGGCAGGCGTATTTGTCTGAGAAAAGCGATTCGCGGGACGGCTCATCCATGGAGACCACAATCGCTATCCCGTCAGCTAGCTTAAGAGCGGTTTCAAAGGATTCTGCAAGACGAATCGCGAGATCTGCGCGGATCTTGAAACGGTCGACCACCGCTTCGATGGTATGTTTCTTTCGAAGCTCCAGTTGAGGTGGATCATCCAGCTCATAAACCTCGCCATTGATTCGGGCTCTGATGAAGCCCCGGTTCTTGAGGTCTTCAATGACTTGGATATGTTCGCCTTTTCGTTCGTTAACGACGGGTGCAAGAAGCATCCAGCGGCTGTCCTCGGGCTCGGACAAGACCTGATCGACCATCTGACTGATCGTTTGCGCCTCAAGGGATATGCCGTGTTTGGGGCAGCGTGGCGTTCCCGCCCGCGCAAAGAGAAGACGCAGATAGTCGTAGATTTCAGTGATGGTGCCTACTGTCGAACGTGGATTATGGGACGTTGATTTTTGTTCGATCGAGATGGCGGGAGAAAGCCCTTCGATATGATCTACATCGGGCTTTTCCATGACGGAGAGGAACTGCCTTGCGTACGCCGACAGGGACTCGACATATCGTCTTTGTCCTTCTGCGTAGATGGTGTCAAAAGCCAGAGAAGATTTGCCGGAACCTGATAGACCTGTGATGACGATCAGTTTGTCGCGTGGAAGGTCCAGATCAATGTTTTTTAGGTTGTGGGTTCGTGCCCCACGAATGAGAATGGTATCCATGCGTTCTTAATGTGTGGTCCCTGATCTGGTTCGGGGTTGACCCTAAAAATTATACGGCGTACCGTTCGGGGCAGTATGAAGC
Organism: Pseudomonadota bacterium; assembly: GCA_039795615.1. Classification (GTDB taxonomy): domain Bacteria; phylum Pseudomonadota; class Gammaproteobacteria; order Methylococcales; family Methylococcaceae; genus UBA6136. The sequence continues at coordinate 1,867 of JBDKLO010000073.1, forward strand.
GCTTTATGGGCTCTCTGTTTCAAGATTGAGGTGGATTCATGAGAAAAGTTCTATTCCTTGCAGCCAGCATCACCTTGGTTGGCTGTGCGGCAACTCCGCTCAACTCAGGCGCAGAGCGGGTCGATGTGGTGACCGGCATCAAAGAGGTGAAGAAGTGCTCTTATCTGGGTGATGTTGTAGGGAGTCAGGGTAATCGCTTCAGTGGCCCTTTCACTCCGACCGCCAATTTGCTGTTAGGCGCGCGTCAAGCCCTGAAGAACGAGACTTTGAAGCTTGGCGGTAACAAGGTTTTACTGCAGCAACAACAGTATTCACAGCGCGAACTTTTCGGCGGGACGATCGATGCTGTGTTGGTGGGCAAGGCTTACAAATGCCAGGAATGATCCTTTCGTTTTCAATCTAAAGATGGGGGTTTCCCATCATCAACAAGCACTACTCTAGGTAACCCATGTCTGTAATTAAGAATTTGATCGCTGGAATCTCCTTGGCCACTCTTCTCGTGAGTCTTGGAGGATGCCTTCCCTTTATGGCCGTGCGAGCAGCCAAAGCCGTTTCCGACAAGGCCAATTCGCCCTCGGATGCTGATGCCAAGAAGACGCAAGATGCAAACAAACCCGCAGACCCTGCAGCTTCGCCGGCTACGGCAACTCCTGCTGCAGCGGCTCCTGCCAAGTAAGCGCCTTGATGAGGTTTCTCGTGGCAGGGATCTTCTCCCTGTTCCTGCCGCGAGATTAGACTTTCAGCTTTCGGTCGGAGGAATCCTGAGCTGAAACGTCACCGGTCCATCATTGATCAGTGAAACCTGCATGTCGGCTCCGAACTGGCCGGTGGACACATGCGGATAAGTGCCTTTGATCAAGTTACAAAGAAATTCAAAAAGCCGAAGCCCCTCGTCGGGCGTGGCAGCAGGCGTAAAACTGGGCCTGAGTCCTTTTCGGGTATCTGCAGCCAGCGTGAACTGCGAGACCAGAAGTAAACCACCCTCAATGTCCTGAAGGCTCAGATTCATTCGGTCTGTCGCGTCAGGAAAGATCCGGTAGTTGAGAAGCCGATCTGCGAGTTTCTTGGCCTCGGACTCCGTATCACCCTTCTCAATAGCCACCAAGGCGAGAATGCCGACTCCTATTTCGCCGACACAGCTTCCATGGACTCGGACGCTCGCTTCCCTGACCCTCTGGATCAGTGCAATCATCTCAAAGCCTAGTAGCGGGGCATTTCAGGGTCTTGCTCCCTGGCCCAAGCATCAATGCCGCCCGTGAGATTCGAAACCCGGGTGAATCCCCGAGACTCCAGAAAATCTGCGACGGCGGCACTGCGCATGCCGTGATGGCAAATGGCCACGATATCCTGATCCAACTCGAATTTCATGAGGTGAGCCGGGACCTGATTCATCGGAATGTTAATGCTCCCCTGTATCTGGCAGATCTCAAACTCGTGGGGCTCTCTCACATCAAGCAGGAGGGGAGTCCCCGATTGCATTAAGTCCTTGAGTTGGCTGGAGTTGAGATGAAACACGGGTCTTTTTCCTAGCGGATCGGAATGTTACGTTCTTTCATCGCGCGAAGTACGGTTTCACCTATGTGAGCCGGATTACGGGCAACGTAGTGACCCAGCTCTTCCATGGCATCCATCTTGGCGCTGGCCGTATCAGACTCATTTGAAATAATGGCGCCTGCATGACCCATCCGGCGACCAGGAGGTGCAGCAATGCCGGCGACAAAGCCAATCAGGGGCTTGCTCATGTTCTCCTTGGCCCAGCGTGCGGCAGCAACTTCCTGCGGTCCGCCAATTTCGCCGATCATGACCACGACTTCAGTTTCAGGATCTTCCTCAAAGGCCTTAAGAACGGTAACGAAATCGGTGCCATTGACAGGGTCCCCACCAATCCCTACGGAGGTGGTCACGCCAAGACCCAGCGCAGCCATCTGCTCTGTGGCCTCATAGTTGAGGGTTCCGGAGCGGGAGACGATCCCGATGTTGCCCTTTTTGTAAATATTTGAGGGCATGATCCCAACCTTGCATTCCCCTGGAGTAATGATTCCGGGAGTGTTGGGGCCGATGATGATTGCGTCCTTGCCAATGCGATAGCGTTGGAGTTGGACCATGTCGTGAATCGGGATGCCGTCCGCAATGGTCACTGCAACCTTGATGCCCGCGTCGATGGCTTCCATCAGCGCATCGGCATTGAAGGGGGGGGGGACGAATACGGCAGAGACATCGGCACCCGTGGCCGCGACGGCTTCTGCGACCGTATCAAATACCGGAAGCCCAAGGTGCGTTGTGCCGCCTTTACCTGGCGTGACACCGCCGACCACCTGAGTTCCCATCTTCATGGCGTCCTGGGCGTGGAAAGTGGCATGCTCCCCAGTGAAGCCCTGAAAGATGACCTTCGAGTTTTTATTGACGAATACGCTCATGGGTTTATCCCTTGACGATAGCGACCGCCTTGGATGCTGCAGCATCAAGGTTTTCGGCCGTGATGAATGAAAGTCCGGATTCCGCGAGGATTTTCCGGCCTTCTTCCACGTTGGTTCCTGCCAGGCGAACAATCAGCGGAACCTTGATGTTGAGACTCTCGCAGGCCTGAATCAGGCCTTTCGCGATCCAGTCGCAGCGGTTGATGCCAGCAAAAATGTTGACCAGGATGCATTTCACATTCGGGTCTTCCAGAACGATGCGGCATGCGTTGGTCACTTTTTCAGGTGATGCTCCACCACCAACATCCAGGAAGTTTGCAGGCTTTCCACCGTGAAGGGTAATGGCATCCAGAGAGGCCATTGCCAGGCCCGCGCCGTTGACGATACAGCCGATATTGCCATCAAGGGCGATGTAATTGAGGCCGTGCCCTGAGGCTTCAACTTCCTTAGGGTCTTCCTCAGCGAGATCCCGCATTTCGGTGATCTGCTTCTGGCGGTAAAGGGCGTTGTCGTCAAAGTTGAACTTGGCATCGAGGACCATGAGGCGTTCTTCACCTTCGCTGCCGACGACAGCGAGAGGATTGATTTCGGCCTGGAGCGCGTCCGTGTCTCTCATGGCGCGGTAGATGGCTTTCATGAGCTTGACGGACTGAGACATCAGTT
>JBDKLO010000074.1:0-37045 GCA_039795615.1 Pseudomonadota bacterium
TGCATAAAAATCTCCGAAATCCCGATCAGGGCGACCAAGCGGCACCCCGAATATCCCCACCCTTAACCCGTATGTTCTGCTTGAACTTTCCATCGACAGAGACCACGGCCAACTGATCCAACCCACCATCCTTGCGGGTATAGAGAATCATCTGTCCATTCGGCGCAAAGGCCGGTGACTCATCCAGCCGCCCGGAAGTCAGCACCCGAAGGTGACGGCTTCCCAGATCCATCACGGCAATCTTGTATCCACCCTGGCCCCCATGCACCATGGCAACACTTCGACCATCGGGCGCGAAAACACCCCGCGCATTGTAGGACCCGTCGTAGGTCAGCCGCTGAGGCTCCCCGCCATGCGCTGACACGGTGTAAAGCTGTGGCTTACCGCCACGATCCGACGTAAAGACCAGCGTACGGCCATCCGGTGACCAACTCGCCTCCGTATCGATGGAATCGTCATGCGTGACCCGATGCAGGGCGCCTGAGGCTACGTCCAGGACATAGATGTCGGGGCTTCCGTCCTTTGACAGGGTCACCGCAAGCTCAGACCCATCTGGCGACCACGAGGGTGCGCCATTGATACCTGGCAAAGATGAAACCTTGTGCCGATCGCCAGAAGAAAGGCTCTGAACAAACACGGCGGCGGCATGGTCCTCAAAGGACACATAGGCAAGGCGCTTGCCATCCGGCGACCAGTTCGGAGACATGATGGGTTCCGGGGACGTCATCACAATCCGATCACCCTCGCCATCGGTATCTGCAATCACCAGCCGGTATTCACGATCGTTTCCGTAGCCGGAGGCTGCGACATAGGCAACTCGGGTGTTGAAAACCCCCCTTTCGCCCGTCAACTGCTTATAGATCATATCGGCAATCTTGTGAGCGGCATGCCGAGCATCGGAGGGTTTGAAGGGCACTCGCTCGGATAACACCGAAACACCCCGAATGGCGTCATAGAGAACAAATTCAGCGACCAGCCCCGCACCCTCGCCGGAAACCACGCGACCGATGACCACATGTTCCTGTCCTGCAGTCTGCCAAACCGGGAAGTCGGGTGTTGTCGGAGGCACAGGCCTTTCAGGCAACTGCGACTCCCGCATGATGCTGAATTTTCCGGTCCCGTGAAGATCAAGGGCCACGATTTCACTGATCGTGTCCCCGGGCAAGGTCGGCTGCTGGAAAGGCACCACCGCAATTGGCATCGCCCCTTCGGCACCCTGAGTGATATCCACCGTTAATTCGGCTCGCACAGTTGGCGTTATTGCCATTGCCGATACCGCAAGCCAAAGCATGATTCCAAAATGACGCAACATGAAAAGGTCCTTGTAAAACTATTCTGGACTGAAGCGGAAGGCGACCACTTGGCCTAGCAACTGTTCCGCAACCAGGGCATCAGGGGGCATGGGAAAAGGCGCGGCCTTCCTCACTGCGGCTTCAGCTGAACGCTCAAACGCCGCATCCCCGCCGCTACAGGACGCATTAACGGAAGAGACCCGTCCATCAGCCTGTAGTCGAACCTGAATTTTACAGGACATCCCAGCATCTGAAGATGGCGGTCTCAACCAGGCCTGCTCCACCCTGGGCCTGAAATAACGATTAACCCAGGTCTGGGCTGCCTTTTCTGCAGCAGCCTTAGCCTGCGCTTGCCGCTGGGCTTCCTCTTGGGCCATAGCAGCTTGCAGCGCCTCCTTCCGGGCATTTTCCTCAGCCTTCTTTTTGGCGTCTGCCTCTGCCTTGAGCTTTGCCTCCTGCTCCGCCTTTTTCTTGGCATCCGCTTCGGCCTTGGCTTTCGCCTCTGCTTCTGCCTTCTTTTTCGCCTCTCCTTCGGCCTTCTGCTTGGCCTCAGCATCTGCCTTTTTCTTGGCGTCGGCTTCAACCTTCTGCTTGGCTTCTGTTTCAGCTTTTTTCTTGGCTTCCTGATCTGCTTTCTTTTTGGCCTCTTGCTCAGCCTTTTGCTTGGCTTCCGCTTCCGCTTTCTTTCTGGATTCCGCCTCGGCTTTTTTCTTAGCTTCTGCCTCAGATTTAAGCTTAGCCTCAAGCTCTGCGCGCTTTTTGATGTCGGATTCTGTCTTCAGTTTGGCTTCCAGTTCGGCCTTCCGCTTAGCATCGGCATCGGCCTTCTGCTCCGCCTTCTTTTTAGCTTCTGCTTCGGCTTTCTCCTTGGCCTGCTTCTCAATTTTTTCCCGGGCCGCTTCTTCCTTGGCCTGTTTCTCTGCCTTTTCTGCCTTTTCTGCTTTTTCGCGCGCAGCCTGTTCCTTCAGCGCCTTTTCTTTCTGTTTCTTATCTTGCTCAAGACGTTCCTTGCGCTCCTCGTCTTGTTGCCGTTTTTGTTCTTCACGTTTGTTTTTCTCGGGGTCGACCTTGGGCACCTGCGGGGCTGGCTTGGCTGGAGGTTCGACCAGTTCCTTGACTGCAGGAGGCTCAGCTTGTGGCGGTATCGGCTCGCTGGGCTCAATTACCGGTTCCGCGACCTTTTCTGGAGGCGCGGAGACCGGCGGGGTGGGCGCACCGCCCTCGATGACGGTTGCCTGGATGATTTCCGTTTCCTGAAAGGGGAGTTGCTTTTCGGCTTCCGGCTCCCAATTCAGCATCAGGAAAATCAGCAACGCATGCAGAACGAGCGATGCCATAACCGCACCGTAGCGACGCAGCATCTCTCGAATACTCATTCTTCGGGGGGGCGGGTCATCAAACCGACACTCGGAATGCCGGCCTGCTTGATGGACGCCATGACGCTCACCACACGACCATAAGCAACGCTCTCATCCCCACGAATCAGGACTTGAATTCCAGGCTTATCGGCAACCGCGCCGGCAATTTTAGGAATCAGCTCTTCATCCGAGACTTGCACATCACCGGTATTGCTCACATCCACATAGACCGAACCGTCTGCCTGTATCGAAACGATGATCGGCAGCGTCTCCTGAGTGTCTAGCGTCTTCGCTTCAGCCTGGGGCAAGTCCACATCCACACCGGACTGGAGCATCGGTGCCGTGACCATAAAAATGATCAGCAAAACCAGGCAGACGTCGATATAGGGAATGACATTGATTTCCGCCATGGGCTGGCGACGTCCGCCCCGGCGGGAAACACCCTGAATATTCATTTGGCGTGCGCCTTACGATGCAGGAGACTCAAAAACTCATCAGCAAAGGCTTCATAACGACCAGCCAGGCGGCCAATTTCGGTTGAATAGCGGTTGTAGGCCATCACGGCCGGGATGGCCGCGAACAAACCCATGGCCGTTGCAACCAGCGCCTCGGAAATACCCGGCGCCACCATGGCCAGCGTGGCCTGCTTGGCCGCACCCAGGGAGCTAAAGGAATTCATAATGCCCCAAACCGTACCAAAGAGCCCCACATAGGGGCTGGTCGATCCGACCGTCGCAAGGAATGGTAGTCGCTCATCCAGAGCTTCCAGCTCGCGGTTCAATGAAACGCGCATCACCCGCTGCGCTCCTTCCATCACAGCGTCCGGCCCAATATTCGATTGCTGGCGAAGCCGCGCAAACTCCTTAAAACCCGCCATAAAGATATTCTCGAGGCCCTCGGTTTCGTAGTCTTCCCGGACCAATTGCCGATAAAGATCGGCAAGGTCAATCCCAGACCAGAATCTTTCCTCAAATTCATCCGTCGTTACCCGGGCTCGGCGAATTTCCCGATACTTAGTAAAGATAAAGCTCCAGGACACCACTGAGGCCAGCATCAGGATCGCCATAACGATCTGGACCACAGGACTTGCATCCAGAATCAGCTTGGCGATCGAAAGTTCGGAGTTCATGAGGGAAACAGCCTCTTGATTGAAATGAATAACAAAAACCTAACGCCCCAGGGTTGCCTCGATCAAGAGACCCTCAAGGCAACTTTTTAGCAAAAACCACGCCCAGCAAGTCCACTAGTTTCGGCGGGATAGCGACAGGCTTGAAATGATCCGCCGAGATCGATGCCACGCGAACCTCACCCTCACACAACACCCGTCCGTCTCGGCGAACCGATTGCAGGAAGGTCAGACTGGCCGGGCGAGCGTCTTTAATGTCGACCGTGACATCCAAAAGATCATCCAGTCGCGCTGGGCTCCTGAAATCAATCGCCACAGATCGAACAGCAAAAAGAACGTGCTCGTCCCTCTCCAAGGCACCGAGCTCAACACCCAGACTTCGGAGAAATTCGGTTCGCGCGCGCTCCATGAAGGTCACGTAGTTGCTGTGATAAACCACGCCTCCGGCATCAGTGTTCTCGTAATACACTCGAACCGGCCAGCTGAATAAAGCGGCGCCGTCAGTCACTCTAAAAGATCCCCGACGGGCACTTTGGGCGGCGTAAGGCCCAGATGCAGATATGCCGAACGGGTCGCCACTCGCCCTCGCGGCGTCCGCATAATGAATCCTTGCTGGATGAGATAAGGCTCCAGCACATCTTCGATGGTGCCACGCTCCTCGCCAATGGCTGCCGCGATATTATCGAGACCGACTGGACCGCCATCAAAACGGTCGATCATGGCCGTCAGAAACTTCCGATCGAGCTGATCAAAGCCTTCCGCATCAACATTCAGCATTTCAAGCGCACGACCAGCCAGATCTCCGGTAATCCGTCCATCGCCAATCACCTCAGCGAAATCACGGACGCGGCGCAATAACCGATTGGCGATTCGGGGTGTACCCCGCGAACGTCGAGCCACCTCATGGGCCCCATCAGGACTCATCTCGACACCCAGAATTCGGGCAGAGCGACTCACAATCAGGCTCAACTCACTGGTTGTGTAGAACTCCAGCCGATGAACAATCCCAAATCGATCCCGGAGAGGAGACGTCAGAAGACCCGCTCGTGTGGTCGCGCCGACCAGTGTAAATGGAGGAATGTCCAGCTTGATCGAGCGGGCAGCAGGTCCCTCCCCGATCATGATGTCGATCTGATAGTCCTCCATGGCGGGATAGAGAACCTCCTCGACCACCGCACTGAGCCGATGGATTTCATCAATAAAAAGGACATCACCCGGGTCCAGATTAGTGAGGAGCGCAGCGACATCGCCCGCCTTTTCGAGGACAGGTCCTGAGGTATGTCGAATGCCGACCTCCATTTCATTCGCGATGATGTTGGCCAGAGTCGTCTTACCAAGACCTGGGGGCCCAAAGATAAGGACATGGTCGAGAGGTTCCTTTCGAGCCTTTGCCGCTTGAATAAAAATGCCCATCTGTTCGCGCATAGCGCGCTGACCGACATAATCTTCAAGTCGTTGGGGACGAATCGCCCGATCCGTCACATCCTCATCCCGACCGGATCCGGGAGCCACAAGTCGCGAAGAGCTGTTCATCGGATCACCGCTCCCATCAACGAGCCACAGCCTTCAGGGCCAGACGAATGATGTCCTCGCTGGCCTTACCTTCAGTATCCAGAGGCTTAATCAATGCCTGGGCATCCTGTGGCCGGAAACCTAAGGCCACAAGCGCCGAGACCGCTTCATCCACGGGACTTGCAACCACGTTACGGGAAGTGCCGGCGACGTTGCCACTGACCCCACCGAGATCTGGCATCCGATCCCGCAACTCAATAATCAGGCGTTCAGCGGTCTTCTTACCGATGCCCGGCAGACGGGTTAGGCTCTGGACGTCTTGATTTTCGACACAGTGATGGAAGGCCTCTGCCGTCATGCTTGAGAGGATGCCCAGTGCCAGTTTCGCGCCCACGCCATTGACACGTATCAGGGTTCTGAAGAGCGTTTTTTCCGTTTCACTCAGAAAGCCATAGAGGTTGTGGGCATCTTCTCGAATCGCAAGATGAGTAAAGAGGGTCAGGTTCTCTCCCACCTCCGGAAGAGCGAAGAACGTTGACATCGGTGCTTCAAGCTCATAGCCGACGCCACCGACATCGATCAGCACCGCCGGTGGCTTCTTGGCCACCAGACGCCCCCGCAGAAATCCAATCATCGATACCCCGTAATCTGTCCACCCAGTCGCAGTCGCGTCTGACGATGGTGAATATGGCACATGGCTATGCCTAAAGCGTCCCCGGCATCCACGGGCAACACCTCCTTGACCCCCAGGAGGTAACGCACCATGTGCTGCACCTGTGACTTTTCGGCACTCCCCTTGCCGACCATCGCCTGCTTGACCTGACGAGCGGCATATTCGTGAACGCCCAGGCCCGCATTCATGACCGCGCAGATCGCGGCCCCCCGAGCCTGACCCAACTTCAGAGCCGAATCCGCGTTCTTGGACATGAAGACCTCCTCAATGGCCGCTTCCGTGGGACGAAACTCCCGCGCCACCCGATAGATGCCTTCATAGATCTGATGGAGTCGCTCCGGCAGATTGTCCCCGTCGGTCCGAATCGTGCCGTAGGTCACCAAAACCGGACCCTTGGCGCCATCGTGAACAATCCCGTAACCGGTACACCGGGAACCTGGATCGATACCGAGGATGCTAACCACTCGCCGGTCTAACCGAGCTTCGCGAGGATGTCCTCGCTGATATCGGCGTTGGAATAGACATTCTGGACATCATCAAGATCTTCGAGCCGATCCACCAGCTTGAGAAGCTTCACCGCGTCCTCTTCATCGAGAGCAATCGTCGTGCTTGCCCGCATGGTGACTTCGGCAGACTCGGGCGAAAGACCGGCCCGGATCAAACTGTCGCGAACCATTTCGAACTGCTCGGGTTGCACCAGAACATCAATTCCGCCGTCATCCAGGCTGATCACGTCCTCGGCCCCGGCCTCAAGAGCGGCCTCCATCAAAGTGTCTTCATCCAGACCCTTCGGATAGCTGAGCACCCCGGTTTTGGTAAAGAGATAGGCCACAGATCCATCCGTACCGAGATTGCCCCCTGCCTTACTGAAGGCATGACGCACTTCAGCGACCGTCCGGACTCGGTTATCGGTCAGACAGTCCACTATGATCGCAATCCCGCCGGACCCGTAGCCCTCGTAGCGAATCTCTTCAAAATTGTCGCCATCCAGTGCGCCGGTCCCTTTCTTGATAGCACGCTCTATGGTGTCCTTGGACATGTTGGCCGTCAGTGCCTTGTCCATGGCGGTTCTGAGCCGGGGATTATTGGCCGCATCCCCGCCACCTGCGCGGGCTGAAACTGTAATTTCCCGGATCAGCTTGGTAAAAAGCTTGCCTCGACGTGCATCCTGGGCCCCCTTTCGATGCTGGATATTGGCCCATTTGCTATGTCCTGCCATAACCTCGAACAACCTCTATATTTTCAATAAGTTTCTGCCGATTTTAGCATCGGGCGCTCAGTGGAGCTTGATCCTCGGTTGAATGCGGCTTCGAAAGAACGAAGACAGGATGATCAGAATCATCCGGAAGGGTCCGAACAGGGCCATTTGATGCATTTTGTAAAGGGAGAGATAGACGAGCCGGGCGATCATCCCCTCAATCATGACCGAGCCCATCAGATTGCCCATCAGGTTTCCGACCGTACTGTATTTCCCCAATGAAACCAGCGAGCCGTAATCAAGATAGCGGAACGGCTTCTGCGATTTCTTCTTGAGTCGCCGCACAATATTCTCGAAGACCTGATCGGCCATTTGGTGCGCCGCCTGAGCCCTGGGCGGGACATTCGTTCCTTTCTCAGGCCAGACACAGGCCGCACAATCGCCGATGGCGTAGATATCCGGATCCCGGGTGACCTGAAGGGTTTCCATGACGACCAATTGATTGATGCGATTGGTTTCAAGACCCGCGATATCCTTGAGGAAGTCCGGCGCCTTTACACCCGCCGCCCAAACCTTGGCCGCCGCCCGAATGACTTCTCCGCTATCGGTCCGAACACCATCAGCCATGACCTCGACCACCTTGACGCCCAACCGGACATCAATCCCGAGCTTCTGAAGCTGTGAAAGCGTTGCTGCCGATAACCGCGGCGGCAACATACCGAGGAGCACTGGGGCAGATTCGATGATGTGGATTTTGATATCGGAGGGCTGCACATTGTCGAGCCCATAGGAATTGAGGAGCCGTGCGGCGTGATAAAGCTGAGCCGAGAGTTCAATGCCGGTCGCCCCGCCCCCGACAATAATCACGTCGAGCTCACCCTGCTTCGCTCCCCCACTGGCTTGCGCACTCAGGTAGGCACCCAGCAATTTTTCCTGAAACTCCTCTGCTTCTTTGGTGGAGTCCAGAAACATGCAGTGGGCCGAAGCCCCCGGCACGCCAAAATCATTGCAGACGCTGCCAACGGCCATGACGAGATAATCGTAGGGCACCGTGCGTTCGGGAACGATCAGCTCGCCCTTGCTGCTGTAGAGAGGCGAGATTCGGATTTCTTTCCGCTCACGATCCAGCCCATTCATGCTCCCAAGCACAAATCGGAAGTGGTTTTCGCTCGCCTGAGCCAGGTACTCAATTTCATCGTCATGGGTATCGAGCGTTCCGGCCGCAACCTCATGGAGTAACGGTTTCCAGATATGGGTGCGCCCCGAATCCACCAGCGTCACCTGCAGCCTCCCTTTGCGACCCCACTTTCGACCGAGGCGCGTCGCGAGCTCAAGCCCGCCAGCACCGCCACCGACCACCACGACGCGGGGTGCTTCCCGAACGTTATTCTTACTCATCAACTCACCTCCGATCAGGTCAGGATCTGCTCTCCATCGAGTGCTTCCAGTTTAGTCCTTTGACCCACGAAAGTCCGAGAGAAAACGATCGGGCTCGGTCTCTGGTAGGATTTTTGGCGCGTATCCTGCTGTAAGGCGATTAATTCTCGCCTCTTCGCCCCGATGAAACATACCCTTTACCCCCCAGAGCAAGCCCCCCTCGACGAGGAAGAACTCCTCGGTCGGCTGAACCGTGGTTATCCCGAGGAGGAGCGCGCGCTCATCGCAAGCGCTCTGGAACTGGCGATCCAAGCCTTACAGCACGAACTCCCTGGCCGCCCCCGCGGAATTGATGTGGCCCTGATCGTCCACCAGCTCAACGTGGATGCAACGACCGTGCAGGTCGCACTCCTGAGCGATCCCCACATCCGGGATAGTGTGGATCCGTCGGTGATTCATCACCGTTTCGGTGCAAAAACGGCCGAACTCGTGCAGAAGGTGAACTGGCTCAATACCTTCGACGAATACCGAAAGTCTGAAACCAAGGAACCGGATCAGGCAGAACTCCTGAGGAGCATGTTGCTGGCGGTGGTCAATGACGTCAGGGCCGTGATGGTAAAGCTGGCCTATCGGCTTCAGCGCCTCCGGTTGATGCGGACGTCGCCGGATGAGCAACTCCGACGCGATATTGCGGTGGAAACCCTGGACCTTTTCACCCCGCTTGCCAATCGCCTGGGGGTCGGACAACTGAAATGGGAGATGGAAGACCTCTCATTCCGCTATCTTGATCCAGAGGAATATCGGCGACTGGCCAAATCACTGGCTTCCAACCGGGTGGGCCGCGAGGCCTTTGTGCAACATTTTATTGCCGACCTCCGGCAACGACTGGAAGCTGCGGGGATCGACGCGCGGGTTTTTGGACGCCCCAAGCATATTTTCAGTATTCACAAGAAAATCGAACGCAAGGACATCCCGCTTGAGGAGTTATACGACCTCCATGCAGTCCGCGTCATCGTCAAGGACATCCCCTCCTGCTACACGGTCCTAGGTGTCGTCCACAGCATTTGGCTTCATATCCCAAAGGAGCTCGATGACTATATTGCCAATCCCAAACCGAATGGTTACCAGTCGTTGCATACGGTGGTCATCGGCCCGGAAGGCAAGCCGGTCGAGATCCAGATTCGCACAGAGGAAATGCACAGCTTCGCTGAATTCGGTGTCGCCGCCCATTGGCGTTATAAAGAAGGTAGCCGACAGGATCAGGCACTGGACCAGAACGTCAATGCGCTCAGACGCATTCTCGAGGCACGAGATGACGAACAGGGCATTCTGGATTCATTCCGCTCAGAACTCTTTGAAGACCAGATCTTTGTCCTCACCCCCAAAGGACAAGTCATCCGGCTTCGCAAGGGCGCCACACCTGTCGACTTCGCCTACGGGATTCACACCGAAGTCGGCCACCGCTGCCGGGGCGCCAAGGTCAACGGCAAGATGGTCGCACTGACCCACTCATTGAAGTCCGGGGAACGCGTCGAGATCCTAACCGCCAAGCACGGCGGACCCAGCCTTGGCTGGCTGGATCCGCATCTGGGATATGTCAAAACCACGCATGCCCGAAACAAGATTCGCGCCTGGTTCAGACAGCAAGATCACGATCGCCACATTCGGGCAGGAAAAATGCTGCTGGATGATGCGCGCCACAAGCTGAGCCTGAAGGAAATCGACCCTGAGCGTCTGGCGAAACACTTCCATTTACCCCGATCCGAGGACCTCTTCCTTGCGATCGGGCGCCTGGACATCACCAGTAATCAACTCGACAACGCCCTCAAGCCCACCGAAAAAGCCGTCCGCCCCCCCTCAACGCCACGCAAAACTTCGCGCGGCGTCGAACGACGGATTGATGAAAACGAAATCATGATTCAGGGTGTCAGGAATCTGGTCACCCACATCGCAAGATGCTGTCAGCCACAACCTGGCGATCCGATTGTCGGGTTCGTGACGGTCGCACGAGGGATTGCGATTCATCGGCAAGACTGCAAAAACGTCCTCGGCATCCCGGCGTCGAGACAAAACCGTCTTCTGGACGTGACTTGGGGGGCGGAAGGCCACGGTGCCGTTGTCGATCTCAGCATCCAGACCATCGACCGAAAGGGCATCATCAAAGAAATTACGCATCTACTTGCTACAGCGGGCTTGGAAATCCTTAAAATCCAGAATCGCCCGGAACCTGATCTTCAGAAAATCTTGATTGATGTGCGCGTGGCCGGAAAGAGTTCGGCCATGATCAACCGGACCTTGGGCGAATTGGCCGAGCTCCCTGATGTCCTCGAAATCCGTAAAGAGGATTCCGCATCCCATTCAGGAACGCAAAAAAAAGCCACCGAAAACTCCAACTGAAGGCAGCGATTGATGTCGCTGTCGACGATGCTGCCGCCCCCGAATCCTGAGCAGGAAAAATGCAAAAACACGCCTCCAAGACCAAAATCGCCTTCTTCATTCTGATGGCCCTGCTCGTTCCAGTGATTGCCCTCCTTGGATACGTTCAGGTGAAAGGTAGCGCGTCTTCGAGCCCCAAAGTCATGCTCGCCGAGCTCCTCGGCGGCAATGCAAGCACCTTTCATGCTTGGCGCCCAGCGAGCCATGGCGAAGATCAACACCTTGAGATCGGTCTTGATTCACCCAGAGTTGGGATTCTGGACGAGTCGATTGGCTTTCATCGCCTGCTCCCTGAGGGCCAGATCAGGGATTCTGCAGAATGGAGTGTTCGCCGCACGCTCGGAAGTTTGGATGCCTCGCGGTTTGACTACCTCTCCTTCTGGGTCCGTGGCGAATCCAATCCTGCTGCGCCCTTAGCCCTTGAAATCACCTTCACGCTCGCTGACCCCAACAAACCCGCCCGAATCGTTGAGGGCCACAGCTTTGCCCTGGGGCTTGGATCCGAGTGGAAACAGGTTTTGGTCCCTCTGGCCAAGGTCGAGGGGATTGAAGACTGGCATCGACTCACGGGCATCAACATCAAGGTGATCGCGGGCAGTACCCGGACGTCTCCCGTCAATGCATTCTGGATCGATGAAATGACCCTCCTTCACGCCGATGAGGATGAAGAAGAGGACGCCGTCGTCGCGCTGGCCAGACTCCCCGATGTCGGCACGCCTGAAACGGCGGAAGAGCATAGAGCACGCCTCAAAAAACGGCTGGTCGGCTGGCCCAAGCAACTACTGATCGACCCTGCCTCACTCCCGAGCGATGACGCAGGCCTTTTGAATCGGCTGGCGGCGGACACCTGGCGTGGCATTGATGAGCTGACCGATCGCGAAACGGGATTGCCGCTCGATCGGATTCAGTTTGCCGGCGAGGGCGCGGATGTCGATCAGGCCTGGATCGGTGACTACACCAACATCACCAATATCGGGTTCTATTTCCTCTCCCTGGTCGCCGCCAATGAACTGGGACTCATTCCCCGTGAAATAGCGATTGAAAAGATCAAGGCCACGCTGACGTCGCTTGAAAACGTAGAGACCAGTCATGGCTTCTTTTTCAACTACTACAACACGACGACGCTGGCCCGAACCGATGACCTCATCTCCTTCGTTGATTCCAGCTGGCTCACTTCCGGCCTGATCGTGGCCCGACAAGCCTTCCCAGAAATCGCAGACCGGGCCTCCCGATTGATTGCTCAGGGCAATTTCCAGTATTTCTATGACCCGGACAAGGGTCTGATGTCCCATGGCAATAATGGAAGACTCGGTCAGCAGCTCAAGATTTACTACGGCGTGTTTTATACCGAAGCCCGCTTGGGAAGCCTCATTGGCATCGGCAAGGGCGATCTTCCCGAAAAACAGTGGTTCCAAACCGCAAGAACCATGCCCCCCGAACTGACCTGGCAGCAGCGCGTTCCCGTGGACTACAAGGAACAGCAAGCCATGGGATTCACCTGGGTGTCCGGCCACTATCACTGGCATGACCGCGATTATGTTCCCTCATGGGGTGGCAGCATGTTCGAGGCCCTCATGCCGCTTTTGGTCATGGACGAGGTCAAGCATGCGCCCAACAATCTTGGAAAAAATGACATCACGCATACCCAATTGCAGCGGATTCATGCCATGGAGGACCTGCACTACCCTGTCTGGGGCATGTCCCCCAGTTCGACCGCCGATGGTCTGGGATACACCGAGTATGGTGTCCCCATGTTGGGTGTCGGTGGCTACAAGGCGGGTGCCGTGACACCTCACGCCGCGGTGCTGGCGCTCATGACCGACCCCGTGGAAGCCACGAAAAATATTCGTCGCCTCATCAAGGACTACCCCGTCTACGGCGAGTATGGCCTTTATGATGCAGTCGACCCTTTCACCCGACAGGTGGGCCGAAACTACCTTTGCCTCGACCAGGCCATGATCTTGGTCGCTCTGGCCAATCACCTGAAGGATCACGCCGTGCAGAAATACTTTGCACAAGACCCCATCATTCAGCGCACTCTCCCCCTCCTAAAGATCGAGAGGTTTTAGCGGCTGACGCCCGACTCTTCCGTGGGATTTGCGACGCCATGGGGCACATGTCCCGTGGCAACATGCTCACTTGCCGAGTCGCAGTGGCGTTTTTGGTCATCAAAGAAGATGTCGGCCCCAAAGGCGCCAAGGAACGGCCCTTTCTCCTTGCCACCCAGGAAAATCGCCTCATCGATGCGGATTCCCCATGCCCTGAGTGTTCGGACCACGCGTTCGTGAGCGGGCGCAGAACGCGCGGTGACCAGCGCTGTTCGGATGGGTGATTCAGTCGCAGGAAAGAGGGACTGAAGATGATGAAGCGTCGTCAAAAAGTTTTTAAAGGGCCCACCCGATAGCGGATTATGAGCCTCAAGGGCCTCGTACTCCGTAAACGCCTCAAGCCCCTGCTCCCGGTAAATCCGCTCCGATTCATCGGAAAAAAGAACGGCATCACCGTCAAAGGCAATCCGCAGTTGCCCCGACTCCGCAGAAGACTTACTGCCCGACACAATCGTTGCGGCAGCATGGCCGGCTGAAAGAGCCTTGCGAACATCCTCCGCGTTGGTTGAAAGGAAAAGGTTGGCGCCAAAAGCTGAGATATAGCCAAATGGGGACTGTCCACTGGTAAAGGCCGCGCGAGTAATGGCAAGACCATGGTGCTGAATCGAATTGAACACCCGAAGCCCGGTATCCGCGCTGTTTCGGGAAAGAAGAATGACCTCAACCATCGACTGTCCCAGCATATCGTTGATGGCCAGAAACTTTCGTACGAGCCCAAAAGCCACGCCCGGAGGCAAAACCTCGTCCTCGTGCTCAATCTGGTAGCGACAAAAGGCCTCTTTTCCTTCCCTCTCAAAAATACTGTGGGATGCATCAAGATCAAACAGAGCCCGCGAGGAAATCGCGACCACGAGTTTTCTGGTCTTTGGGGTATCGCCACCCTCCTGTCGGAGCGTTTCAAGTCCTTGAGCCATAGGCCTCTCCATGGATCGGGATGAAAAAACAAGCACCTTTTTGCAAAACCAGTGAAACCATCGACCGATTCACTTGTCTTACCGTTGCCTTTGCCTGTTCGAGAAGAGCTCCTCGCGAGTTTGTGTCAGGTGAGGGATAATACAAGATGCGCCTGAGGGCGATTACTCAATTGAGACACTAGGCACTCCGATGAAAGACTTCTTCAACAAGCTGGTTCGCAGCAAGTACTCTCTGATCTACCTTATCCTGACCATCGGTCTTCTCTATACGCTGCAGGAAAAGGCCATCATGCCTCTGGTACTGAAAGTTGTGAAGTCTGAGGCTTTCTTCGAAAAGCCGATTGAAGACAATGAGCCGCTTGGAAAGCTCGATGCAAAGACTGAACGGACTGCATTCGCTTTGGCCAACTGCCGCGAAGCCGTTCGAAAAGAAGGCAACCTTCCTGAAGGCATCAAGTTCGAAGGTGAAGACTATGAAACCTGGGCTCTGGGTAATCGCCAGTACTTGATTCGCTCAAGCGTGAAGGTCGCCGAAGCTGGCCAAGCCACGGTTGAAAAGCTTTTTGCCTGCACCGTTCGACTCACCGGGGAAGACCAGACCAAGCCTGAAAGCTGGACGATTCTCGGCGTGGATTACAACGCTGAAGGTAGCTGATAAGCCAATTTGTATTGGGCGGGTCTCTGTCCCGCCCAGTATCACACCATGATCTAGCCCGGAGGCCAGTTCATTCGTCGCCCCCCCATGACGTGGAGGTGGAGATGATAAACCTCCTGTCCCCCGTCACTTCGACAGTTGATCACCGTCCGATAGCCCGCCTTTGAGAGGCCTTCGAGCCTTGCGACCTCCTGGACCGCCTTGAGTAGCTCTGATGCCAGATCAGGCTGATCGGGGGGAAAATCGTCCAGCGTTGGAATATGCACTTTTGGAATCACCAGCACATGGACCTTCGCCTGCGGATGAATATCCCGGAAGGCCAGCACATGATCATTCTCATAGACGATATCGGGGCGAATAACCCCCTGCGCCATCTTGCAAAAAATGCAGTCCGTCATTGGTTAGTCTCCTGAGCCTCTTTGTACAGCGTGGCCGCTCACAGTGAACGTCGGCCGTTGAAGGCATGGGTCAGTGTCGCACCATCCACGTACTCCAATTCCCCACCAAGCGGCATGCCGTAGGCAAGGCGGGAGGTCTGAATCTCAAGCTCACGCGCCATCCCATGAATATAGTGGGCGGTTGCCTCGCCTTCGACCGTTGTATTGGTGGCCAGGATCACCTCCCTGACCTCACCGCCCTTCAGCCGCGACTCCAGAAGATCCAACCGCAACTCGCGGGGACCGACCCCATCCAGTGGGGAGAGACGCCCATTCAATACAAAAAATAGCCCCTGATATCCCGTCGCCCTCGAGATGGCATCCATTTCTGCGGGCGATTCAACGACACAGAGGAGGGCGCGATCACGACGCGGGCTGGCACAAATTCCGCAGACTTCGGTCTCGGTCAATGTTCGACACTCATGACAATAGCCAACGGTATCGAGGGCCCTGAGCAGGGTCTCAGCAAGACGCCTCGCGCCTTCTCGATCACGCTGCAACAGATGAAAGGTCATCCTTTGGGCAGACTTAGGTCCAACACCAGGAAGGCAGCGGAAAGCCCGCATCAGCTGTTGCAGTACCCCTGAAGCCTCCATCGGTGACTCAAAAAGGCAGCTTGAAACCAGCAGGCAAATCGAGACCGCCGGTCAGGCCCGACATTCTTTCCTGCTTGAGTGCAGCCACCTTAGCCACCGCATCATTGAACGCAGCCGCAATCAGATCTTCCAGCATGTCGCGATCTTCCTGGAGGAGGCTGTCGTCAATCTGAAGCTTTTGAGTCATGCGCTTTCCATTCATGGTGACCTTGACGAGCCCGCCCCCGGATTCTCCCTGGACTTCTGCAAGAGCAATTTCCTCTTGAACTCGTGCGAGGTTCTCCTGCATTTTCTGGGCCTGCTGCATCAGACCAGCCAAAGGGTTTTTCATTTTTTTATTCTCCTGGGGTGAGGGCTAATTGTCTTTCGTCTGGATACTTCCCGGCACGACGCGGGCATCCATATGCTCCATCAACTCGCGAATGACCGGATCCCGCTCCACGGCGGCTTCAGCACTCTCCCGCCGATGGGATTCAATTTTTTGCTGCTGCCGTGCCGGAGTTTCCGCTTCACCCTGAGTGGTCTCAACGCGAAGTACGACCGGACGAGCAAGGTGGAGCTGAAGTGATTTCTCGAGCGAGGCAACGGCGCGGGGACTTTTCATTTGATCGAGACGGGCATCTAGCCCGATCCGACATACCTCATGACTGAGTTCGAGCAAAGTCGAATTCTTCGCCAATTCTCTGGCCATGGCGGCCAAACCCAAACAGTCGATCAAAGCGGGCCAGTCGACCGCGCCATCCTTCATGGGAACCACACCGGGAACGCCACCCAACTCTGGCTGTTTCGCCGGTCTCTCAGTCGAAACCACAGGAGGGGGAGTGACGGCAACGTGGACCGGGGGTTCGACTTTTCGAGGAGCAGGGGGACGAGCAACCGTCTCGACACGAACGGCCTGCGGCTCAACATGCCTGGCGGGCTTTGCGGCGGAGGCGTGTTCCACGGTCCCTTTGGGACGGAAGGCCAGCATACGCAGCATCAACATCTCAAAACCCATCAGCGGGTCCGGCGCCAAAGGCAGATCTTTCTGACCGAGCAGGGCAATCTGATAGTAGAGCTGCAGATCCTCTGCCTTTGCTTTGCTTGCCAAGCCCAAAATGGCCTCGCCGTCCTCATCGCGCTGCGCGATCTCGGGCGCCCACTGCGCGATGCCGGCATGATGAAGAATGACCAGCATTTCCTGAAGGACATCGCCATAGTTCGGTGCGAGCTGGTCCAGCTCTTGGATTCGGCCGAGCAGTAAACCGGCATCCCCTCCAACCAGGGCCTCGAGAATGTCGAGAACCGGCTCCCGGGCCACAGTCCCCAGCATGGCCGTCACGGTGATTTCCGTCAGCGCCCCGCCCCCATGGGCAATGGCCTGATCCAAAAGACTCAACCCATCACGGAGGGATCCATCAGCAGCTCGGGAAAGAGATCGGATGGCATTGGCTTCAAAAGCAACCGATTCCTGGCCGAGGATCGATTCCATTTGCAGGCGAATCTGCTCTGGCGTCAGCCGCTTGAGGTTAAATTGAAGACAGCGCGATAAAACCGTGACCGGGATTTTCTGGGGATCGGTCGTGGCTAAAAGAAACTTGACGTGGGGTGGAGGCTCTTCCAGTGTCTTCAGGAGCGCATTGAAGCTATGCGCCGAGAGCATGTGGACTTCGTCGATCAAATAGACCTTGTAACGCCCCTGCGTTGGCGCATACAGGACGTTATCCAGAAGATCGCGGGTGTCCTCTACTTTGGTTCTTGATGCCGCATCGACCTCCACCAAGTCGACGAAGCGGCCCTCATCCAGCTCGCGGCAGCTCGTGCAGATCCCGCAAGGCTCAGGTCCCTCGGGACTCTCGCAGTTCATGGCTTTTGCCAGAATTCTTGCAATTGTGGTCTTACCGACTCCGCGGGTACCGGTAAAGAGGTAGGCATGATGCAGCCGGTCATGACCGATCGCGTGCAGCAGGGCCCTGACCACGTGGTCCTGACCGACAATCTCACTGAATTTGCGGGGTCGCCACTTACGGGCTAAAGCCTGATACGCCATGGGAACTCTTTAATTCGTCACTGGCGTTCATTCTACGCCGGAGCGGCGCTGAAGGCGGGGCTTTGTTCAATCGGATTGAACAAATTAAATAGGCCACGTCAGCCACACCCCGGCACACGAGTTCTTTACTACCGTTGCTCCCTTCCGGGCCTGGCGGGGTTCGCAAAGTATCGTTGCGAGGGGACCGACGTGGGCGCCTATAGAACCATATTACGGTCCTTGGAGCAATAGAAATCTACTCAAACCCACGAATTTCGGGCCGCCTAGCGAGTCTCTTCTGCCGGCGACAAGAGGCGAATGAGGTCCTCAACGAACTGAATTCTCTGCTCAGGGGTTTCCAGGGGCTTCTGAAACCGCACTTTGTCAGGCCCATCCAATCGATAGACTGACGACTGCGTCTGAATCAGCCGAATGATGGCCATGGGATCCACATTCGGGACCTCCCTGAAGAGGAATCGTCCACCCTGAGGGCCTGCCTCAATCTTGCGAATCCCCAGACGCTCAGCATGCAACTTGAGGGCCGTAATCGCAAACAAGGTCTTGAGCGGAGGAGGCAAAAGACCAAAACGATCGATCATTTCGATTTGGAGCGCCCGAAGATCCTCATCATCCCGTGCATTCGCCATACGCTTATAAAGTACCAGACGGGTATGGACGTCCGGCAGGTAGGTTTCGGGGATCAGGGCTGGCGATTGAAGGTCAATCTCGGGACCTGAATCCTGAGGCAGGAGGTCAACTTCTGGTTGACGGCCCGACTGAATCGCCCTCACCGCCCGCTCAAGAAGGTCGGTATAAAGTGACAATCCCACTTCTTGAATCTGTCCGCTCTGCTCATCACCCAGCAACTCACCGGCCCCTCGAATCTCAAGATCATGAGATGCCAGCATGAACCCAGCGCCCAGCTCACCGGTCGCTGCAATCGCCTCAAGCCGCTTGACGGCATCCGTGGTCATCAAGCTTTTGGGCGGAACGACCAGATAGGCGTAGGCGCGGTGATGCGAGCGACCGACCCGCCCTCGGATCTGGTGCAACTGTGAAAGCCCCAGTTGATCCGCACGATTGACGATGATGGTGTTGGCACTCGGAACGTCGATGCCGCTCTCGATGATCGTCGTACAAAGAAGAAGGTTGAAGCGCTGGTGATAGAAATCCAGCATGATCCCTTCCAGCTCTCGCTCAGGCATCTGACCATGCGCGATCCGAATCCGGGCCAGCGGCACCAGCGCCTGAAGCTCCCGGGCCATCTTCTCCATGGTTTCAATCTTATTGTGGAGAAAATAGACCTGTCCGCCACGTTTGATCTCGCGTAACAAGGCCTCCTCAATCAGGCCATCGTCCCACTCAGCGACAAACGTCTTAATGGCATGCCGATTCGGCGGGGGCGTTGCGATGATGGAGATATCCCGGAGACCCGACATCGCCATGTTGAGGGTTCTCGGGATCGGCGTCGCTGTCAGCGTCAGAAAATCCAGTTCACTCCGGAGCTTTTTGAAATGCTCCTTCTGCGTCACGCCAAACCGCTGTTCTTCATCAACAATGACAAGACCCAGATTTTTGAACGTGAGATCTTTCTGGAGCAGCTTGTGGGTCCCGATCAGGATGTCTACTTTGCCCTCAAGGGCATCCTGAATGACCTCATCCTGCTGTTTTTTGCCGACAAAGCGTGAAAGCGTCTCGATTCGAACCGGCCAGTCTGCAAAGCGGTCACGAAAGTTTTGATGATGTTGCTGCGCAAGAAGCGTTGTCGGAACCAGAACAGCGACCTGTTTTCCGCCCTGGACGGCCGTGAAGGCAGCGCGCATGGCCACCTCTGTCTTACCGAAGCCCACATCCCCGCAGATCACTCGATCCATAGGTTTGGGGCTGGCCATATCGACCATGACCTGATCGATGGCGGCTTCCTGATCAGGGGTTTCTTCAAAGGGGAAGGCCTGACTGAACAGTCGATACTCGACACTGTCTGCGTCGAAAGCATGCCCCACCCGCGCCTCGCGCTTGGCATAGATGTCCAGCAATTCGGCAGCGACATCCCGAACCCGCTCCAAGGCCTTGCGCCGGGCTTTCTGCCATTGCTCGCCCCCTAGCCGATGAAGGGGGGCGGACTCAGGACTGGCTCCACTGTAGCGACCAATCAGATGCAGCGAGGAGACCGGGACATACAGCGTGTCCTGGTTGGCATATTCCAATGTCAGAAATTCGGTTTCAACCCCGCCCACGCTGAGACGACTCAGCCCGAGGAAGCGACCGACCCCATGATCCTGATGGACGACCGGCGCCCCCACCTCCAGTTCCTCGAGGTTTTTGAGCACCTGATCCAGCCTTTGGCCACCCGAAACCTTGCGGCGGCGGCGCTGCTGAACCCGCTCTCCCGAGAGCTGGGTCTCGGTGACGATGGCCAAATCAGGATCTTCAAGCCACACCCCATGATCCATGGGAGCCACCACCAGTCCCAGTCCATCCGGGCCGGATAAGAACTGCTCAAAACTCTCGAACACCTTGGGGCGAATATCAACACGCCCGAGGCTCTCGAGCATAGCTTCCCGATGCCCTGCGGTCTCAGCCACAAACAACGTACGACCGGCCCGCCCTCGAATAAATTGAGCGAGACCCTCGCCAGCCTCCTTGGCGCCACTCCTCAACGCGAGATCAGGAAGAGGCCGGGTGGCGAAAGTGACCGCACGACCGGCATGCGCCTTGCCAGGCTCAGGGAGGAGAATCTGGGTATGGTGATTGAATCGCTCCGCCAGCTGATGGGGCGTCACGAAAAGCTGCTCCGGGGTGAGTGGCGGGCGATCCAGGTACTGGAGTCTCAGGTGATAGCGAGACTCGGTATCGTCAAAGAACTCCTGCGCCGCACCAAGAACATCCCCATGGAGCACGATCCGGGTCTTTGCCGGAATGTAGTCCATGAGAAGCTCTGTCGATTCGACGAAGAGGGGGAGGTAATAGTCGATTCCCCCCGGCGCCACACCTTTGGTCACCTCCTGATAAAGCACCTTCCCCTGCGAGGACTCGGGAAACTGTTCCCTAAAAGATTGGCGGAATCGTCGAATCGCCGCCTCATCGAAAGGAAATTCGCGAGCCGGAAACAGGCTGATCGCATCCACTTTCTCACTGGAACGTTGCGTTTCCGGGTCAAAAATCCGGATCGACTCCACCTCGTCATCAAAAAGCTCGATGCGGTAGGGCACGGAACTTCCCATCGGAAACAGATCCAGAATGGAGCCCCGGATCGCAAACTCCCCATGCTGCATGACCTGATTCACGCAGAGATAACTCACCGACTCGAGCCGAGCCCGCGTCTCATCAAGGTTCAGTCGCTCACCTGGACGCAGAGCAAATGAATTTCCCAGCACATGGGAGCGCGGACTCAAGCGCTGCATCAGCGTTGAAACGGGCGCCAGCAGGACCCCATGTTGGGCGTTTGAGAGTTCGACCAGACACTT
This sequence comes from Pseudomonadota bacterium, assembly GCA_039795615.1. GTDB lineage: Bacteria > Pseudomonadota > Gammaproteobacteria > Methylococcales > Methylococcaceae > UBA6136. The sequence goes on from JBDKLO010000074.1 coordinate 21,158, forward strand.
TAGTCGTTCCGAGACGATCTCAGGTAACGGCGAAAACATGTCATAGGGCAAGGTTTCCCAATCCGGAAAATGGAGCACCTTGGCAGCATTTCCCAAAAAGAAACGAATTTCATGCTCTAGCCGCACGGCGGTCTGCGTATCCCGGGTCACGACCAGATACAGACACTGGTCCCCCTTGATGGCGCGCGCCAAGGCCAGCGCATCCCCGCACCCGTCAAGGTTTAACCAAGCCAGAGGCTCACCAGGAAGTTTCGGGAGAACCGGGGAAAGTACGCTATGGGATGTCATCAGCCGCTAAAGTCCGATTGCAAGGAGGATCAATCTACGTAACGCCGGGTCAGGTCGCCGTAGCTTTCAATCCGGCGGTCTCTGAGGAACGGCCAGATCCTTCTCACGTCCTCGCTCCGGCTTTTGTCAATTTCAACCAGTTCCACCTTTTCTTCGACCGCATCCAGATGGGTCAGGAATTCCCCCTGGGGACCCGCTGCAAAACTATTGCCCCAGAATCGGATCCCGCTGGATTGGGCGCTCGGATCCTCCTCATGGCCTATCCGATTGCAGGCAATGACCGGAAGACCATTGGCCACGGCGTGCCCCCTTTGAACGGTAATCCAGGCGTTGAGCTGTCGTTCCCGCTCCGCCTCAGGATCATCAATATTCCAGCCAATGGCCGTGGGATAGATCAAAAGATCCGCTCCGGCCAAGGCCATCAGTCTCGCGGCCTCGGGATACCACTGATCCCAACAGACCAGTACCCCTAGTTTTCCGACCGAGGTGTCAATGGGCTTGAATCCAAGATCGCCCGGGGTGAAATAGAACTTTTCGTAGTACCCCGGATCGTCAGGAATATGCATCTTCCGGTACTTTCCGACCAGACGACCATCCTTTTCGAGGACCACGGCGGTGTTGTGGTAAAGCCCAGGCGCCCGCCTCTCAAAGAGACTGGCAACAATCACGATACCCAGTTCAGCTGCCACGTGTCCAAGCGCTTCGGTAGTAGGTCCTGGAATGGGCTCCGCAAGATCAAAACAGGTGGTGTCCTCGGTTTGGCAGAAGTAGGGCCCCAAATGAAGCTCAGGAAGAATGATGAGTTCTGCGCCTCGACTTTTAGCTTCCCTAATGGCTTGAATCGAGCGTTCCAGATTGACGGAGGCGGACGGATCCCCGCAGGGCTGCTGAACAAAACCGACTGTGAGCTTGGACTTCATGGAGGACTACCTCAGGTCAAATGCGGGAACTGCATGGTCATGCAATGAAGACTGCCGTATTGGCGAATGAGCGGCACGCAATCGATCGGCACCAGCGATCGATCAGGAAAAACAGCCGCCAGCCGTGAAAGCGCCACAGCATCGTTCGGGTCGTTATAGATGGGAACCAGAACCGCATCATTAATGATCAGGAAATTGGCATAGGTGGCCGGTAGCCGATCACCCTCCTCACTGTAAATGGGCGCAGGAATGGGCAAAGGAACCCATTCGTAGGCCTCTCCTTTCAGATTCCGGAAGCCCTTCAACTGACTTTCCATTCGGGTCAGGTCTTCGTGTACCGGATCCTCGGGTCGATCGGAGGCGGTATAGGCCACCACGTTTTCAGAGCAGAACCTTGCGAGGGTATCGACATGCGCATCCGTATCATCGCCTTCGGCATAGCCGTGATCCAGCCAAAGGACCTGCTTGGCACCCAACTGACGATGCAAGACCTCCTCAATCGACGTCTTTGAAAAAGTCGGATTGCGGTTGGGATTCAAGAGGCAGCGGCTGGTGGTCATGATCGATCCCTGCCCATCGATTTCGATGCTGCCCCCTTCGAGGACAAAATCAACCGGGTCACGAGAACCTTCACCGAGAATGCCTGTGGCATGAAGCCTTGAGGCAATCTGCGCATCATCCGCACATTCGTACTTCCCACCCCAGCCATTGAAGCGGAAGTCGAGGTATCGCAGCGCACCGCCCTTCTGAACCGTCAGTGGTGCCGTATCCCTGACCCATACATCGTTATAGGGCATCGGGATAAACGTCACGGACGCAAGATCGATTCCTGCCGCGGCGAATCGCTGCTCCAGCTCCTGTTGATGCCCCTGATTTTTGACCGCCACCCACAACGACTGCCGGCTAGAAATGGCCTCAGCAATCTCCAGATAGGTTTTCTCAACCGCCTGAAGCCAGGGCTGAAAATCTCCCGTCGCATAAGGCCATGCAATAAAAACAGCAACTTGCGACGCCCATTCTGGGACGAGCGCCTGTGAGGAGGAATCTGCCATGAGATGTTGAATCGTGGTGCGTAAAACCACGAATTTTAACCCATTAACTCAGGCGTTCCCGGGGAAAGGGAGCGACTATCCTGCACAACTCGCGCACTCTTCTTCATCGGCCTTATCGTGAGAGTGCCCCTGCCCCTTGGAAAGGTTTGCCCGGCAAACCCGAATCGTTTCGAAGACCAGAATCCAGGACACCGTCACAAACAGGATGGTGAGCCCCGCGTCCAGGTAGTCATTAAAGATCAGGCGGGGAGCCTTCACCGCCATATCGGCTGAAAGTCGCCCCGAAGCCAACTGCCCAGAAAGGTCCTTGGCATGCGCCAGAAACCCAATTCGAAGCTCGGGACTAAAGAGCTTTTCCATAGCGGCTGTGCTGGTCACGACCAAAAGCCACGCCAGTGGCGTTGCGGTTACCCAGAAGTACCTTGCTTTGCCGGTCTTCACCAGAATCGTTGTGGCGACACACAAGGCAATCCCGGCGAGCATTTGGTTAGCAATACCGAACAACGGCCACAGGCTATTGACGCCCCCCAGGGGGTCAATCACGCCGTTATAGAGGAGCCAGCCCCAACCTGAGACGACCAGTGCGCTGGTCAGGATGACGCCAGGGTACCAGGAGGTTCGACCCAGCAAAGGAAACCAGTTGCCTAGGATATCTTGCAACATAAACCGGGCGACACGGGTTCCGGCATCCAGCGTCGTCAGGATGAAAAGGGCTTCGAACATAATGGCAAAGTGGTACCAGAGCGCAAGGAGGCTCTCACCGAAGGCACTGGCAAACAAGCTGGCCATCCCGACCGCGAGGGATGGCGCACCCCCGGTTCGGGCAAACAGCGTCGTTTCTCCCATGGCGGCGGCCAGTGACTGCATCGTCTCCACCGTGACAGGAAATCCCATCGCCGTAATTTTCGCAACGGCATCAGCCGGGAGCTGTCCTACCACCCCTGCTGGACTGTTAATGGCGAAATACACCCCAGGGTCCAGCACGGTCGCCGCCACCATCGCCATGATGGCCACAAAGGACTCCATCAACATCGCACCATACCCAATGAAGCGAACATCCGCCTCATTCATCAGAAGTTTGGGTGTCGTTCCGGAGGAAATCAGGGAATGAAAGCCTGAAATCGCGCCGCAGGCGATCGTAATGAAGACAAAGGGAAACAGCTTCCCCCCGAACACCGGGCCCGAACCATCAATGAAGGGTGTCAGCGCCGGCATCCGAATCTCCGGATGAAGAATCACGATCGCCACGGCAAGCGCCGTTATCGTTCCAATCTTCATGAAGGTGGACAGATAGTCTCTCGGCGCCAGTAGCAACCAGACTGGAAGGACCGCTGCCGCAAAACCGTAGGCAATGATCATGAAGGCGAGCGTCTCTCCGCCGAAATCAAACAGGGCATGGAGTGTCGGATGATGCTCGACTGCACTCCCCCCGTAGACCGCAGCCAAAAGGAGAGTGACCCCCAGAACCGTGGACTCGATGACACGACCCGGACGGAGAATGTTCATGTAAATGCCGACGATCATCGCGATGGGAATCGTGGCGCCTACGGTCGACGTCGCCCAGGGACTGTGCTTCATCGCGTTCACAACAATCAGACCCAGAACCGCGATGAGGATGATCATGATCGACATGACGCCCAGCATGGCGGTATTGCCACCCAGCGCTCCGAGTTCATCGCGCGCCATCTGCCCGAGTGATCGACCATTGCGGCGCAACGAACAAAAAAGGATGACCATGTCCTGGACACATCCCCCGATCACGGCACCAATGAGAATCCAGAGTGTCCCGGGGAGATAGCCGAACTGGGCCGCCAGGGTCGGTCCGATCAGGGGTCCAGGACCGGCGATCGCGGCAAAATGGTGACCAAACACGATCCAGCGATTCGTCGGCAAATAATCGCGGCCATCATTCAGGCGAACTGCGGGAGTCAACCGTTCGGGATCCAGCACCAGAACCCGGGTCGCAATGAAATGGGCGTAGAAGCGGTAGCCAATGGCATAGATGCAGAGGGCGGCTGTCACGAACCAGAGGCTATTGATGGCCTCCCCCCGGCTGAGGGCGATTCCCCCCACTGCGGTCGCACCCAATACCGCTATCAAAAGCCAGGCCAGGCTCGAGGCCTTGAAGGTCAACCGCATGACAATTCCCCGCACGTCTCTAGAGTCAAACCATAAGGGTATCAGGGCCGTCCACAGATCGCACGAATGCCAGCAACAAGTCGTCGGACACCTTCGCGCACCGCCTCTGGATTCGGAGCCCCATAAGCCACTCGCAGATAACACCCATCCCGCATGCCAAAGGCTTCTCCCGGAACCACGGCCACCCCGTATTCGCAAGCGAGACGCTCTGCTAATTCAAGGCCGCTCAGGGTCGTGTCGACGTCCAGAAAGACATAGAAGGCCCCTTCGGCCTGAGGCAAACGCCGAAGCAGAGGTCCCAAAGTGATGAGCGATGTCAGCACTTCTTCACGCAGACGAACCAATCCGTGAGCCTGCTGATCGAAATAGGATCGACCCACCCTGAGCGCGCCGACTGCAGCCCGTTGCGAGGGACGCGGGGGGCAAATGAGGTTAGTGTCTTGAATCTTGACCAGATCCGGGACCAGAACCGCCGGTATGACCATGTAGCCCACCCGCCAACCGGCAAAGCCAAAGGTTTTGGACAGCGAATAAAGACCGATGGTAAAGGATTCACTCCCTGAGATAGATGCCGGGGAGAAATGAGGACGATCCCCCCAGATGAAATACTCGTAGGCCTCATCGGAGAGATGGAAAAGGCCATGGTCCCGACAAAGCTGATTGACGGCCCGAAGATCTGCCTCTGAGTAGACCTGACCCGAGGGATTATTCGGCGATACGGTGACGATGGCCCGAGTTCTTGGCGTAATGGACCGCGCCATCGCCTCGTGATCGATTGAAAAATCCGGACGGGTTGCCACAGCGATGGGCGTACAACCAAACATCCGGATCGCCATATCCTGATTGAAATAGAAGGGAACGGGCAATATGACCTCATCCCCTGGCGCTGTGATGGCGAGGAGGATTTCAAAGAAGGCCATGTTGGATCCGGCGGAAACGAAAACTGCCTGATCTGGCCCGAGCACCAGGCCATTTTCCTCCCGAAGCTTTTTGATCAGCAGGGATTTGAGCTCCGGATCCCCACCGACCGGACCATAGCGGTGATCCGTGGCCGCCTGGCCAAAGTCAGCTAAAGCCTGTAACGCCTCTTGGGGAGGGCCATAAGAGACGATCCCCTGCCCCAAGGAGATGGTGCCAGGGTTTTCCAGAACCCAACTTTGAACCTTTGGGATGATGGGGTCCTGAACATCCGAAAGCCTCGAACCCAATAATCTCGAATCTTGGCGCATGTGAGCTGAGCCGGTGAAAAATAAAACCCATTTTAAGTGGTGTGGGGATCACTGATCGGGAAACGTGATCGATTACAATAATCGCCTACCTTTTCGGGTGCGGCGGCCGGCTGACCTGTGATATTGTTTAGTAAATTACTAGGTTATTCAGATGCCCTCCGCAGACCTCGTCATTGTCGCCCCCTGGATTGTTCCGGTCGAACCCGAAGCCACGGTGCTCGAGCAGCACGCCGTAGTCATTCGTGACGGCCGCATCGCTGCGATTCTTCCGGAAAACGACGCGCTGGCGGGCTACCCTGATGCGCCTCGGGAAATTCTCAAAGGACACATCCTGATTCCAGGATTGATCAATGCCCACGCGCATTCTGCAATGACCTTGCTCCGCGGAATCGCAGATGACAAACCCCTGATGGACTGGCTGACCCATCATATCTGGCCACTGGAACAAAAATGGGTCGGCGAGGCGTTTGTCCGGGATGGAGTGGATCTCGCCATGGCCGAAATGATTCGGGGCGGTGTCACCACCTTCAACGACATGTATTTCTTCCCGGAAGTGACCGCACTCCAAGCCGTTCAGGCCGGGATGCGAGCGACCATCGGCATGATCGTGGTCGACTTTCCGACCGCATGGGCTGGGAATGCTGAGGAATATATCGAAAAGGGCCTGGCGCTTCGGGATGCCTTCCGCCATGAGTCAAGGATCAGGTTCGCCTTTGCTCCGCATGCACCCTACACCGTCTCCGATGCCCCACTGCTTCGTATTCGCACGCTGGCCGACGAACTCGATCTTCCTATCCATATGCATATCCATGAAACGGAGGATGAGATCGCGGGTAGCCGAAAAACCATCGGCATGCGGCCGCTCAACCGACTTCATCAACTCGGGCTTCTGGGACCCAACCTTATGGCGGTCCACATGACCCAGCTGGAGGAGGATGAAATTCGTCTTCTTTCGGAAACCGGCGTCCACGTCATCCATTGCCCCGAATCCAATCTGAAGCTCGCGAGCGGCTTCTGTCCGGTCGCAAAGCTCCTGGATGCAGGCATTAACGTCGCCCTGGGTACGGATGGCGCTGCAAGCAACAACGATCTCGATCTGATGGGGGAAATGCGGACAGCGGCCCTGCTCGCCAAGGCGGTCGCCCGAGACGCGAGCGCACTCCCGGCGGCCAAGGCACTGACCATGGCCACCCTCGGTGGCGCCCGGGCACTCGGCATCGACGATGAGGTGGGATCGCTCCGCCCAGGCAAGTGGGCAGACTTGACTGCGATCCAATTGGATCACCTTGAGACCCAGCCCCTGTTCAACCCCATATCAGACCTCGTCTATGCTGCCAGCCGGCATCAGGTCACGAACGTCTGGATCGAGGGCCGCCGGGTCCTCAAGGACCGCCAACTCACCACTCTGGATGAGTCGGACATTCGAACCCGCATCCGGATCTGGCGTGAACGCCTGATGTCAGACCGGGCCTCCACAAACACCCACTGAGTCCAGGACAAGACGATGATGACGATGGCTGAGAATGTAAACCCTGATGAAATCGATAAGTTCTCCGCACTGGCGAGCCGGTGGTGGGATCCGCGCGGTGAATTCAAGACCCTGCACGCGGTCAACCCGTTGCGCATTCAGTTCATTCGCTCCCATGCCCAAATCGACGGCGCGAAAATTCTGGATGTGGGCTGTGGTGGGGGCATCCTTAGTGAAGGCCTGGCCCGATCCGGCGCCACGGTCACAGGCATCGATCTTGGCGGCGAACTCCTTTCTGTGGCCCGCGATCACGCCAGCGACAGCGATCTTCACATCGACTATCGCCAGATTAGCGTTGAGGCTCTGGCCGAAGAAGCCCCGGGAAGTTTTGATCATGTAACCTGCATGGAAATGCTGGAGCACGTCCCTGATCCTGCGTCTGTCGTCAGAGCCTGCGCCACGCTCGTCAAACCCGGTGGTCGCGTCTTCTTTTCGACCCTCAACCGGAAGCTCAAGGCTTACTTGCTTGCCATTGTCAGCGCCGAATACCTCCTCAACATGATCCCGAAGGGAACGCACGACTTTTCGACCTTCATTCGTCCTTCCGAACTCACTCGCTGGTCGCGTTCCGCCGAACTCACCCTCTTGGGTCTTGAAGGTGTGACCTATAACCCCTTAACCAGCCAGTTCAGCCTGAGCGCCAAGGACATTGATGTGAACTACCTGGCCGCATTTGAGAAACCCGCCGCATGAGAGCCGGCCGGACCGATCGCGTGGTAAGAGCCGTTCTGTTCGATTTGGACGGTACGCTGCTGGATACCGTGCACGATCTGGTGGCCTCCGCGAATCATGCATTGGCACTGGAAGGTCTCCCACCCGCCGACGTCTCTGAGATGAAAAGCCATGTATCGGGGGGCGCGAGAACCATGATCGGCTATTGGCTGGTGAAGACGCTCGAACAGCGCCCAACGCTGGCTTATCCTGCCGTGAACACGGTTCTTGAAGAAAATCGTGACGTTTTTGAGCGCGTCGTCAACCGGATGATGAGCTACTACGAACAAAATCCGGCCGATCACACACGATACTTTGAAGGCATGGAATCGGTCCTTGATCATCTTGAGGGGCGTGGTATCCCCTGGGGCATCGTCACCAACAAAAGGTCCCGCTATACCCAACCCCTGACCGAGGCGCTCGAGATTCACCTTCGCACGCCTTGCATCGTTTCAGGAGACACGACGGCGGAAGCCAAACCTCACCCCTTGCCGCTGATCGAAGCCTCGGGGCGATTGGGCATTGATCCGGCGGATTGCGTTTACATTGGCGACGCCGCTCGTGACATCGAAGCCGGACGACGGGCAGGCATGATGACTCTTGCCGCCCTGTATGGATATCTCAATGCCAATGAGGATATCGAAGGCTGGGGGGCCGATGATGCGCTTGAGTTGCCGACTGACCTGATCCCCTGGATGGATCGACAAGCCGGATGAAGACCTCACCCCTCGAGAACAAGGTGATTTTGGTCACCGGAGCTAGCGGAGGGCTCGGCAGAGCCGCCGCATTGTCACTGGCCAGGGCGGGCGCCACCACGATTCTTCTGGCCCGTAAAATACCCCGGCTTGAAAACGTCTATGACGAAATCGTCGCCCAGGGTAGCCCTACCCCCGCCCTCTACCCACTCGACTTGGCCGGTGCTAGCGAAAAGGATTATGCGGAGATGGTCGACCGGGTCATTGAGTCCTTGGGCGACCTCCACGGGATTTTCCATGGCGCTGCCGAACTCGGGGCCTTAAGACCCTTCCGTGACGTCGAGAGCGGTTTATGGCAGCGGCTGATTCACGTCAACCTGACCGCACCGGTTTTTCTGACCCAAGCCTTTCTTCCAGCGCTTCAAGCCTCAGGCGAGGGTCGCATCGTCTTTGTCGATGACACCGCCACCGGCGAAGGAAAAGCGTTTTGGGGAGCCTATGGCGTTGCCAAGGCAGGCCTTCGAAGCTTTGCCCACTCTTTGGATGCTGAAATGAGCGGCTTTGGGATTCGAACATCCTGTTATGCCCCAGGTCCCATCAGGAGTCCGATTCGTCTTCGCGCCTATCCAGGCGAGCGGCCGGATCTTTTGGATCTTCCTGAGACGCGGGGAGACGAACTCGTCCGTCTTTTTACCTCCATCCCTTTCAACTCTAACCACCTCTGATCGGTAGCAACATGTCGATGACTGGCTATGGCCGCGAAAGCATCTGTCTTCAACGCGAAGTGAATGTCGTTCGAATTCCGGACGGCACCGAGGAGACTCTCCCCAAGGGGCACTTGGTCACCTTAACCCAGTCACTCGGCGGAAACTTCACCGTCCTCGATGAATCTGGGCATATGGTGCGCATCTCCGGCGCCGATGCAGATGCCCTCGGCAAGGAACCCGCGATACAAACCAATATCAGTAGCGGTACCGACGCCGAGACGGTGGAAAAAAATGTCTGGGAAGTTCTGAGAACCATTTTCGATCCGGAAATCCCGGTCAACATCGTGGAGTTAGGGCTGGTCTACCATTGCGGCGTTAAGCCCGCTGGCGCAGATCTCCATGATGTCCATGTCATCATGACCCTGACAGCCCCCGGTTGTGGCATGGGGCCGGTGTTGCAATTCGATGCCGAAGCCGCCGTCAAGGCACTGCCGGGTGTCCGAAACGTTCAGGTTGAAGTGGTTTTTGATCCGCCATGGTCACGCGATCGGATGTCCGAAGCGGCCTTGTTACAACTGGGAATGATCTAAGACCATCACACGCTCTCGACACGCCTTCCTGAAAGAGAGCGTGAGGCAATCACGAATGCCAGCAAACTGATCATAGAGGCCGTCGTAAAGACCCATCCCGGATGCCAAGCCTGCCAGAAATAGCCGGCATAAAGACTTCCGACAGCACCCCCCAGGCCATAACAGAATCCACTGTAGATGGCCTGCCCCTTGGCGTGATGAGACCCCTGGAAATGCTGATGTACCAGAGAAATTGAGGCCGCGTGCATCAAGCCAAACGTTCCGGCGTGAAGCATCTGCGCCAGCAAGATGACCGGAAACGAATCGACACCCCAACCGATCATGAGCCATCGCAGAACCCCCGTCCCAATGGCGAGAAGAAAGAGGGTTCGAACGCCAAGACGCCGTTCGAAGGCATCCATCCAGACAAAAAGGACGATTTCCGCCAACACACCCAACGCCCAGAGCTGGCCGATCGTGGCATCCTGAAAGCCGTGATCGCTGAGCAATACGGAATAAAAGGCGTAGTAAGGGCCGTGCGCGACCTGAATCAAAAGCCCCGCCACTAAAAATCCCGCAACCCCTGGTCGCTTCAAAATACGCCAGAGAGCCGGCTGCTCCAATGCCTCACGCTGAGCCCTGATCGGAGGGATGATGAGGGTCACTATCCATTGCGCAGCGAGCAAGAAGACCATCACCTCTGGCAAGGAGGCCACCGGAAGCACACTTCCAAGGATGCTGCCTCCGGCCGCAACGCTCAGAATGAAACCCATGGAGCCCCAGAGCCGGATTCGTCCATATCCGCCGCGACCTTTCAAGTGAGCCAGCGTCACGGTTTCAAAGAGGGGGAGCGGGCCATTCCAAAACAATCCGAAGGCCACCATCGCGGATCCGATCCATCCGATATTCGTCGGATGGGGAATCAACAACGCCATCGACAAGGCGGAGAGAAAAGACGTCCAGCGGATGTAGCGAAGAGGCAAACCGCCGCGATCAGCCAGCCATCCCCAGAAAGCCGGCGAGACGATCTTGGTTGCCGGCAGGATGGCCATCAACGCGCCAATGGCTCCCGGGCCAAAACCCACGCTTTCTAAATAGAGTGGCCAATAGGGGAGCAGGACGCCAAGGATTCCAAAATACAGCGCGTAAAAAGCCGAAAGCCTGAGGGCCGGCGGCTTGTGGATCGGCGTACGCCGAAGCTTCTGCCTCCGCCGACGCCCCAAGGACTAGGGAGCCTCGGCCGCAATAGCATTCAGCCCGGGGGCCACATCGGCATTCTGACCCCGATGGCGTAAGCAGTGATCCATGAGGACAATGGCCATCATGGCTTCAGCGATCGGCGTAGCCCGAATCCCAACACAAGGATCGTGGCGACCGGTTGTCACGACTTCAACCGACTCACCGCGCATGTTGATGGAGCGTCCTGGCAACCTGAGACTGGAGGTCGGCTTCAGCGCTATGCTGGCGACGATATCCTGCCCCGTTGAAATGCCACCAAGGATTCCCCCTGCATGATTGGAGAGGAAGCCTTGTGGTGTCATTTCATCACGAAATTCCGAGCCCTTGGCCTCGACGCATCCAAACCCTCCCCCAATCTCGACGCCTTTAACCGCATTGATACTCATCAGCGCATGGGCAAGATCCGCATCCAATCGATCAAAAATCGGTTCGCCCCAGCCAGGGGGCAAGTGCTGAGCGACCACATTGATGCGGGCACCAATCGAGTCACCTTCTTTTCGAAGGGCATCCATGTAGGCTTCCATCTCCGAAACCTTGGCCGCATCGGGACAGAAAAAGGGATTTTGCGAAACTTGCTCCCAATCCACCGTATCCACCTTAATGGGACCCAACTGGGAGAGATAGCCTCGAACGAGAGTGCCGTATCGCTCATGAAGGTATTTCTTGGCAATGGCACCGGCCGCAACGCGCATCGCGGTCTCTCTGGCTGAGGAACGACCGCCGCCGCGATAGTCCCGGATGCCATACTTCATGTGGTAGGCGTAGTCGGCGTGTGCGGGCCTGAATTGTTCGGCAATGGCCCCGTAGTCCTTGGATCGCTGATCCACATTGTCGACCACCAGGGCGATGGGCGTTCCCGTGGTCCGCCCCTCAAAAACACCTGAGAGAATACGCACCGCATCCGGTTCTCGTCGCTGCGTGGTGTGTCTCGAAGTCCCTGGCCGCCGGCGATCCATATCCCCTTGAAGGTCGGCCTCAGTCAAGGCCAATCCTGGAGGGCAACCGTCCACGATACAACCGATGGCAGGGCCGTGACTTTCTCCAAACGAGGTCACGGTAAAAAGTTTTCCTATCGTATTTCCTGACATGGGTTTGAACTCACGTTGCTTTGGCCTTTAATCGGCATTCCGTTCACAGAGCACCAGAGGCTTTCATTAGCTTCACTAGCGCATCAGCGATCAGCTGATAGCCCTCAGGATTCGGATGGACCGTATCCTTGTGGTATTTGGCATGTCGCAGAATTTCCTCAAGGGATCGATTCTCCAGCGGAATATTGAATTCTCGTGCGACATCTGCATAAAAACCGGGCGCAGATCGCATGCCCCCAAACTTGGGAACGGCGATGAGAATCACATCCATGCCCCGATCCCTTGCCATCTTGACCATGCCCCTCAGGTTCTCGCGAACCTTGTCCTCACTCAGTGATCGCAATAGATCGTTCGCGCCGTGGCAGAGGATCAGGAGATTCGGCTCATATTCATCTAGCCAGATAGGAAGTCGCTTCAAACCCTCCACCGAGACTTCGCCGGGCAACCCCCCATTAATGACGTCGCGCTGAATGGCGGCCTGCAAACGCGCCGGGTAACTTTCCTCGGGCAAAACCCCTTTACCAAAGGTTAAGCTGTCCCCGAAGGCAAGGATTCGTGCATTGGGAGGCAAGGCTTTCTGATGCGGCGTGGAGCCATCACATCCTGCGAGCAGGATGAATGAGAGTGCAACCCACAGCCACCCGATCACGGGAAACCTCATCTTGCGTTGCATTCTCTTACCTCCTGAACACGAACCCCGATGTGGCGGGGAATCCAGTGAACCTAGGGTTCAAGGCCCTTAAAAAAACGTCCGGACTTGCTCTGCAGTCAGGAGGAAAATCCCATCTCCGCCACGCTCGAACTCAAGCCAGCAGAAAGGCACCTCAGGAAAAGCTGAAACCAGTGCTTCCGCAGCACTGCCGACTTCAACGATCAGAATACCTTCATCGGTCAGATGATCCGGCGCGGCGGCCAAAATTCGCCTGACGCAGTCGAGCCCATCGGTCCCAGACTCCAACCCCAGTCGAGGCTCAGCATGAAACTCGACCGGAAGATCTTGCCACTCAGCCGAACTCACATAAGGCGGATTACTGACAATGATGTCATAGCGCTCGCCCGCAAGCGCCGTAAAGAGGTCCGAGCGGATTGTCCTGACGCGATCCTCCACTTCAAGACGTTGTCGGTTGATATCGGCAACCTCAAGTGCGTCAGCTGAAATATCCACGGCATCAACTTCGGCATCAGGAAACGCCAATGCGCATGCAATCGCTATGCAACCACTGCCCGTACACAGATCAAGAATACGCTCGACCCGATCAGGCTCGATCCAGGGAGAAAACTCTGACTCAATGAGCTCGGCGATAGGGGAGCGTGGGACCAGCACCCGTTCATCGACATAAAACTGATGCCCTGCGAAGGGGGCTTCATGGGTCAGATACGCCAGCGGCTTGCGTTCACGAATCCTGCGATCCATCAGATCGAGGACCTTTTCACGCTCGGCACGTGTCAAGGTCGACTGAAAATAACCACCCGGAAGGTCATAGGGCAAATGCAGCGCATGAAGGACCAGAGCGGCGGCCTCATCCAACGGACCTGACGTTCCATGGCCGAAAAAAAGCTCCGCCTCATTAAAGCAACTGATGGCGTAGCGCACATAATCCCTGAGCGTTGTCAGCTGATCCAGGGCGTCACGATGGTTCGTTGTATTCATGGGTAGAGTCCGATAGCGGCAAGACCTGCGACTTCTTCAAGACCGAACATGAGGTTCATGTTCTGCACGGCCTGTCCTGCTGCACCTTTCACCAGATTATCAATAACCGAAAGGACGACAACCGTGTCTCCATTCATCGGTCGATGGACGGCCAGCTGGCAACGGTTTGATCCCCGAACGTTTCGGGTATCCGGATGAGATCCGCTGGGAAGCACGTCAACAAACGGTTCATTGGCATACGTGTGTTCGTATAGGCCCTGGAGATCTGCAATTTCTGCCGTGACTCGGCCATAAAGGGTGGCATGAATGCCCCGAATCATGGGGATGAGGTGCGGTACAAAGGTCAGCCCAATGGGAGCTCCCAGAATCTCAGAAAGTCCCTGACGGATTTCCGGCCAATGCCGATGGCCTGAGACGCCATAGGCCTTGAGGCTCTCGCCGGTTTCACTCATCAGGATTGGAATCTCGGCCTTGCGGCCTGCCCCACTGACTCCAGACTTTACATCCGCCACAAGCGACGCTGAATCTATGATTCCTGAACGCAACAAGGGGGCAAGCCCCAACTGTACGGCGGTGGGATAGCAACCCGGGCAGGCGATCAGACGGGCGCCGCGAATCGCTTCGCGGTGAAACTCAGGAAGGCCATAGACCGCCTCTGACAGAAGGTCCGGGCAGGCATGGTTCTCGCCATACCACTCAGCAAAAACCTGTGGATCCTTGAGTCGAAAATCTGCAGCAAGATCGATGACCCGAATCCCTTTTTCAAGGAGCTCCGGCGCCATGCGCATACAGGTTCCGTTCGGCGTTGCAAAAAACACGACGTCGCAACCTTCAAATGCGGCCGCAGAGGGCTCCACAAAAGGGACGTCCAGATGTCCACGAAGGTTGGGGTAGGCGTCGGAAACCCGTTTGCCGGCATCTCCCCGCGAAGTCACCGCCACAACATCCACCTGGGGATGCAAGGCCAGAATTCGAAGCAACTCGACACCGGTATACCCGGTGCCCCCAACGATGCCAGCGCGAACCATCCGACTACACCTCAATGCCCATGTGAAATTCGACCATCCCCTCGGAGAATCCCCGGGGATACCGCGTCACTTTAATCGTCTTCTGGAAGGGGACCGTCGAAAGCCTCGACCAATGCCTTGAGTTTTTGCCCAGACTTAAAGGTCACGACCCGACGCGCCGTGATCGGAATCTCCTCACCGGTCTTCGGATTGCGTCCGGGGCGCTCGCTTTTATCCCTAAGGTCAAAGTTCCCAAACCCTGAGAGCTTCACGGACTCGCCGCGACCTAAGGCCAGCTTGATCTCCTCAAAGAATTCATCCACGAGATCCTTGGCATCCTTTCGCTGAAGTTCAAGCTCAAGGATCAGCCGGTCCATCATGTCGTTTTTGGTTAGAGCCATTTCAATCTCTCAATCGTGCGTCACAATCACGAGCCAAAGACTCGACCACATCACGGAACCATCCCTCAATCTGGTCATCCACCAGGGTTTCCGCTTCGTTCTGCCAAATCAACCCGAAAGCGACGCTCTTGCGGCCGGCATCAAGGCCGGGCCCCCGATAGACATCGAACAAGACAATCTCTTGCAGGTATTGACCTGCGTTGCCGCGTGCCGTCGCCAAAATCTGACCCACCGGAACGTTTTCCGCCACATTGAGGGCGATATCCCGTCGCACGGAAGGGAACTTTGAAAGGCTGCGAAACCGTGGCAATGTTCTGGCCAGCAGTAAATCAAGGTCCATTGCCACCAAGAAAACGCGCTGTTCGAAGCCCAGAGTTTTCTCAAGCTGAGGATGCAGCAGACCCATGCAACCAATCGCCTCGCCGGCCAATCGGATTTCAGCCGTCTGTCCGGGGTGTAAAGCCGAAACTTGGATTGGCGCAAATTCAAGCTCTGCGGACCTTCCGGTCAACGCGATCACAGCCTCAACATCGGCCTTCACATCGAAGAAATCAACAGCGCGGGATTTTTCACCCCATTGTTCGGGCGCGACGGGGCCCATGGCCAGCCAAGCGATTCCCTTTTTCTGCTGCAGCCCTTCATGCGAAGGCAGGAAGCGCAGACC